>UROZ01000007.1 GCA_900549655.1 uncultured Collinsella sp.
AAGGTTAAACCCGCAAGCGGCTGTGCGTCGGCGAGCTCGCCCGCCACGCCAGCGTCGGCTGCGGCTTGCGCGTGCGCGGCGCCCAAGTCGACCTCGAGCGACAGGCCCGCCTGGCGCAGGCGCTCCAGCACGGCAAGGTTCTCGGGCACGGCCAGGAACTGCTTGACGCTCGCCGCAATCTTGGGACCGATGCCCTCGCACTCGGCAATATCCTCTTCGCTCGCCAAGATAAGCTTGTCAATCGACAGGAATCGCTCGGCGATGACCTCGCCCACGCTCTTGCCCACGTGGCGGATGCCCAGGGCAAACAGCACGCGACCGAGTGGCTGGCTCTTGGACTTGTTGAGCTCGGCAATGATTTTCTCGGCCGTCTTAAGGCCCACCGGAATGGGATCGCCCTTCTTGACGCCCTTTTTGCTGTTGGAGCTGGCATAGGTGCGCCCCGTGTCCAGTCCGGCGATGTCGTCGACCGTGAGCTGGTAGAAGTCCGCGACATCATGGATCAGTCCGGCGGCGATCATCTTGTCGACGATCTCGTCGCCCAGGCCGTCGACGTCCATGCAGCCGCGGCTCACCCAGTGGAGCAGGCGCTCCTTGAGCTGCGCGGGGCAGTCGATGGAGACGCAGCGGTAGGCAACCTCACCGTCCTCGTGGACCACGGGGCTGCCGCACACGGGGCAGACCTCGGGCATGTGCCAGTCAACCGAATCGGCCGGGCGCTTGTCGAGCACCGGGCCCACAACCTCGGGAATCACGTCACCCGCCTTGTGCACGATGATGGTGTCGCCCTCGCGCACGTTTTTGCGACGGATCTCGTCGATGTTGTGCAGCGTGGCGCGCGCGATGGTGGAGCCGGCAACCGTCACCGGGTCGAACTCGGCGACCGGCGTGAGCACACCGGTGCGGCCCACCTGGATGCGAATCTCGCGCAGGATGGTCTGCTTTTCCTCGGGCGGGAACTTAAAGGCAATGGCCCAGCGCGGCGCGCGGGCGGTAAAGCCCAGGTCGAGCTGCTGTTGGAAGCTATCGACCTTTACGACCACGCCGTCGATGTCGTAGTCCAGGTCACCGCGGTGCTCAAGCGCCTGGGCACAGAACTCGTGAACCTCGGCGGGTGTGGCGCAACGGGCAACGTTAGGGTTGACGCTAAAGCCAGCGTTGCGCAGCCAGTCGAGGAACTCGCGCTGGCTGTGGACGTGCAGCGGATCGGTATCGGCGATGGCATAGATAAAGGTGGCAAGATCGCGGCGTGCCGTGATCTTGGGGTCCTTTTGGCGCAGGCTGCCGGCGGCAGCGTTGCGCGGGTTGGCGAAGGGGTCGCGACCCTCGGCATCGGCCTCGTCGTTCAGACGAACAAAGCTGCCCTTAGGCATGTAGACCTCGCCGCGCACCTCAATGGTACGCTCGCGGTCGGCGCCCATGTGGGCGAGCGCCGGCTCGGACAGGTGCATGGGCACATCCTTGATGGTGCGCACGTTGAGCGACACATCCTCGCCCGTGGTGCCATCGCCACGTGTGGCCGCACGTACGAAGGTGCCGTTTTGGTAGGTAAGCGCGACGCCCAGACCGTCGATCTTAAGCTCGCAGGTATAGGTGACGCTACCGGCACCGAGCGCATCCTCGGTGCGCTGGAGCCACGCGTCAAGTTCATCCAAATCCATGGCATCGTCCATGGAATACATGCGCGCCATGTGCGTGACCGGCGTAAACTGCTCGCTCACGTAGCCGCCCACGCGCTGGGTATAGCTGTCGGGCGTCACCAGGTCGGGGTAGGTGGCCTCGATTTCCTGCAGCTCAACGAGCATTTTGTCAAAGGCGGCGTCCGTGATCTCGGGCGCATCGAGCATGTAGTAGCGATAGGCGTGGTAATCGAGCTCGTGGCGCAGCTCGGCCGCACGCGCTGCCGCCTGGGCACGGGCATCGGCCGGTGCAGCGACATCCGCACTCGCGGGCGTTTCGGTATCGATGTCCACACCGTCACCAAACAGGCTCGATTGCTCCATAGCGGCACTCCTTCGCTCGATTTCAAACGGTTACTAGAGTACCACCGGTCACTATGGCGCCGAATAGCCCTTTCGAACCGCACCGAATCGGCAGCCACCAGGCCGGGGTGGATCGCGCGATCAAACCATGCCCTTGCCAGTTCTAAATGATCCGTTTTCCTCCGTTCCCAACGGATCAATGAGAAAAGAGGGGGCTGTCCCACATTGATGGGACGGCCCCCTCTGGCATCGGTATGTGCGATACGGCTCGTTAGTAACCCTGGCCGTAGCCCTGACCCTGGCCCTGCTGGCCTAGTAGCTCCTCCAGGTACTGGCGCAGCTGCTCGTCGGTAATACCGCCGTTGCCGGTGTCGGTCGAACTGTCGTCCTGCTGGTGGTTCTGCAGCTCCTCATCGGAGCCCAGCTCGACGGTGACCTTCTTCTCCTCCTTGCCGCGCATGAGCGTGATCTCGACCTTCTCGCCCACCTCGTGGCTGCGCAGCGCGATGATCAGGCCATCGGCGCTCGTAATCTCATCGTCGCCCAGCTTAGTAATGACATCGCCCTCTTGGATGCCAGCCTTGGCGGCAGGACCGTCCTCGACGACGCTTGCCACATACGCGCCGCTATCGGTGCTCAGCTTGTTAGTGCGGGCGTTGAGCGCATTGACGCTCGAAAGCGTAGCGCCCATGTACGGATGCACCGGCGTCTTGCCGCCGATGATCTGGTCGGCAATGTTCTTGGCGTAGTTAACGGGAATAGCAAAGCCCACGCCTGAGCTGGAGCCCGAGTAGCTCTCGATGAGCGAGTTGATGCCCACGAGCTCGCCGTTGTCATTGACGAGCGCGCCGCCGGAGTTGCCCGGGTTGATGGCGGCATCGGTCTGGATCATGTTGGCGTAGATAGTGTTGCCGCTGGTAGAGCTCATGGCCGTGGAGCGGTAGAGCGCCGAGACGATACCGGTGGAGACAGACTGCTCGTTGCCAAACGGCGAACCGATCGCCATGACCCACTCGCCCACGTTGAGCTTGGAGGAGTCACCGATCTCGATCGGCGTGAGCTTGGAGGCGTCGGCGTCCTTGAGCTTGATGACGGCCAGGTCGCTCGAGGCGTCGTTGCCCACGAACTCGGCCTCGTAGGTGGTGCCGTCGTCCATGGTCACCACGTACTGGTCGTAGCCATCGACCACATGGTTGTTGGTGAGGATGTGGCCCTCGGTATCGAGCACCACGCCCGAACCAACGCTGCCCGAGCTATCCGACTCGTCGGCAGACTGCGAAAGCGAGCCATTCTGGCTGCCGCTCGAAGTGGCGGTGATGGAAACGACGGAGGGCAGGGCCTTGGCAGAAACGGCCTCGGCAAGTGTGGTGTCCTCGGAGTCGATCGTAATCTTTTGCGTCGACGAACCCGAAGCACCCGCCGTCACGGCATTCTTTCCGCCGCCAATGTTGAGCGTGCCACTCATAATGAGCGCGATGACCAGCAGGGCGCCGCAGGCACAGCCGGCGAGCGCCGTAATAAAGATCGGCAGCTTTTTGGTCTTGGTCTTGACCACTGTGTGCTTGTTTACGACCTGCTGGCTGCCTAGCGGCTGGCCGGTCTGTGTGTCGTAGGCCTGCACGTAGGGAATGTTGCCGTCGGCAGGCGTCGACTCCACCTGCACGCGCGGCTGCTGCTGAGTCTCGCCGGCGTGGCCCGCATCCTGGGGACGCTGGGAATCGTTCTCGCTCATAGCTGCAATCCTTTCGTCAAATAACCAAAGGCCCGCCAAACACGTGGCGGGCCATCATTGTTCACGTTGAGTTGTACCCCAATATGCAGGTGCTCGTGTATGAGAACGCAATCTTTTAGGAATGCTTAAGTTCTGTTGCAGGCCCGAAAGGAACCCGTACCTACGTCAAAACCACCACAAAGGTGCCTGTCCCCTTTATGGTGGAAATCTAGTCCTTAAACAGATAGCCCACGCCGCGGACGGTGGTGATGTGTGCCGCGATCTGCGGGCCCACCTTGGAGCGGATGCGTCGGATGTGCACGTCGACGGTGCGCGTGCCGCCGCAGTACTCGAAGCCCCACACGCGGTGCAGCAGCACCTCGCGGCTGTAGGCACGGTTGGGATGCGTCGCCAAAAAGCTCAGCAGCGAGTACTCCATCAGCGTCAGGTCGATGGGCTCGTTATCGAGTGTCACCTGGTAGGTAGCCAGGTTAATCTCGAGGTTATCGATGTTGAGCACATCGTCGGCGGCGACGATCTCCTCCTCGCCCATCAGGCGCTGTGCGCGAGCCTTGAGCTCGTTGGGCGTCGCCGTGGGGCATACAAAGTCGGCATGCGCGTGATTTGGCAGTCGCAGGGTGCCGAGCGCCTCGTCGTCGACGATCACCAACATGGGGACGCCGCCGCGATCGTCAAGCCACTTGGCAATCTGATCGATGCGGTCGCTGCGGATGCCATCGGAATCGAGGATCAGCAGGTCAAAGTCGTGCGCCGCAGTCGGCGAATCGGGGGTGGCCAGGCTCACCTCGACACCCAAGGTGGTCGTCAAGCTGCGGGCAAACTCGTGGAAGCGCGTCGTGCGCGCCATGAACAGGGCACTCTTTTCGGACATATCGGCCTCCAAGGAAATGAGCTCAATCGTACTGGAACAAGCCAGCGCGATTAGGAGTTCGCCAGATAATGCTTGATCTCCCACTCGGTGATCGTGGACTCAAACTTATGCCACTCGTTGCGCTTCTTTTTGAGGAAGAAGCTGTGGATGTGCTCGCCGAGGGCACCCTTCATAAACTGCGAGTCCTCAAAGACGTCGAGCGCCTCTTTGAGCGAGCGCGGCAGCGGCGTGTAGCCGGCCTCGACCATCTGGCGGTCGGTGAGCTTGAGCGTCTCGGCCGTGGCCTCGGGCGGGAGCTCCAGTTTGCGCTCGATGCCGTCCAGACCAGCCGCCAGCGTGACGGCGTTGACCAGGTACGGATTGGCCATGGGGTCGGGGCTACGAAGCTCGATGCGCGTGGACAGCTGCTTGCCGGGCTTGTAGACCGGGATGCGGATCATGCTCGCGCGGTTGCGCAGGCCCCACGTGGCGTACTGCGGCACGGAGTCGCCACCCGTGGTGATGCGCTTGTACGAGTTGACCGTGGGGTTGGTGATGGCGCTGATCTCGCGTGCGTGCGCCAGGATGCCGGCCATGTAGTGCTTGGCGGTATCGGAGAGGTGGTACTTCTCGTCGTCCTCGCCCCAAAAGACGTTGTTGCCGTCGTGGTCGAATAGCGACTGGCACAGGAACATAGCACTGCCGTCCTCGCCTGCCAACGGCTTGGGCATAAAGGAGGCGTGGCAACCGCTCTCGTAGGCCTGCTGCTTAATGATGAGCTTGGCCGTGGTGATGGCGTCGGACATGCTCAGGGCCTCGGCATGACGCAGGCTCATGCCGTGCTGCGAGCGGCCGGCGGCGTGGAAGGTGTACTCCACGGGCACGGACATCTTCTCGAGCGTGAGGACCGTGTTGCGACGCAGGTCGCGAGCGGCATCGCTCACCGAAAGATCGAAGTAGCCAACGTTGTCGAGCGGCTCGGGGGTGTGCTCGTCGGGGAAGTAGTAGTACTCCAGCTCGGCGCCCACGTTGAGCAGATAGCCAGCCTTCTCGGCCTTGCGGAACATGCGGCGCAGGGCATCGCGCGGGTCGCCGGCAAACGGCTTGCGATCGGGGGTGCACACGTCGCAGAACACGCGGGCGACTCCGTTGTGGCTCGGGCGCCACGGCAAGATCTGGAAGGTCGAAGCATCGGGGAATGCCAGCATGTCGGCTTCCTCGGGCGTGGCAAAGCCCTCGATGGCTGAGCCGTCAAAGCCAATACCCTCCTCAAAAGCGACCTCGAGGTCCTCGGGGCTAATGGCAAAGTTCTTGAGGCGGCCGAGAATGTCGACAAACCACAGACGCACAAAGCGGATGTCACGCTGCTCTACGGAGCGGAGTACGTAATCGATGTTCTGCTGGTTCATGTCGCTCCCCTTTCTTTCGGGCGGGTTTCGACTGGTCTATATCGCAGATACTATCGCAGAAAAATGTTTCCGCAGGGTTAAAGCGTATCAAGCGCTCAAAAAACGTGTGCGAACAGGCAGTTGCGAACGAGCGGCTAGCGTTCAGATTCGGAGACAATTTGTCTACAGGCTCGTTCCAGCGTAGGGAACTCCATCGTCACTGCATCCCAAACAACCGAGCGGTCGACATTGCCGTAATCATGCGCAAGATAATTTCTCATGCCGATAATTCCACGCCATTCAATTTCGGGATGAAGCCGCTGCGAGCGTTCCGACAATTTGCCCGCTTCTTCCGTCACCCTAAGCGCACACATCAAAAGGGAGTCCGCCAACGCCCTCGTCCGCACGTCATTCGCATGCAGAAACTGGTCCTCGGTGATATCAAAAGCCTTGATGCGCTCGTTCGTTTCGGAGATGGCCTCCAAAACCTCTTGGGCGCGAAGGCTGTCTGACTTACGCGCGATCATAAAGGATCACTCCTTCGCGCTCGATTACCGCGGCAAGATCGTCATCAAGATAGTCACTCGAGACGAGGTCAACCTGCCTCCCGGTTTTTTTGCGCACCGCCTCACCAAATGCCGACAGCGCGAAAAGACCAAAGCCCCGCTCGCGATCGACTTCGAGGCGCAAGTCAATATCACTATCGGCATGCGCCTCGCCACGGGCATACGAACCAAATAGAATCACGGTTTTGATGGCGGGAATCGTGCTGGCTGCCTCGCGGACGGCGGACTCAATCTGGGCAGTATCCAAAATGCCCGCCGCGGCGCTTTCGCTCGCAGAGCTTTTACCAAGTGAAGGAACAAACGGCAGAGAGCGCTCGCGCAGCATCTGCCTCATAAACATATTGACCGCAACAGACGAAGTCATGCCAAGCTCTTCGCACAGTTCGGCAAATGAGTCTTTAATTGACGAGTCCACTCGCACACTCAGCACAGACGCAGCCATGGATACCTCCTGTATGACATTGTCTATATATTATCATACAGACTAGCGCGAGGTCGAAGCGCGGTGTTCGATGTGGCCGGGGATCTCGATGCGTTTGGGCGCCAGCTTTGCGGCCTCGCCCACCGTGGTGGTGACGACGTCGATGCGCTCGGACAGGCGCTCGACCACGCGCTCGGCAATGGTGAGGGTGTCCTGCGCGGCCGTGGTCACGCCGCCAAAGAGCACATGGTTCCAGGGGTAGTCGTCAAACGTCGCGATCTTGAGCCCCGCCGGCAGCGAGGGTCCCAGCTGCGCTAGCGCCTCGGTCAGACGCAGGAAAACCAAGCCGTTGACAGCAATGAGGCCGAGCTTTTTACCTGCATAGCCGCGGATGGTCTCGTCCAGGCGGCCGACGCCCGTGGCGCCCCCGTCGGCCAGGGTGACGACCTCGCCGGCAAGGCCGCGGTGCAAAAGCTCGTCGGTAAAGGCCTCGGCGCGCTTGCGACGCACGGGGCTGTCGTCGCTTGCCTCGGTGAGCAGGCACAGGCGCTCGCTGCCAGCGGCGGTCAAGGCGTCTACCAGGCCGGCGACCAGCTCACGGTTGTTAGATGTCACCAGATCGACACCGCCGTCGGCAACGTCGCGGTCGAGCAGCACGACGGGCAGACGTCCCGCTGCCGCGGCGATCGCCTCGTCATTGCCTCCGCAGGTGTTGACGACCAGGCCGTCCACGCCGGCATCGATAAGTCTGGTGAGCGACTCCGCTTCCTTAGCGGGGTCGTTGCCGCTAATGACCGTCATGAGCGAGCAGCCGCGCGCCGCGGCGCTGGCGGAAAGGCCCTCGAGCATGGCGCTCGAGAACGGGTTGGCGATGTCGGCCAGGATCACACCGATGAGGTTGGTACGCGAGCTGCGCAGATTGCGCGCGGCAGCACGTGGGCGATAGCCGGTGCGCTCGATGACCTCGGCGATGCGGGCGCGGGTCTCCTCGGTCATCTGCCCGGGGCGGTTGTTGAGATAGCGCGAGACCGTGGCCGGGCTCACGCCCGCCTCGGCGGCAATGTCCTTGATTCTCATCTGCGCCATGGCGCACCCCGTTTCCCCATTGTCGGCAGCCTGAGCCATTTTAGGCATTTTTTTAAAAATCTCGCTTGCAAAACGCTGTAGGTGAGCAGCGTCGTTTTTTGCGTCTCGAGCAGATGCGATGATGGGCTAGATAGACGAGTCTTTAGGCAGCTCAAAATAGTCGGGATGTAAGGCGATAACCGGGCCCTGTTCCTCGGGCATTAGATGCAAATGCGTCTCTGCCAGATAGCTCGCCGTGTCGGTATCGCCCTTCTTAATGGCCTCGAGAATCCGGCGATGCTGCCCACGGATCGGCTCCCAATCCAAATCCTGCGACACCATACGCAACCAGTTGTATCGCTCAAAATGCGTGTTGATGCTCTTCATCCAATCCCACAACATGTGACGACCGGCAATTTCAAAACATGTCTCATGGAACAGGTTATCCAGGTCAAAGAAACGGCGCGTTTCGCCATGGTCGAGCGACTCGGACTCGGTAAGAATCTGCTCAAGCCGCTGCTTTTGCTCGGGCGTGGCGGCAGAACAGCATTTAATGAGTACGCTTCTCTCGAGTTTCTCGCGCAAGAAACAGGCGTTCTCGGCACGCTCCATGCTGATTTTTGAGACATAGGTACCGCTTTTGGGACGCGTTTCCACCAGCTCCTGCTCGCGCAGACGCACAAAGGACTCGCGAATGGGTGTGCGCCCGATTCCCGTCTCTTTTTCCAGACCAATCGCCGAAAGGCGCGTGCCGGGCTTGAGCTCGGCATAGATAATCTTGGAGCGTAATGCGTTGTATGCCTGATCTTGCAGGCTCTGATAATGCTGGTGTTGTTCCATAAAGCCCTCGGATGAAGCCTCGGTTAATCGAATACCACCATGCAATACTATCGCATCCCCCGCCCCCTCATAAGTTGCGGTGGAATAGTTCCTGTTCAAAGCCTTCAGCAGCAAAAACAGGAACTATTCCACCGCAACTTCCAACAGTCTTTTTGGGACGGAGCTCTTTTAGCTACCCTGAGCCGCAGGTCGGCCCCTTGCCACAAAAGGGGGCCATCTACTACGTTAACGCGGAGAGCCCAGACCATGCTGAAAAGTGCGAAAACAAAACCGCTGGTAAAGAGCTTATCGATTTTCAAAATAGCCGGCTATGGTTGACCTCTGCGGCTTAAACGTAGTAGATAGGCCCTATTCGTGGCACAGCACTACTCCATCCCAAATTGGCACCCCGAGCCCCCGTGAGTTGCCAACAAGCTGTTCGCCCAGCGCTTTATCCGCGCGGCATTCGGAAAATAGCACCACCGTAAGAACCCGCGAACAGCGCTATACGTTGCTATATCTCACTATACTTTGCTATATCTTGCTATACTTCGCTATATCTTGCTATATCTTGAGCAAAGGTGGCTCACATGCAAACAAACCCTTTTAAGCCCACAGCAGGTAAAACACCCCCCACGATTATCGGCCGCGAAGATGTACTCGAAGAATTCAATGAAGGCCTCGTCAACGGGCCTGGTGCCCCGGGGCGCCTAATGCGCATAGCCGGCGTCCGTGGAACGGGCAAGACGGTCCTCCTTGACGAGTGCTCACGTTTGGCGCAAAGCCGTGGCTGGACGGTCATAAAAGAGGTCGCAACCGAGGGACTTTGCCAGCGCATTCTCGAACAGCTGCAGCCCAAATTCCAGGCAAAACACGCCAGATTTGAGCCCACCGTAGCTGGCATATCCATCGGCAGCATAGACATTGAGCGAATCGGTCCATCGCTACGCGACGCCATGAGACAGACAATATCCAAGAATGAAAATGGCCTGCTCATCACTCTCGACGAGGTTCAAGACGCAGAGCTCGATGAGGTCCGAACGCTCTCCATTGCGATTCAGCAGGTTATCGGCGAAGACCTTGATATCGCCTTTGTTTTTGCGGGGCTGCCTTCGATGATTGAAAGCATCATCAACGGAAAGACACTTACGTTTTTGCGCCGTGCCCTCCCCTTTGATCTGAAGGCTGTGGCAGTAACCGAAGTGTCGTACTCCCTCGAGGAAACCATTGAAGCGTCTGGCATGGAGTTGCAGCCAGGTATTGCCGGCCAACTTGCCGAGGCAACGCAAGGCTATCCTTTCATGATCCAACTCGTTGGATACTACGCATGGCAGTTGGCAAGACGCGCACATACAGCGATTATTGGAGAAGAAGAAGCCGAGCGCGGCATTGCAACGGCACGCGAACGCTTCTGCGCCATGGTGATTGAGCCCGCGCTGCAGCGCATTCCGCCCACGTGCATCGCTTATCTGCTGAGCATGGCGTCTTTGGGGCAGACAAGCTCGACCAGCATGGTTGCCGACGCCCTAAACAAAACGCCTCAACAGGTGAGTTCCGTCCGCAGCCGCCTGTTAAGAGAATCGATTATCGAGGCTCCTTCGTACGGCAAGGTCTCATTTGCCATCCCCTACATGCGCGACTACCTCTACGAGCACAAAGCCGAACTGGAAGCTGAACTGTAGAAACGACAACTGCCCTGCAAGACGAAAACCGTTCCAGGAGCACTTCTTTGCCAACGCCACCGACGAGGCCATCATCGCCAAGGTCAAGGAGCTCCTGGGCCCTAATCGGACTATCTGCGCCTTCCCGTCGAACGCAGGCGGCGGCTGCCCAACACACAGGGCAGCCGCCGCTTTTTGCAATCGATTGGTGCAAAGGGGTTGACTAGAGTTCGCAGGCAACCTTGTAGCCGTCGCCGATGGCATCGCGGATGTTGCCGCACTTCTGGGCATCGCCCAGTACATGGGCAGCAACGCCAGCAGCGGCAAGGTCGTCGGCCAGCTTGGTATTGGGACGATAGCCCATGGCAAGCACCAGCGTATCGGCACCGGTGATGGTGCGGACCTCGCCGTCCTTCTCGTAACTGATGGTGTCCTCGGTGATCTCGGTCACCTTGGCCTCGGTCAGCACGTGAACGCCCTTGGAGAGCATGCGCGTGATGAGCACCGCGCGACCGGCGCCGCCCTCGTTGGCGGCGAGCGTCTTGGTCATCTCGATAACGGTGACATCGCGATTGGCCGGCGACAGGTCGTTGACCAGCGGAGCCAGATAATCTGCCGTCTCGCAGCCAACGGTGCCGCCGCCCACAATGACGATCTTCTTGCCCGGGAAAGCCTTGCCACCCAGCAGGTCGTCAGCCGTCATAACCTGCTTAAAGCCCTGCATGAAAGCCGGAGCGATGGGCTCGGCGCCATAAGCCAGGACAACCTCGTAGCCCGCGTAGTCACGCTGAATGTCCTCGGCAGTAAGCTCGGTGCCAAATATGCACTTCACGCCCGCCTCGGCCAGACGACGGTACTGATACTTGATCACGCGGGTGAGTTCCTGCTTTGCCGGTGGAACGGCTGCGATGCGCATCTCGCCGCCCGGCTCATCCTGCTTGTCCACGAGCACCACGTTATGGCCGCGCTTAGCGGCAATGTAGGCTGCCTCCATGCCCGCAGGACCAGCGCCCACAACCAGTACGTTCTTGGCCTCGGCGGCAGGCTCGTAACCGGCCTCGTCGCGCTCAACATCGGGGTTGACGGTGCAGGAGATACGCTTGCCGAACATAATGCCGTTCAGGCAGCGCAGGCAGCCAATGCAGGGGCGGATATCGTCGGCGTTGCCGGCAGCGGCCTTATTGCAGAACTCGGCATCGCACAGATTGGCGCGGCCCATCATGCAGATGTCGGCAGCGCCGTCCTCGATCAGTTCCTCGGCAATCCAGGCCTCGTTGATGCGGCCGACGGTGGCGACGGGAATGTTGACGTGCTTTTTGATCTCACGCGAGCAGGCGGCATGCGAGGCCTGCTGGGTACCGGCAGCGGGAATCGCAGAGCCGCGCTTGATGGTGGTGCCGCCCGACACGTGAATCATGTCGACGCCGGCCTTCTCCAGGCGACGCGAGACGTAAATCATGTCGTTGAGGGTCAGGCCGCCATCGGTGTACTCGTCGCCCGAGATACGAACGTCGATGATAAAGTCCTTGCCGCAGCGCTCGCGAATCTCGGCGATGACCTCGAGCAGGAAGCGCATACGGGCGTCGAGCGAGCCGCCGTACTCGTCGGTGCGCTTGTTGTAGAGCGGAGTCAAAAAGCCGCCGAGCATGCCGTGGGCGTGCGCCGCATGGACCTCGACGCCATCGACACCGGCCTTCTGCATGCGCACGGCCGCATCGCCAAACTGGTGCGTGAGCTCGTGAATCTCGTCGACCGTGATGGGGCGCGGCGCCTCGCGGGCATAGGACGGACCCACAAAAGACGGAGCGATCAGGCGCGGCGTGCCCGGAATGTTAAAGGCCATGTAGGCGGGGTGGAAGAGCTGCGGCATGATCTTGCAGCCGTACTCGTGGACGGCCGCGGCGAGCTTTTCCCAGCCGGGGATAAACGTGTCGTCGTAGCAGCACATGTCACCCGGCAGATAGGTATAGGTGGGCTCGACCGTCACGACCTCGGTGATGATGAGGCCCACGCCGCCCTTGGCGCGGGCACGGTAATGATCGACCAAGTCGTCAGTCACATAGCCATGATCGGCCAGGTTGGTGGACACTGGCGGCATAAAGACGCGGTTCTTGACCTCGGTTGTACCGACCTTGATCGGGCTAAAGAGCATCGGATAGGCAGAGGACTCCATACAGGCTTCCTTTCGTTTGAGCCGCTCGGCGGCAGTTGCTAACGTACCTATCGTATCAGTATCCGCTGCATTCGCACTCGCTCGCACTCCCCACCTTCAATCCCGACCCTCACAAAAAAGTTGCGGTGGAATACGGAGTAGATAAGACTTTTGACAGGCAAAACAGTCCGTATTCCACCGCAACTGATGGGCGGAGTGGAATTGAGGGCTCAGATAGTCAGTCATGCCCTCATCCGCCACTCCCTCACCTACAGCGCGCCGTCCAGCATAAGGTTCACCTTGAGCACGTTGACCGCGGGCTCGCCGAAGACGCCCAGGAATCGGCCCTTGGTGCACTGGGCAATGATCTCACGCACCTCGCCTTCGCTCTTGCCCGTGGTCTTCGCCAGGCGCGGTACCTGGTACTCAGCGGCATCCGGAGAGATCTCCGGGTCGAGGCCGGACCCCGAGCACGTCACCAGGTCGACGGGCACAGCGTCCATATCGGCATCGGGGTTGGCGGCGCGGATCTTCTTCACGCGCGCGTCCACAAGCTGCCGATACTCCTCACTCGCCGGGGACAGGTTGGACGGGGCACCATACGCCATGAGCTCGCCGTCTTCGCCTTCGACAATTGACACGTTCTGGATACGACCCCACATGTGGGCTTCGTCATCGAAGTTCTGGCCGATGAGCTCGGAACCCACAACCTTGCCGTCGACCGTAATAAGCGATCCGTTCGCCTGGTACGGAAACGCAAGCTGCGCGACGCCGGTCACCACAAACGTGTATCCCAGGCCGCAGACGATGGTAAACAGCGCGAACACGCCGAGTGCGCGCGATGCGATACCTTTGAACATACATACCTCCGTCTACATCATGCCAATGCCGAACAAGGCCAGCAGCATGTCAATAATCTTGATGAATACGAACGGCGCCACGATACCGCCCAGACCCCACACCAGCAGGTTGTGGGTCAGCAGCTGGCCGGACGAAAGCTCGCGGTACTTCACGCCTTTCAGGGCGGCAGGAATCAGCGCGACGATGACCAGCGCGTTGTAGATAATGGCGGACAGCACGGCAGTCAACGGGCTGGTGAGCCCCAGGATGTTGAGGGCGTCCAACCCGGGGTAGATCGGCGAGAATAGCGCCGGGATGATGGCGAAATACTTGGCCACGTCGTTGGCGACCGAGAAGGTCGTGAGCGAGCCGCGGGTCATGAGCAGTTGCTTGCCGATACGCACGATATCGATGAGCTTGGTGGGGCTGGAGTCGAGGTCGACCATGTTGCCGGCCTCCTTGGCAGCCTGGGTTCCCGTGTTCATGGCCACGGCGACATCCGCCTGCGCCAGCGCCGGCGCGTCGTTGGTGCCGTCGCCGGTCATCGCGACCAGATGGCCCTCATGCTGGAACGCGCGGATCTTCTCGAGCTTGCCCTCGGGGGTGGCCTCGGCCAGGAAGTCGTCCACGCCCGCCTCGGCTGCGATGGCGGCGGCCGTCAGCGGATTATCACCCGTCACCATGATGGTCTTGATACCCATGCGGCGCAGGTCGGCGAACTTCTCCTTCACGCCGGACTTGATGATGTCCTTAAGGTAGACGACGCCCAGCACACGTCGGTCCTTTGCCACGACCAACGGGGTGCCGCCCACCTTCGCAATGCGTTCGACGGCCTCGTCGCACTCCTTCGAAAACACTCCTCCGGCAGCCTCCACATAAGCGCGAACGGAATCGGCCGCACCCTTGCGAATCTCGCTGTCGGCGTAGTTCACACCGGACATGCGGGTCGCCGCGGTGAAGGGGATGAACTCCATGCCCTTATCCTCGAGTGTGCGGCCGCGCAGCCCAAACTGCTCCTTGGCGAGCACGACGATGGAGCGGCCCTCGGGGGTCTCATCCGCCAGAGAGGACAGCTGCGCGGCATCGGCGAGTTCTGCCGGATCGACACCGTCGACCGGAATGAACTCAGCGGCCTGGCGGTTGCCCAAGGTGATGGTACCGGTCTTATCGAGCATGAGGATGTCGACGTCGCCGGCAGCCTCGATGGCGCGGCCGGACATGGCCAGCACGTTGGCCTCGTTCAGTCGGCTCATGCCGGCGATGCCAATGGCGGACAGCAGCGCACCAATGGTGGTGGGCGCCAGACAGACGAGCAAGGCAACGAGCGTGGTCACAGCGGTGGGGTTCGCCATACCGTTGAGCCCTGCAGAGAAACTCGAATAACAGTACAGCGCGAGCGTCACGAGGATGAAGATGACGGACAGAGCAACCAGAAAGATCTCGAGCGCGACCTCGTTGGGGGTCTTCTTGCGGGCGGCGCCCTCGACCATCGCGATCATCTTGTCCAGGAAGCTCTGGCCAGGCTCGCTGGTAATTTTCACCACAATCCAATCGGAAAGCACGGTGGTGCCGCCAGTGACGGCAGAACGGTCGCCGCCAGCCTCGCGAACCACGGGTGCAGACTCGCCGGTGATGGCCGACTCATCAACCGAGGCGGCACCCTCGATGACATCGCCGTCTCCCGGAATCTGCTCGCCGGCGCGCACGACCACCAGATCCCCGCGTGAGAGCTCGGTACCGGGAACGACCGTGAAGCGGTCCTTATCCTCGACGGACTCGATGCGATGGGCCTCGACGTCCTTTTTCGCCGCGCGCAGGGAGTCTGCCTGCGCCTTACCGCGGCCCTCGGCAAGTGCCTCGGCAAAATTTGAAAAGAGGTCGGTCAGCCAGAGAATGACGGCAATGGCGATCACATAGTATGTGGGGACGCCGGCGTCCTGTACCCCAAAAATAGAGGCGATGGCCAGAATGGAGGTCATGGCGGCCGACAGCCACACCAGGAACATGACCGGGTTTTGGACCTGGACACGGGGGTCAAGCTTGGCAAATGAATCGCGCACCGCGCGGCTCATCATGTCTTTTTGCATAGCCATAAATCTGCGACTCCTTTACGCAACCATCTGGAAGAATTCGGCAACGGGACCAAGCGCCAACGCCGGGAAGAAACTCAGGGCGCCAATCAGCAGAACGACGAATACCAGCAGGAACACGAACATGGCATTGGTGGTTGAAAGCGTGCCGGCGCTCTCGGCGACCTTGCCCTTCACGGCCAGCGAGCCCGCGATGGCGAGCGTGCCCACAATCGGCAGGAACCGCGCGAACAGCATCTCGATACCCAGCAGCACGTTGATCCACGGGATGTTGCAGTTCATACCGGCGAATGAGGAGCCGTTGTTGCCGCCAGCCGAAGTAAGGGTGTACAGGACCTCGGAGAAGCCATGCGCCCCGCCGTTGTTGAGTTGGTCGACAAGACCGGGCACCATGCAGGCGATAGTGGAGCTCACCAGAATGGCGAACGGGGTGGCGAGACACAGAACCACCGCCCAGCGCATCTCGGTCGGCTCGATCTTCTTGCCCAGGAACTCGGGCGTGCGGCCGACCATAAGGCCGGCGATAAATACCGTGAGGATGGCGAAGCCGATCATGCCGTACAGGCCGCAGCCCACGCCGCCGAACACCACCTCGCCCAGCGCTATCTGGAGCATCTGGACAAACCCGCCGAGCGGGGTGTAGGAGTCGTGCATGGAGTTGACCGAGCCGTTGGAAGCAGCCGTCGTGAAAGCGGACCAGGTAGAAGAGGAGGCGATGCCAAAGCGGCTCTCCTTGCCCTCCATGTTGCCGCCCGCCTGGCCATCGGTCATCTCGATGTTGACCGCGCCGCCATCTGCCAGCTGCGGCGTACCCATATGCTCGTTAACGGCGATGATGCCGGTAAAGACCACGAGCAGGATAAACATCGCCGCGAAGATGGCCTTGCCCTGCCTGGCATTCTTGACACCGATGCCGAAGGTGAAGCAGCAGGCGACCGGAATCAGCAGCAAGCTGGTCATCTCGATGATGTTGGTGAAGGCATTGGGGTTCTCATACGGATGCGCAGAGTTCGCGCCAAAGAAGCCGCCGCCGTTGGTGCCGGATTGTTTGATGGCAACCTGGCTGGCCGCAGGACCCTGGGGCAAAAACTGCTCGGTGACCACGCGGGCGCCCTCGACGACCTTGCCGTCGACCTTGACCGTGTCGCCCTCGATCTGGGCGCCGTCGATGACGCTCCAGCCGCCGTCTGCATTAGGCTGAACAGCGACGGGCTCTACGAGCTCAGCCTTCTGAGCCGGCTGGAAGTTGGAGATGACGCCACCGGCAGCCAGGCAGATGCCGAACACGAGGTTCAGCGGGATGAGCACATACAGGACGGTGCGGGTGAGGTCGACCCAGAAGGAACCCAGACCCTGCTCCTTGACCTGACGGAAACCGCGGATGAGCGCGAACATGACCGCAATACCGGTGCCGGCGGACAAGAAGTTTTGCACGGTGAGGCCCATGAACTGCACAAAGTAGGACAGGGTGGTCTCACCGGAATAGGATTGCCAGTTGGTGTTGGTTATGAAGGAAGCAGCCGTATTAAACGACAGGTCCCATGACACACCCGGCAGGTGCTGGGGATTGCCTGGCAAGAAGGACTGAAGCGCCTGGAGTGCCACAAGAGCCACGAGGCCGATCCCCGAAAAGACCAGCACGCTCGCCAAATAGCGTCTACACCCCATCTGCTCTGCCGCGTCGATGCGAAGCAGACGATAGACGCCACGCTCCACAGGAGCAATCACAGGCGACAGGAACGTATGCTCACCATCCATGATATGGGCCATGAACCGACCGAGCGGAACGGCCAGGACGACGAGCACGGCAAAGTACAAGATGTACTGAATTGCAGCGTCCATAGTTTACGAATCACTCCTCATCAGAATGTAGATGTAATAGATAAAGAGTCCAATGCAAACGACTCCGATGATGGGAATGAGGATGTCCATTTACCGCCCCTTTCACGCGCGGTCCGATGTCTCGGACGCCTGTTCTCGCAAGCGTCTGGGGACAGTAAACGCTTCTAGGGATTAAAGAGGCGTGAGGGCCGGGGCCCACGTCCTTAAGATGCCGTAAAGATGCAGGTAGAAAGCACTATTGCAGCTGCAGTACGCCTATACTCGACCTCGCGAGCATACAGTGGTGTCTTCACCGCGTATGCACGCATGGACAACGCTTCAGAAAGGCTACGCTATGCAGCGCGACGCATCGGACACTCGCGTCAATCCATACCTCATCCTCAAGGCAATTGAGAAAGACGGGGTCGCCGATGACACTCGAACCAGCCGGGGACACCTCAAAATTTTCTTTGGCTACGCTGCTGGCACAGGCAAAACCTATGCGATGCTTCAAGCCGCCCACGCCGCCAAGCGGCGAGGTGTCGACGTCGTCGCGGGATACATCGAGCCGCACGAACGTCCGGCAACTGCCCATCTTGCACAAGGGCTTGAGAACGTGCCCTGTAAACTCATCGAGCACAACGGCATTGCGCTCAGCGAGTTCGATCTAGATGCGGCTATCGAACGCGCCCCTCAGCTCATCCTTGTCGACGAGCTCGCCCATACGAATGCGCCGGGGTCTCGCCACGACAAACGCTATCAAGACGTCGAGGAACTTCTACATGCGGGCATCGACGTCTATACGACCGTGAACGTTCAGCATATCGAGAGCCTAAACGACATGGTTGCATCCATCACCGGCGTTGTCGTGAGCGAACGAATCCCCGACCGTATCTTCGATGATGCCGACCAGGTCGAGCTCGTCGACATAGAGCCCGAAGACCTACTTGAGCGCCTTCGCGCCGGCCTCGTCTACCGTCCCGCACAAGCCGACCGAGCGCAACAGCATTTTTTTACCGTCGAGAACCTCACCGCACTCCGAGAAATCGCGCTGCGCCGCTGCGCCGATCGCACCGGCCACCTCACAGACGCCGCACGCGTGCTGGGAAACCGTGACTACTACACCAGGGAGCGTATCTTAGTCTGTGTCTCCCCGGCGCCGACCAATCCCCGCATCGTCCGTGCCGCCGCACGCATGGCGAAAGCGTTTCGCAGCGAGCTCGTCGCCCTGTTCGTAGAGAGCCCGCGCACGCAAGCCATGAGCGATGATGAGCGCACCAAGCTTGCAGCCAATATCGCCCTAGCCGAGCAGCTCGGAGCACATATGGAAACCGTCTATGGCGACGACGTCGCGTTTCAGATCTCCGAGTTCGCGCGCCTGTCGGGTATTTCGAAGATCGTCATGGGGCGCACGGGCGAGCGCAGCAGCGTCCGTCAGACCCTCTTCGGCCGCAAATCTCTCGTAGAACAGCTCATAACATTCGCCCCGAACCTCGACATTTACATCATTCCAGACCAGTCGACTCCGCCCTCCCGGCCCAAAGGACGCCGCCGTGCGCTCTCCCTGCAGCCGCCCAGCAGCCGAAACGTGCTTCGCACGCTGGCCCTCTCTCTTGTCGCCACGGCGATCGGCACGGCTTTCCGCCATCTGGGATTTGCCGATTCCAGCATCATATCCCTCTATATCCTCACGGCCCTGCTGACCGCCGTCACCACGACGGGGCGTATCTGCACGATCGTATCGAGCGTGCTCTCTGTAGTGCTTTACAACTTCTGCTTCGTCACGCCTCTGTTTTCGCTCGCCAGCTACGACCGAAGCTATCTGGTCACGTTCGGCATCATGTTCGCCACCGCTATGGTCGCCGGCGAGTTAACTGCGCGCATCGCCGACAACGCCCGTACATCCGCCGAGAACGCATTCAAAACGCGCGTACTCCTCGAAACGAACCAGCTCTTGCAGCAAGCCCATAGCGCGGAGGAGTGCGCCCGCGTCGCCATGAACCAACTCGTCAAACTGCTAAAACTCGACGTGGTCTTCTACCCCGCCGAACACGGCACGCTCGGCAAGGCGCTCTATGAGTCCGCTGGCACCGAAAACCGATCCGCGTCGCTGCTCACCGACTACGAGCGCGCCGTTGCAACCTGGACCTACACCAACAACAAGCGCGCGGGCGCAAGCACGCGGACCCTGCCTGAGGCGCGCTGTCTCTACCTCGCGGTTCGCACCGGCGACAAGGTATTCGGTGTCATCGGCATCGCCCTGGAGGGGCGCGAGATCGAAGCCTTCGAGCATTCGATCGTCCTATCTATCGTAGGTGAATGCGCCTTGGCGCTCGAAAGCGACCGGGCGGCGCAAGAGCGCGAAGAGGCTGCGGTCTTGGCGAAAAACGAGCAGCTGCGCGCCAACCTTTTGCGCTCCATCGGCCACGATTTGAGGACACCCCTCACGGCTATATCCGGATCTGCGGCAATCCTTCGGAAGAGCGACGAGAAGCTCAGCCTCGAACAACGCTGCGATCTTGCCGATGCCATCTACGACGACTCCCTCTGGCTTATCGATACCGTGGAGAACCTCCTCGCCATTACACGCGTCGAGGACGGCACCATTCGCCTCAACTTAACATCCGAGCTCATCGACGAGGTCATCGAGGCCGCCCTCAGCCATGTCGCCCAAGCATCGCATGGACGTACCGTCACCATCGAACACACTGACGACATCCTGCTGGTACGCATCGACGTCCATCTCATCATGCAGGTGCTTACGAATCTCATCATGAACGCCTTCAAATACACGCCCGAGGACTCGACTGTCACCATCAGCGCACGTCGCGAGGGTGCGTTCGTCGTGGTGGACGTCGCAGACGATGGGCCGGGTGTGGCAGACTGCGACAAGCCTCATATCTTTGAGCGTTTCTTCACCTCAAGCAATACGCAGCCCGTGGATTCGCGTCGAAGCATCGGCCTTGGGCTGTCGCTCTGCCGCTCCATCGTGGAGGCGCATGGCGGCGTCATCGAAGTTCGCGACAACCACCCCCATGGGGCCGTCTTCCGTTTTACCCTGCCCGCCGAGGAGATCGAGATTCATGAATAATGCCGCTAAGCCACGCATCCTCCTGGTAGAAGATGACCTGACCGTTCAAAACCTCGTTTCGACCGCGCTTGACCTCCACGGCTATGTCGTGAGCAAGGTTTGCAACGGCCAGGCCGCCATCATGGATGCGGTGTCGCACGGCCCCAGCCTCATCATGCTCGACCTCGGCCTTCCCGACATTGACGGTATCGAGGTCATCACGAAGATCCGAAGCTGGTCGGCAGTCCCCATTATCGTCATTTCGGCGCGCACCGAAGATTCCGACAAGATTGCAGCACTTGACGCAGGGGCAGACGACTACCTCACCAAGCCCTTTTCTGTGGATGAGTTGCTCGCGCGCGTCCGTGCGAATTTGAGGCGCTCCTCGATGGCGTCGAGCGAGTCGACAGAAGCAAGCACGTTTGACAACGGTCCGCTGCATATCGACTACGCCGCGGGATACGCGACAAAAGACGGACGCGAGCTCTCGCTCACCCCAACTGAGTACAAATTGCTCGTCCTTCTGGCGAAAAACGTCGACAAGGTGCTCACCCACACCTTCATCACCCGCGAGATATGGGGCACGAGCTGGGACAGCGATCTGGCGAGCCTGCGCGTGTTCATGCGCACCCTGCGCAAGAAGATCGAGGCAGACCCCTCTCACCCCAAGATGATTCAGACGCACATGGGTGTCGGGTACCGCATGCAGCGTCTCTAGCCCGCCTCACAAAAAAGTTGCGGTGGAATACGGAGTAGATAAGGCTTTTGACAGCCAAAACAGTCCGTATTTCACCGCAACTGATTTAACGATACCCAAAAAATACTCTTCGGCTCGCCGTGCTCTCCCTCAAATGCACAAAGCGCCCCGCGAACGGATGCCCGCGGAGCGCTTGGATGTCCGGACCTTATTTGATACCGCGACCCAAGTCTTCGGCGATTTTGTCTACGCCCTTAAGTGCAGCGCACGTCTTTTTGTTGGAGCAATGCCCCGTGCAAACGCCACCCTGAGCGCAGTCGGCGCAGGTGCCCTTGCGGTAGATGCGCACGCACACGGCGACAAACGCAACGCCGATAACAGCCAGTACAACAATATCGATAGGTGCCATAGCAAGCCTCCTTTAGTTAACCATCACTTACTTTACCCCATTCTCCACCTACCAAAAAGGGACAGGTTTATTTTGGTCGGTTTTATCTGCGGAAACGCCACATCTCCCCCACCAAAAAGCCCGAGTGTCGCTGGGACACCCGGGCTCGTGGAAAGGGGTTAATCCTTATTCGGACTTAAGCGGAAACTGCGGCGGAAGCAGTGTTGGTCTCGTCCTCGTCGGTCCATGCATGCTTGGGCATGGGACGGAAGATCTGGAAGAGCATCGCAACCAGCAGCACGATGGCCACAATCGTCCAGATACCAAACTGTCCAAGAACAAGCAAGTTGTAGAACTGGTTGATGAACAGGCCGATCACCCAAGCGAAGGCGCACTCGTAACCGATGGCGATCGCAGTCCACTTGCCGGAATCCATCTGGTTGCGGATGGTGCCAATGGCGGCAAAGCACGGAGCGCACAGCAGGTTGAAGGCGCCGAAGGCAACGCAAGCGCCAATGGTGGGGAACATGCCGGCAAACGCGGTCCACAGGCTCGGGTCGGTCTCGCCCGCGTCGGCGACGGACAGCAGCGAGCCGGCGGTGGCGACGACGTTCTCCTTGGCGACGAGGCCAGAGACAGTCAGCGCGGTGGCCTGCCAGGTGCTAAAGCCGAGCGGGGCGAAGATCCAAGCGACCAGGTTGCCCAGCATGGCAAGCACGGAGTAGTCCATAAACTCCTCGGGGATGCCGTCCATCGCAGGCAGGAAGCCAAAGGAACCGTTATAGCTACCAAAGTTGGAGAGGAACCAAACGACGACGGTGGACGCAAAGATGACCGTGCCGGCCTTCTTGATAAAGGCCCAGCAGCGCTCCCACACGTGCAGCGCCCAGGAACGGATCGCCGGGAAGTGGTAGGCAGGAAGCTCCATGACAAACGGGGTCGGACGGCCGGCGAAGAGCTTGGTCTTCTTGAGCATGAGGCCCGAGGCGATGACGGCAAAGACGCCCAGGAAGTAGAAAAGCGGGCTGATCCATGCGGCCGTGGTGGAAGAATCGCCAATGATGGAGCCCATGAGCAGGGCGATGATCGGCAGCTTGGCGCCGCAGGGGATGAACGTGGTGGTCATGACCGTCATGCGGCGGTCCTTCTCGTTCTCGATGGTCTTGGTGGCCATGACGCCGGGGACGCCGCAGCCTGAGGACACGAGCATGGGGATGAACGACTTACCGGACAGGCCAAAGCGGCGGAACACGCGGTCCATGATAAAGGCGACGCGGGCCATGTAGCCGCAGTCCTCCAGGAAGGACAGCATCACGAACAGCAGGAACATCTGCGGCACAAAGCCGAAGATGGCGCCCAGGCCGCCAACGATACCGTCGCAGACCAGCGAATCGACCAGGCCACCGTCCTCGGTGCCACCCGCCACGAGGGCGTCGTGCACCATGGTGGTGATACCCGGGACATAGGGGCCGTACTGCGCCGGGTCGACCGAGTCGGCATTGTCGCCCGCAGCCTCGACGGCCGCGTCGTAGGCGTCGCGGCCCTGACCGAGCACGTACCAACCGTCGGTACCGAAGAGCTGGTCGTTGGTGAAGTCGGTCACCGTGCCGCCCAGGGTGGAAACGGCGATGTAGTACACGCAGAACATGATGACCACAAAGATCGGCAGGCCCAGGATACGGTTGGTAACCACGCGGTCGATCTTCTCGGAAGTGCTCATCTTGGCAGGGGCCTTGGTAAGGCACTCGTCGATGATGTGCGCGATCACGCCGTAGCGCTCACCGGTGATGATGGACTCAGCGTCGTCGTCGCAGTCCTGCTCGCACTGAGCGACCAGCTGTTCCACGCGAGCGGCCTTCTCCTTAGTGAGGTTGATGAGTTTGCAGGCGTCCGCATCGCGCTCGAACAGCTTGACAGCGTAGTAGCGGCGCTTGTTGGCGGGAACGCTCGCCGGAAGGTTGTTCTCGATGTGCGTCAGAACGTCCTCAATGGAAGAGTCGAACTTGTGCTCCGGCACCTGGCCCTTGGAAGCGGCGGACTTCTTAACCTGCTCGAACAGCTCCTTGATACCCTTGTTCTTAAGAGCCGAGATCATCATGACCGGGCAGCCGAGCTTCTTGGACAGCTTGTCGGTGTCGATCTTGTCACCGTTCTTCTCGACCAAGTCGGCCATGTTGAGGGCAACAACCACGGGCAGGCCGGTCTCGATAACCTGAAGCGCCAGGTACAGGTTACGCTCGAGGTTGGTGGCATCGACCACCTGGACGACGACATCGGGCTCGCCGCTCATGAGGTAATCGCGCGAGCATTGCTCCTCGGGGCTGTAGGGGGAAAGCGAGTAGATGCCAGGGAGGTCCGTGATGGTAACGTTCTTGTCGCTTAGGAGCTTGGCTTCCTTTTTCTCAACCGTGACGCCGGGCCAGTTGCCAACGTAGCCGTTGGCGCCGGTGATCAGGTTGAAAAGCGTGGTCTTGCCGCAGTTGGGGTTACCCGCCAGCGCGACATGGATCTGAGAATCCGCCATTCAATCCTTCTTCCTTGTGTGCCTGCGCTGCTTTCTCCGCGCAGGCTGGATAATGTGCTTCAAAGATGCTGCATTAAGTTAGAAAAACCTAACTTTATCTGCAGAAATATACGTCGCAAGCCCTTACTGGACCTCGACGACGGCCGCCTCCTCCTTGCGGATGGAAAGCTCGTAGCCGCGCACGTTAATCTCGACCGGATCACCGAGCGGCGCAACCTTCACGACCTTGAACGAAGTGCCCTTGATGAGCCCCAGGTCCATAAGGTGGCGGCGAAGCGCACCCTCACCGTGAAGCTTGACGATGGTGGAGCTCTCGCCCACCTTAACGTCACCCAACGTCTTCATCCTCTTGTCCCCCTTTCGGTTTTTATGAAATGCTGCAGACTAACCGACGGTCATGATGTGCATGGCAACCTTGGAATCGATGCCAAAGCGTGCGCCCAGCACCGTGACGATGATATTGGCGCCACTCGAGCTCACCACGTGGATTTCGTTGCCCTCGACAAAGCCGAGGTCCTTGAGGTGGTGTTTCATGTCCTCATTGCCCTTTACACGAGACACGCGCACGGTTTCGCCCGCTTTTACCATCGAAAGCGGCATGGCCGGCATCTGCGGTCCGCAAGACATGAGTTGCTCCTAACGTCAGTTCGTCCTCAACATCGACGCGTAAAAAGTTAACCACGTCTATGTTCGCTATAGTAAACTAGCACGTGGTTAACTTTTTGGAAAGGGTCCCCATTCAGATTTCGAAAAAGTTTCCTATACGAAACAAAAAGGCGCGGCAAAGGACCATCCTTTACCGCGCCCTATCATGCTTAGAGCGAGAGATTTCTGATCGATGTGACACAGGAGGCCTCATCCACGCCCGAAACGCGGAACACGATGTCCTCGCCACATTCGCCACAGAGTGCCATGAGCCCTATAACGTCGCGGCCATCGACATGACGATTGCCAATCGAAACCGACACGTCACTACGATGCTTGGCGATAATGTCATAAAGCAGCGCAACCGGGCGGGCATGCAATCCCAACGGATCTTTAATCGTCTTTGTAAACTCGACCATGTCCCCTCCCGCGACATCGCACATCGGCCGGCAAAACCCAGCCACGTGGTAGTTATTGTAGCGTTAGATGCTTGTTGAGGGCGGGACGGAAATCGCATCCCATTTCGAGCGTCAATGATGGGACACAGTTTCCGCCAGAAGGCTCAACCGGAAAGTGCGACCCGTTATTTGGCTGGATTCTGGGACGCAATTTCCCAAAGGGGCCTGTTTGGGAAACTGCGACCCGTTTTGGACGCAAATTCTGGGACGCAGTTTCCGCGACGCCCAGTCAACCTATGCCCTCGCAACGCCCGCGCATAAAAAACGAGGGAAGGCACGCGTCCTTCCCTCGTTACAGGCAATATGTAGCCGTTTGCCTACATCAGACGCAGGCTGACGTCCTTGAGCTGGGCGCCGGAAACGGCACTCGGGGCGCCCGACATAAGGTCGGAGCCGCTGGCCGTCTTGGGGAACGCCATGACGTCGCGGATGGAGTCGGAGCCGGTGAGCAGCATGCACACGCGGTCCAGGCCCAAAGCGAAACCGCCCATCGGGGGCGCACCAAACTTGAGGGCCTCCATGAGGAAGCCGAACTGAGACTCGGCACGCTCCTCGGTAAAGCCCAGGAGCTTGAGCATGGACATCTGCATCTCGGCGTTGTGGATACGCATACCACCGCCGCCGGCCTCAAAGCCGTCCATGACAAAGTCGTAGGTGCACGAACCGGCTGCCAGCGGATCGGCCTCGATCTTGGCGATGTCGGTCTCGGTCGGCAGAGTGAAGGGCTGGTGCTCGGCAGCGTAAGCCTTGCGGTCCTCATCCCAGTGGAACAGCGGGAAGTTGACGACCCACAGGAAGTCGTGGCCCTCGCGCTTGATCTCGAGGGCGTTGGCCATGTGCGAACGCATACCGCCCAGGATCTCGTCAGAGAGCAGGCGCGGGCCGGCGGCGAACATCACAAGGTCGCCGGGCTCGACGTCCATGCGCTCGCGCAGAGCGGCCATCTCCTCGTCCGAGAAGAACTTGACGATGGGGCTGTTGATGGAGCCGTCCTCGCGGAAGGCGATCCATGCCAGGCCCTTGGCGCCAAACGTGGAAGCCACGCCGGCGAGCTTATCGATCTTGGCACGTGCCCAGGCACCGGCGCCCTTGGCGTTGATGGCCTTGACGACAGAGCCCTCCTCGTTTGCGGCGGTCGCAAAGACCTTGAACTTGGAGTTGGCAAAGATATCGGTCAGGTCGACCAGGTGCATGCCGTAGCGGGTATCGGGCTTGTCGGAGCCATAGGTGTCCATGGCCTCCCAGTAGTTCATGCGACGCAGCGGCGTGGGCATCTCGACGCCCATACGGCCGAAGGCATCGGACAGGACTTCTTCGAGCGCGCTCATGACATCGTTCTGGTCCACGAAGGACATCTCGATATCGACCTGGGTGAACTCGGGCTGACGGTCGGCACGCAGGTCCTCGTCGCGGAAGCACTTGGCAACTTGGTAGTAGCGCTCGACGCCACCGACCATAAGCAGCTGCTTCAGGAGCTGCGGGGACTGCGGCAGGGCGTAGAAGTTACCCGGCTGGATACGGCTGGGAACGATGAAGTCGCGAGCGCCCTCGGGCGTGGACTTAAACAGGGAGGGCGTCTCGACCTCCATGAACTCACGGATGTGCAGCGCCTCGCGAATGGCAAAGGTGAAGTCGGAGCGCAGCTTGAGGTTGGCCATCATCTCGGGACGGCGAAGGTCCAGATAGCGATAGCGCAGACGGGTGTCCTCGCTGGTCTCGATGCCGTCCTCGATCTGGAAAGGCGGGGTGACAGACGTGTTGAGCACCTCAGCGTGGTCGGTCAGGACCTCGATCTCGCCGGTCGCGAGCTTGGTGTTGGTGGTCTCCTCGCCACGAGCGCGCACGACGCCGTGGATCTTGATGGGCCACTCGGGACGCATGGTCTCGGCGATCTTAAAGGCATCGCCATCGGAGTGCTCGGGGTCGAAGGTGAGCTGCGTGATGCCCTCGCGGTCGCGAAGGTCGCAGAAAATAAGGCCGCCGTGGTCGCGGCGACGGCTCACCCAACCGGTGAGGGTGACCTCTTCGCCCACGTTCTCGAAGCGAAGCTCGCCGCAGGTACGGGTGTGCATGGAATGCTCGTCGATGGGACGGGTCTGGCTCATACCAGTGATCCTCCTTTATGGATCTGTGCCGCCCCGTGTCGTTCCGGGCGGCGTCGTACAGATTTGCCCAGCCTGCGTAAACCGCGCAGCCGGACATGGCGTTCTATCTTATCGCACCCGCGTCGATGTGCCGCGAAAAAGTAGCTCTTGCCCAAAGACTTGACGGAGACGAAACAATTGACGCACCGTGGCCGTCGCCCAGGCTTGCGACGTGCGACAATGTGCCCCAATACAATTGCACTCGGAAAGGCCCGCCATGACTGCACGCCTCATCGTTATGGATATCGACTCCACGCTCATCAACCAGGAGGTCATCGACCTGTTGGGCGAGGAGGCCGGCGTAGGCGAGCAAGTTGCACAGATCACCGAACGCGCCATGCGCGGCGAGCTCGACTTTAAGCAGGCACTCGAGGAGCGCGTAAGGCTGCTTGCCGGCCTTGACGAGAGCGTGTTCGAACGCACCTTTGCGCGCGTGACGTTTACCCCCGGCGCGCTGGAGCTTGTGCGCTCGGCGCACAGCAAGGGCTGGAAGGTCGGCGTAGTAAGCGGCGGTTTCCACGAGGTCGCCGACAAGATCGTAACCGCCGCGGGCATCGATTTTTGCCTGGCCAACCGCTTGGAAGTCGTGGACGGCAAGCTCACCGGAAAGTTGGCGGCAAACATTGTGACCAAGGAGTCCAAACTTATCCAGATGCTGGATTGGGCAGTTGAGTGCGGCGTCGATATGGCCCACACCGTCGCGATCGGCGACGGCGCCAACGACATCCCCATGATTCAGGCCGCGGGCACGGGCATCGCGTTTTGCGCCAAGCCCAAGACGCGCGAAGCCGCCCCGTTTGCCATCGACGAGCGCAACCTGATGCTCGCCATGGACATCATCCTGCGCGACTAGCCGATCTGTCTAACAATTAAATCAGTCTGTCCTATAGTTTCCGAACAATTTTGTCTTAGTGTTCGGAAAAATACCTTTTGAGTGCTAGACTTTGCGCCGTCGAAGGGAACATATATGGATAAGCGAGATCTTGAGCAGTTGCTGAGCGATGTTGCCGGCGGAGCAGTCACCCCGGCTGTCGCCCTTACGCGCATCCAGACGGCGCCGACCGCCGATCTGGGTTTTGCGCAGCTCGATCTTTCGCGCGGGGTGCGCCAGGGGGCCGGCGAGGTTGTCTATGGCGCCGGTAAAACCGCCGAGCAGATTGCCGCCGTTATCGAAGCGCTGCGCGATGCCGGCCAGGAGCGCATCCTGGTCACGCGCCTGGATGCCGAAAAAGCAGCCCGCACCTCGGAGCTCCTCGGCAACGGCATCGACCTGGGATATGTCCCGGACGCGCAGCTCGCCCTCGTGGGCGGCAAGCCCTCCCCTACCGGCAACGGACGCATCGTCGTCGCCTGCGCCGGCACGAGCGACCTGCCCGTCGCCGAGGAAGCCGCGTTGACGGCCGAGTTCTATGGCAACGAGGTCGACCGCCTCTACGACGTAGGCGTCGCCGGCCTGCACCGCCTGCTCGCGCATGCCGAGGAGCTTGCCCAGGCACAGGTGGTCATCGCCATCGCCGGCATGGAGGGCGCGTTGGCGAGCGTTATCGGCGGTCTGGTGAGCTGTCCGGTCATCGCCGTTCCCACCAGCGTGGGCTACGGCGCAAGTTTTGGTGGCATGGCCGCACTGCTCGCCATGCTCAACTCCTGCGCCAGCGGCGTTTCGGTCGTCAATATCGACAACGGCTTTGGTGCCGCCTACCAGGCAAGTCTTATCAATCATCTGAGCGCCGGCACACCCTGCGCCCGTTAAGGAGCATTCCATGTCCAACCATCAGCACACGCTTATTATCGACGGCACCTCGGGCATCAGCGGCGATATGACCGTCGCGGCCCTGCTCGACCTGGGCGCCAGCGAGGAGCATCTGCGCGAGCAGCTCGCCACGCTTCCGGTCGACGGCTTTGAGATTGCCGTGACGCGCGTGAACAAGCACGGCATCGACGCCTGCGACTTCGATGTTCAGCTTGCGGCCGAGCTGGAGAATCATGACCACGACATGGCTTGGCTCTACGGCAACGAGGCAACTGCTGAGCACACGCACGAGCACGAGCACCACCATCATGACCACGACGAGCACAGTCACTGCCACGAACATGATCATGAGGCCCACGGCCATGACCACGAGGGCCATCATCACGCCCACCACCATCACCACCGTTCTTTGGCGGACGTCACCGCTATCATCGACGGCTCGCAGCTAAGCGATGGCGCCAAGCGTCGCGCTCTCGCCATTTTTTCCGCACTCGCTGCCGCCGAGGCCAAGGCCCACGGCAAAACGCCCGACACTGTCCTGTTCCACGAGGTGGGCGCCGTCGACTCCATCGTCGACGTCTGTTCTGTCGCCATCTGCCTCGACGACCTGGGCATTGAGGATATCGTGGTCGAGTCGCTCTCCGAGGGCCACGGAACCATCCGCTGCGCCCACGGCCTCATGCCCATTCCCGTCCCCGCTGTCGTTAACCTGTGCCAGGCGGGCAATATCGCCCTCACGCCCGCACCGGTCGCCGGCGAGCTTGTGACGCCCACGGGCGCCGCCATCGTCACCGCGCTGCGTACGTCCGACCAACTGCCCTCACGCTACCACATCGAAGCTGTCGGCTACGGCGCCGGCAAGCGCCCCTACGAGGGTTGCTCCGGCACGCTCCGTTGTCTGCTCGTTCACGTGGACGCATAGCCATGGATGCCCGCAAAACCAAAAGCCGCGCCGCCATTGTCACGGCGTTTTCCGAGCTCCTTCGCGAGGAGGACTACGGCAAGATCACCGTCGGCGACATCATCGCGCGCGCCCATGTGGGTCGGGCCACGTTCTACGGCCTCTTTAAGAGCAAAGACGACCTACTGTCCAAGCTCGTAAGCGACATCTGCACCCACGCCCTCGACGACGATGGCACACCGCTCGACGACCCACTCGTGCAGGTCGAACATATCCTCAACAACCTCTGGGAGCGCCGCCAGGGCGTTCGAGCCCTCGTAGCCGGTGCCGGCTCACGCGTCTTCGCCGACTGCTTACGCAAGACCATCATGTCACGAGCAGCCGAAACCGTCCCCGCCGACCCCACAGGCCCCGCCGCCACCATGGACCGCAGCTTCTTACTACACCACATAGCCTCAAGCTTCGTTGCCACCGTCCAATGGTGGGCCTGGCACAACTTCCAAGCGGACAAAGCCGACGTAGCCAAAGACTACCTCTCGGCCATAAAGCCCCTCTTCAGCTAAGTAAGAAGCTCATCCCAAAGCATCGCCCCAACCCAGGCCGCCACGCATCCCAAAGTGTCATTCACACTTCAACGCCCCCAACAGCAACAAGCCCCTCCCATCCAAATTCAGATATATATATGTTGGGTTGCTTGTACGAACGCAACAAAGACCCCGCAGCCGTCCGCATGGGGTAACTTCCCAGCGCATTCCGCAGGACGCAAAAAGGCTCGCCGCACGAAGTGCGCAGCGAGCCTTTTTGCATGTCCGAGGACGCGCTGGGAAGTTACCCCATGCGGCCAGCGGACAACTATGTAGCCTTGGACTAGAACATGCCCAAGAAACCGTGCACAAACAGTGCGGCCAGAGCGGCACCGATAAACGGAGCGATGCCAGGAACAAGCAGGCCGTACTTCCAGTTGTTGTCAGCCTTGTTCTTAATCGGCAGCACCTGATAGGCCATGCGAGGACCAAGGTCACGAGCCTGGTTCATGGCGAAGCCGGTGATGCCGCCCATGCCCATGCCAACAGCCCAAACGATCAGACCGACGCAGATAGCGAGCATCAGAACGTTCTCGCCGGCGCGGTTAGCGGCAGCAAGGATGGCGCTGATGAACACAAAGGTGCAGATAGCCTCGCAGAAGAAGTTGCGGGCATAGTTCGTGCCCTCGGTGGTGGGGTTGGTCGAGAAGATATTGCGCTGGGCAATGGGATCAACGACGCCATCGGAAGCCTTGAACTCATCGGCATACATAAGCCAAGCGATTACGGCGCCCACAAAGCCGCCGAGCATATCGGCAATCATGAAGGGGATGCAGCTGCTCCACGGCACCAGGCCGACGATGCACTGGGCAAGCACCATGGCGGGGTTCATGCACACGGCACCGCCAAAGACAAACAGGCAGACCGAGATGCCAAAAGACCAGGTGGTGATGGCAAACATATGGCCGGAGCCCTGATACTTGGTGCCCTTGAGCACCGTATCGCAGTGCACGCCCACGCCAAAGATGATCATGAGGGCAGTTGCGCCGAATTCGCAGAGGAGTTTGGTAAGCATAAAACCTTATCTTTCTTGTCGGTTATAAACGATTCGTTTAGGCCGCGCACTAGTGCTGCGCGACGACAACACCCAGGCCATCGGGAATGACGGCCACCTTGGCGTCAGCACCCTTCATCTCAAAGGCGAGCTTGAGCGCCTCCTCGAGGGTGTTAACCGGCGTCATGTGCATATCTTTAATCATCTGGTGATCGCACAGGTCGGTGACCATGATCACAGGGTGATGCGCCAGAATGCGGGCGAAGATTTGGCTCGTCCACTGATCGGGCAGGGTCTCGTCCTTAGGACGATCGATGCAGGCGCGCTCAAACTCCGCCGGATCGTTGTCGGCGATGTTGTGATAGAAGCCCTCGCCACCGTGACCGTCGGCACAACCGGCGACGTCGATGATCACGCCACCCTCGGGAAGCGTAGCCTCGGCAGAGCACATGCCCTTCACGGCCTGGTAGATGTTCTGGTCGAGCGGGTAGCCGCCGTTGGTGGTGATGGCGATCTCGCACTCGACGGGCTCAACGCCGGCAAGGCTCTTCACGAACTCGCAGCCAGCCTCGTGCGCCTTGTGGATGTCGCCGGCAAAGGAGCCGATGACCTCGTGCTTGCCGTTGAGCACCACGTTGAGCACAAAGGCAAGGTGAGCCATCTCGGCAGCGGCAAACATGTCCTCGCTCACGTGGTTGTGGCACAGGTTGCCTGCACGCGAATGAGAATCGTTCACAAACTGGCCGTTGTGGTTGTACATGATGGTCTTGTAGCTGGCGATGCCGGGCAGGACGGACTTGCGGCTGCCGGAGAAACCAGCAAAGAAGTGCGGCTCAATGAAGCCCTCGGCAAGCAGCAGATCGCAATCGGCGGCAATCTTGTTGATGATGCACTCGCCACCAGAAGGCAGGGTGCCGATCTTTTTCATCATGCTGTCGTCAGTCGCGACGTGCATAACGATTTCCTCGTTGGCAACGATCTCCTCGCCGTACTTGTTGACGAGCTCCTCGTGCGTCGACGGACGGTGCATACCCGTAGCAACCAAAATACGCACACGAGCCTCGGGCGCAGCGGAGTGGATGTGATGCAGCAGAATAGGCATCGTCACACGCGAGGGAACGGGACGCGTATGATCGGAGCTAATGATGACAATATCCTTCTTGCCAGCACAAAGCTCCTCGAGCGAAGGCGAGCCATAAGGGTTGGCAAGCGACTCCTCTACCAGTTCTTCCTGCGATTTCGTGGTCTTAAACTCGTTTTGATGACCCTCCATCACACCCGCGAAGTTCTTATCCTCGAGCTCCAGATGCAACGTCTTGTGGTCAAACGGCAGTTCACATTCAAACAATGACGAGCGCCCTCTTCCTTTTCAACTGACACACTAGATAAACCGTTGGAAGGATACGCCGCTCACCGAAAAACACCACCGTCCACCGACTCATTAACACAACGTTCATATTTGACCCACAACAAAATGGCCGCGATCCCAAAGGGAACCGCGGCCGCTACAGTCGTAAGGCTAGAAACGCCAAATGCGCCGCCGGGACAGACCCCATCAAAGTGCGCGAAGCGCGCCATCTTTTCCCCAGCCAGTAATCCGTCGAAGACCGGACATCGCAGGGTCCGCCATCAGCTTACTTTTAGGCACACTCCACAGGACGCAAGAAGCCCTCGCCGCACGAAGTGCGCAGCGAGGGCTTCTTGCATGTCCGAGGACGCGCCGGGAGGGAACTTGCTCTCTGCCCGGACAGGTAAGACAGATTACGCGACGACGTAGACCCAGTCGTGCTTATCCTCAACAGCACCAGACTGAATGCCGGTCAGGGTCTCGCGGAGCTTCTTCATCACAGGGCCGATCTCGGTGTAGCCAGCCGGGAAGGTCACGGTCTCGTCGGCGCCATAGACCTTGTTGTCAATCTCGCCGACCGGGGAGATGACGGCAGCGGTGCCGCACAGGCCGCACTCAACGAAGGTGCCGGCCTTGACCTCGGCCCACTCGACGGGACGCTGGTCAACGGTCATGCCCAGGTCCTCGGCAACCTGAACGAGCGAACGACGGGTGATGGAGGGAAGGATGGAGTCGGTGTGCGACTGCGGAACGACGAGGGTGCCGTCCTCCTTCACGAACAGGACGTTGGCGCCGCCGGTCTCCTCAACATAGGTGCGGGACTCGGAGTCGAGATAGAGGTTCTCGGCATAGCCCTCGCGGTGAGCCTCCATCGTGGGCTTGAGGGACATGGCGTAGTTGAGGCCGGCCTTGATGTTGCCGGTGCCGTGCGGTGCGGCGCGGTCGTACTCGGAAACGCGCAGCTTGACGGGCTTGAGGCCACCCTTAAAGTACGGACCGACCGGGGTCACGAGAATGCGGAACGTGTACTCAGGAGCGGGAGCCACGCCAATCACGTCACCGGAGCCGATCATAAACGGGCGCACATACAGAGTTGCGCCGGAGCCGAAGGGCGGAACCCATGCGGCGTTGGCGGAAACGACCTGCTTAACGGCCTCGACAAACTTGTCCTTGGGGAACGGGGGCATCTCGAGACGCTCGGCGGAGTTGTACATACGCTCGGCGTTCATGTCGGGGCGGAAGCAGACGATGCTGCCATCCTCGGCGGTGTAAGCCTTCAGGCCCTCAAAGACCTCCTGGCAGTAATGGAAGATACCGCCGCACTCGGAGACGTGCATGGTGTGGTCGGTGGTCAGGCCGCCCTCGTCCCACTCGCCGTCCTTCCAATGGGCCTCGTAGCTGTAGTCGGTCTTCATGTAGCCAAAGCCGAGGCTACCCCAATCGATATCCTTCTTCTCGACAGTCATATGTCGCTCCTTACATACACGGTTGCATACTCGCGAACCTGCACGCAAGGACCGAAGCCGGCCGCGTCGCAACATCACACGCCCGGAGCGTAGAGCCGGGCAGGACACGCGGGCAGCATCAAAGCCGATGGCGCGTCGATTCGCATGCAGGAGATTGTACTCCCCGTATGCTCCAGATAAAACGCTTTTCTTTAACTAAGTAAAGTATTTTCATTTGCTAGAGACATAAAAAGACCCGCCACCACAATGGGTGACGGGTCTCGGCAGCACGGTTGTGCGCAGAAGATTACGCGTTCTTCTTGCCCAGCTTGGACTTAACCAGACCGACCACGGTCGGGATGATCGACACGGCGACGATGCCGACGATCAGCAGCTCAAAGTGCTCCTGCACAAAGGGGATGCCGCCAAAGAAGTAACCCAGCAGCGTAAAGACCGTCGACCAGGTAATGCCGCCCAGCACGTTAAAGATGACAAAGTTGCGCCAGTGCATGCCGCCCATGCCGGCGATGAAGGGCACAAAGGTGCGGATAAACGGGAAGAAGCGACCGAGGAAGATGGCCAGGTGACCCCACTTGTCCAAGAAGTCCTCGGACTTTTTGATGCGCTCGGGCGTCATGGCCTTGACCTTGCCCGAAGCGATGATCTTGCGGCCAAAGAAGTGACCGATCATAAAGTTGCACTGATCGCCCAAAATGGCAGCGGCCCATGCGGTGGCCAGAAGCGCCACGATGTTAAAGCCACCGTTGTGGGCGAAAAAGCCCGAGGCAAACAGCAGCGAGTCGCCGGGAAGGAACGGGAAGAACACCACGCCCGTCTCGATAAAGATGATCAGAAACACGCAGCCGTAGGCCATAAGCGGGCCGGCGGCGATCCAGCTGGCGATCGCGGTACGCGGATCCTTAAGCAGCTCGGCGATAAAGTTGATGAAACCCATGAAGTAAAACCTCTCAGTTGTGGGCGCGGACACGTCCAAGTTGACCAGTATACGGTTATGCCGTGCCCGCATGCCCAATCCCTCAAAAGCACTACTCCATTAGCAGCAAGTTTGCATAACTGACAATTGTCGCCCAAAGCCATCCAAGATTGCTCTTCCTAATCCCTAGCGAATCGCTATACTTTATTGAATCGCATTGCCATGGCGCTAAGGGAGGGCGGCCGGTGAGCTTTATCAGTACCATTCGCGAGGACATCAAGACCGTCCAAGCGCAGGATCCCGCCGCGCAAAACGGTCTAGTCATCTTCCTTTCCTATCCTGGCCTGCACGCCAAGTGGAACCACGTGCCCGAGCACTGGCTCTGGGAGCACGGTCATCGCTCGCTCGCCCGCGTGCTCTCGCAAATCACCCGCCACATCACCGGCGTCGAGATTCATCCCGCGGCACAGATCGGCAAGCATTTCTTTATCGACCATGCCATGGGCGTCGTCATCGGCGAGACCACCATTGTGGGCGACAACTGCGTGCTCTACCAGGGCGTCACACTCGGCGGTACCGGCAACGAAACCGGCAAGCGTCACCCAACGCTCGGCAACAACGTCACCGTGGGCACGGGCGCCAAGGTGCTCGGCAACATCCGCATCGGCAACAACGTCAAGATCGGCGGCAACTCGGTCGTCGTTAAGGACGTGCCCGACAACTGCACCGTCGTGGGCGTGCCGGGACGCATCATTAAGCGCAACGGCTGCCGCGTGTTCGAGGAGAGCTTCGACGCCAAGCAGCATCGCGAGTACATGCCCGACGACGCCGCCGAGCAGAGCGCCCTCAACCGTCAGGGCATCACCGAGAACGCCCGTCGCGTCAAAGAGCTCGAGCAGGAGGTGGCCGAGCTTAAGGCCCTCGTCACCAAGCTCGTGGACGAGCGCTAGGAACGCAAGCGGCACAAAACGACATCGGCATCAACGCAAGAAGGCGCGCCAGGGAATTCATCCCCGACGCGCCTTTCTTTTTGATGTGACATGTGGGACTGTCCCTTTGTCACATTATGCGAACTGACTCAAGTAGAGGTCGGCATAGGCACCCTCGGCAGCCAACAGTTCCTTATGCGTGCCCTGCTCGATAATGTTGCCGTGATCCATGACCAGAATCAGGTCGGCATCCACGATCGTCGACAGGCGATGCGCGATCACAAAGCTCGTGCGCCCGCGCATGAGCGCGTCCATGGCACGACCGATGGCAAGCTCGGTGCGCGTATCCACGCTTGAGGTCGCCTCGTCCAGGATGAGAATCGCCGGGTTGTTGAGCAGCACGCGTGCGATGGTCAGCAGCTGACGCTGGCCCTGGCTGATGCTCTCGGCATCGTTGGCCACGCGCGTGTCGTAGCCCTGCGGCATGGTGCGCACAAAGAAGTCGACCTGCGCGGCGCGGGCGGCAGCCACGATCTCGTCGCGCGTTGCCTCGGGGCAGCCGTAGGCGATGTTTTCGGCAATCGTGCCGTCGAACAGCCAGGCGTCCTGCAGCACCATGCCAAACTGCTGACGGAGCTCACCGCGGTTCATGAGGCGCGTATCCACACCGTCGAGCGTAATGCGGCCGCCGTCGATCTCGTAAAAGCGCATGAGCAGGTTGATGAGCGTGGTCTTACCCGCACCCGTGGTTCCCACCACCGCAATCTTCTGACCCGGTTCGGCGGTAAACGACACGTCGCGCATGAGCGGCTTTTCGGGCGTGTAGCCAAAGCGCACATGCTCAAAAGCGACGCGGCCCTCCACGCGACCCGGCAGATTGGCAGCCTCGCCCGGCTGCGGATCGGCCTCCATCTCGGGCTCATCGAGCAGGTCGAACACGCGCTCTGCACTCGCCAGCGCGCTCTGCAGCGAGTTGAAAGTGAACGACAGCTGCGTCATGGGTTCGGACGCCTCGTAGATAAACTGGAAGAACGCTTGGAACACGCCGACGGTCATGTGACCGGCAACCAGCATGCTGCAGCCCACGAGCGCAATCACGATCTGCGCCAGGCGACCGATAAAGCGAACCGCGGGTCCGACGGCGTTGATCATAAAGTCAGCCTTGGTACTCACGCGCGCCAGCTCGCCCGAGGCCTCGTGCACCTCGGCAGAGCTCTGGTGCTCACGGTTGAATGCGCGAATCACCAAACGGCCCGAATAGCCTTCCTCGACCGCGCTCGTGATTTTGGACACCCACTCCTGACGCTCGCCCGTCACATCATGCGTACGGCGCGAAACCACCTTGGTCACCAGCAGCGATACCGCCGTAAAGCCCAAAAAGACCAACGTAAGCTTGACGCTATAGACGAACATCATGATGATGGCACCCGTCACGGTACCGATCGATACCAGCAGCTGCAGCAATCCGCGCTGCATACTCTCGGACATCTTGTCCAAGTCGTTGGTCGCGCGGCTGACCACTTCGCCGGGGCGATGCGCGTCAAAGTAGGCGAGCGGCAGGCGGCTGAGCTTCTGCGCGATGCGGTTGCGCAGACGCAAGTTGAGTCGCTCGGCGACGCTCGACATCAAAAAACTCTGCAGCGCATAGAACGATCCGGCGGCCGTCCAGATCAAAAAGTAGACAAAGATGGTCTTACCGCACTGGTCCCAGGTGATGCTGAAAGTGGTTCCGCTGGCAAACGCCACCTGTATATGGCCCCACAGCTCGTCGATAACATGAGCGCTATATGCCGGCGCGGCGGTGTTAAAGATGACGTAGAACACGATGCTCGCAAACACGATGTAGAAGCGCCAGTGGTCGCCGGCAGCCTCACTCCACAGGCGGCGCACCGTCGCCCAGGTATCCCGAG
>UROZ01000008.1 GCA_900549655.1 uncultured Collinsella sp.
CCGAGCGGCTTGTCCCCGCCCGCGGGCTTGGCACCGCCCTCGCCAGCGTTACTCATGGTCGATCACATCCAGGCAGGCCTCGATGGGAAGGCCGGCCGACTTGTCCTCTTGGTCGGCATTGCGCTCGATAAGCTCGGCCACCACACGCATAGCGTCGGTCGTCGCACGTTGCAGGCTCCAGCCGGCCATAACGCGACCCACGAGCACCGACGAGAACGTATCGCCCGTGCCCGGGAAATACACCGGGATCAGCTCAAAGGGAATCGTAAAGTACTCTCCCGCCACATGGTCGTAGCCGATAACGGCACTCGCCCCGTCGACCTTTGCGCTCGTGATGACCACCGACTTGGCGCCCAGCGCGAGCATGGCATCCACGAGCGTACGAGCCTCGTCGGCCGTAATCTGCTCGGCCATAGGCGTATCGGTGAGCAGACACGCCTCGGTATAGTTGGGCACCGCGTAGTCGGCGCACTCGACCAGGCTGCGCATAAGGCCGATGGTCGACTCGGGCACGCCAGCGTAGAGCCTGCCGTTGTCGGCCATGATGGGGTCGACGAACACTTTGGTGCCCTTTTGCGCGCGGCGGTGGCAAAAGTCCGAGATGATGCGCGCCTCTTCTTCGGTCACGATAAAGCCGGTCGAGATGGCGTCGAATTCAAAGCCGAGTTCCTCCCAGATGGCGAGGCTCTGGCGGACATACTCCGTGGTGTCGTGGATGTAGAACTTGGGGTAGTTGAGCGTATCGGAAACGAGGGCCGTCGGCAGGTTGTGGATGCGATAGCCCATGTGCGACAGCACCGGCAGCATGGCAGAAAGCGCGACCTTGCCGTAGCCGCACATATCGTTGATCAGCAGCAGCTGAGTGTTCTTCATGAGTGTCCCCCTTGGGTCGGGTGCGACGCGACGGCGCCACAGTGCGACTAAGTGTAGCGCAGGGGACGTTGCAAGCGGGCGCAGGCGCCGAGGAGGGCACATTGTTGCGGAAAGGTTACGGAAATGGGAGGCAAAATCGCGGCGGTAGCGGCACAGTAGCTGCCATCTATTTACTACCATTCCAAAACTATGCCGGATTACTACGATAAACCGTCAGCCTCCAACCACAACGAATTGCACTCCGGAAAAACCGCAGGTAGACAGCTTGTGATTTTACGAAAAACAATGCCGAGGTCTGATATTTCGAATTCATCGTAGTAATCCGGCATAGTTTTGGACAAAGCAACTTCGAAAGGGTGTCACCGCAGCCCAAAATGATTCGTTTTCCTCCGTCCCCCACGGATCACTCAAATGCCAACCGAGGCAGCGCTGCAGATTGAGGACGGACAGCGAAAGCGTTCCTAAGCGAGCAAGGTGACGTGAAAGAGGAGGGCATAGGCCTTGTGGCCATGCCCGACGATTGAACGCCAGATTGCCGCTTAGGAGCGTTTGCAGCGTCGAGCCGTTACGCGGTTTGGCAAAACCGCGTAACCACTAGTTTGGTACCTTGACATTGATTTCTTATGCTCCTAGATTAGTTAGGCACAAAACAATCCCTCTACCTAACTAAAGAAAGGAGCGAAGCTTAGATATGTGTGATGAACCACTCGTCCTTCCGCATGAGCCCGGCGGTGACCCGTCGCAACCGGTAGACATACCCGAAGCGGTCAGCGCCGAAGACAAACTCGCCAAGCGCATCCTGAGCGGCCTGGGCTTTTGCGGCCATTACATGCACTTTCATGGCGGAGGCGTGTCCGGTAAGGCGCCCATCGTCTGCCTGCTCGCCAAGCAGCCCACCGGCGAGCTATCCCAACAGGAACTCGGCATGCACTTCGACCTCAAGCCGGGGTCCCTTTCCGAGATCCTATCCAAGCTCGAAATGGGCGGCATCATCGAACGCAGTCGCAATCCCAAAGACCGCCGGCAACTCACCATACGCCTAACCGAAGCGGGTTGGGAAAAGGCCCGCGTTGAGCAGGCCGCCCGCATCCGCTTTAGGGAGCAGGCCTTTAGCGCCCTCAACCACGACGAGCGTGAACAGCTCGCCGAGATGCTCGAGAAAATCCGCGTAACCTGGGAGGAACTGGATGATTAAAACCCTTATGGGCAGCATCCGCGATTACATGAAGGTCACGATCGCCACGCCGCTGCTGGTGCTTGGCGAGGTAATCTGCCAGATGATGATCCCGTTTATCACCGCCGACATGATCGACGCCATCAAGGACGGCACCGCCGTTACCGAGATGCTGCCCACCGCCGGCCTTCTCGTACTCATCGCGCTGACGTCACTCGCCTTTGGCGCCGCTGCGGGCATCACCTGCAGCCATGCCAGCTGCGGCTTTGCCAAGAACCTGCGTCGCGACCTGTTCTACAAGATCCAGACGTTCAGCTTCGCCAACATCGACGAGTTCTCGAGTTCCTCGCTCGTCACGCGCCTCACCACCGACATCAACAACGTGCAGCAGGCCTTTATGATGCTCATCCGCATCGCCGTGCGCTCGCCGCTGGTGCTGGTCTTTGCCTTTACCATGGCATACGCCATGGGCGGCAGCGTCGCCATGGTCTACCTGGTCATCATTCCGCTGCTGGGCTTTGGCCTGTTCTTTATCATCTATAAGGTGCGCCCAATCTTTGCCCGCGTGTTCCGCAAGTACGACGCGCTCAACGAGTCCGTCGAGGAAAACGTCACCGGCATGCGCGTGGTCAAGAGTTACGTGCGCCAGGACTACGAGAAAGAGAAGTTCGCCACCGCCGCGCGCGACGTCCAGATGGACTTCACCCGCGCCGAAAAGCTGCTCGCCTTCAATAACCCCATGATGAACATCTGCGTCAACGGCGCGTTCGTCGTCATCATCTACCTGGGTTCCAAGCTCATCATCACGAGCCAGGGCACCCTGTTCGATGTGGGCCAGCTCTCCTCCATCTTTACCTACGGCTTCCAGATTCTGATGAGCCTAATGCAGCTGTCGATGATCTTTGTCATGGTGACCATGGCAGATGAGTCGGCGCACCGCATTACCGAGGTGCTGGCCGCCGAGCCCACGATCGCTAACCCGACCGAGCCCGTGCACGAGGTTGCCGACGGCTCCATCGACTTCGATCACGTGAGCTTTAAGTATTCCGAGCATGCCCGCCGCCAGGCGCTCGACGATATCGACCTGCATATTAAGAGCGGCGAGACCATCGGCATTATCGGTGGCACCGGCTCGGCCAAGTCGACGCTCGTGAACCTGATCGCCCGTCTGTACGATGTCACGGAGGGCACCGTGCGCGTCGGCGGCGTGGACGTGCGCGACTACGACCTGGACGCGCTGCGCCACCAGGTAGCCATGGTCCTGCAGAAAAACGTGCTGTTTAGCGGCACCATCGCCGAGAACCTGCGCTGGGGCGACCCGAACGCCACCGACGAGGAAGTCCGCGAGGCCGCACATCTGGCCTGCGCCGACGAGTTTGTCGACGGCTTCCCCAAGGGCTACGACACCTGGATCGAGCAGGGCGGCTCCAACGTTTCCGGCGGCCAGAAGCAGCGCCTGTGCATCGCGCGTGCCCTGCTGCGTCGCCCCAAGATCTTGATCCTGGATGACTCCACGAGCGCCGTCGACACCAAGACCGACGCCAAGATCCGCGAGGGCCTGGCGAGTTATCTGCCCAACACGACCAAGCTCATCATCGCCCAGCGCATTAGCTCCGTGCAGGATGCCGATCGCATCATCGTCATGGAGGGCGGCCGCATCAAGGACATCGGCAACCACGACGAGCTGCTCAAGACGAGCGAGATCTACCGCGAGACCTTTACCTCGCAAAATAAGATGAGTGCCGAAGGCGAGGACGCGGGCGAGACCGCCGCAGCCGACACCGAGGCATCCGCACCGCAAGCTCAGACCCAGGAAGGAGGCGAGGCACATGAGTAAGGCCGCTACCGCCGAGCGCGCGCGCAACCGCAAGGGCGGCACCATGACGCGCCTGATCAAGATGCTCTTTGGCTTCTACCCGGTGCTTTTGCCCCTCGTCGTCGCCGGCGTTGTGCTCTGCGCCATCATCAACTCCATCGGCGCGACGTTTCTCCAGAGCGCGCTGCAGGTCATTAGCGAATCGTGGCAGTCGGGCGACTGGACGGCCGCGCAGCCCAAGATTCTGAAGCTCGTGACCACCCTCGGCTGCATCTACGCCGTGGGCGTCGCCTCCTCGCTCTTCTGGAACCGCGCCATGGCCGTCATCACGCAGGGCTCGCTCGAGAAGCTGCGCGAAAAGATGTTCAACCGCATGCAGGACCTGCCGATTCGCTACTTCGACACGCACCAGCGCGGCGACATCATGAGCCACTACACCAACGACATCGACACGCTGCGTCAGATGATCAGCCAGTCGCTACCCAACTTGCTCATGACGATCATCGTCATCGTCACCGTGTTCTTCATCATGCTGTATTACAGCGTGTGGATGTGCCTGGTCATCATTGCCGGCATCGCCTTTATGACCTTTATGACCAAGCTGCTCGGCTCCAACTCCGCGCGCTTCTTTATCGCGCAGCAAACCGAGCTCGGCGTGGTCGAGGGCCATATCGAGGAAGTCATGAACGGCCAGAAAGTCGTCAAGGCGTTCTGTCACGAGTCCGCCGCCGAGGCCGATTTTGACGAGCGCAACGAGAAGCTCTTCGAGGTCTCGCAGAAGGCCAACATGTACGCCAACATCCTCATGCCGATCCTCGGGAACCTGGGCGACTTGCTCTACGTGCTGGTCGCGCTGACCGGCGGCATCTTCCTGGCGCTGGGCGTGCCCAACCTGAGCCTCTCGGGCATGGCGCTCTCCATCGCCGTCGTGGTGCCGTTCCTCAACATGACCAAGCAGTTCTGCGGCCAGATCGGCCAGATCTCGCAGCAGATCAACGCCGTGGTCATGGGCCTTGCCGGCGCCGAGCGTATCTTTGAGCTACTCGATGAGGAGCCCGAGGCCGACGAGGGCTACGTGACGCTTGTCAACGCACAGGTGAATCCCGACACCTGGCAGCTCGAGGAGGCCGACCACCACACCGGTATGTGGGCTTGGAAGCACCCGCACCGCGCGACCGGCGAGATCGAGTACGTGCCGCTGCGTGGCGACCTGGTCATGGACAACGTGGACTTTGGCTATACGCCCGACCACGAGGTGCTGCACGGCGTGTCCGTGTACGCCAAGCCCGGCCAGAAGGTCGCGTTTGTCGGCGCCACCGGTGCCGGCAAGACGACCATCACCAACCTCATCAACCGCTTCTACGACATTGCCGACGGCAAGATCCGCTACGACGGCATCAACGTCAACAAGATTCGCAAGTCCGATCTGCGTCGCTCGCTCGGCGTGGTGCTGCAGGACGTAAACCTGTTCACCGGCACCGTCATGGACAACATCCGCTACGGCAACCTGGACGCCACCGACGAGGAGTGCATCAAGGCGGCCAAGCTCGCGGGAGCGGACGACTTTATCACCCGCCTGCCCGACGGCTACGACACCATGCTCACCGGTAACGGCGCGCAGCTGTCGCAGGGCCAGCGCCAGCTGATCTCGATCGCGCGCGCCGCCGTCGCCGATCCGCCGGCGATGATTCTGGACGAGGCCACGAGCTCCATCGACACCCGCACCGAGGCTATCGTGCAGGCAGGCATGGACAAGCTTATGGAGGGTCGCACGACATTCGTCATCGCACACCGTCTGAGCACCGTGCGCAACTCCGACGCGATCATCTGCCTGGACCACGGCCGCATCATCGAGCGCGGCAACCACGACGAGCTGATCGCCAAGCGCGGATATTACTACCAGCTCTACACCGGAGCGTTTGAGCTGGAGTAGTTCGGCCCGCCGAGATGGCCGATTTGCCGTTCATTCGTCGGGCATGACCCTAAGGTCAATACCCTCCTCTTTCGGGGCAAATCGACTCATCTCAACGACCCAAACACAACGCGCCGCAACGAATAAAGCCTCCGCAGCCACACGAGCTGCGGAGGCTTTTTTCATGCCGGCCGGAAACCGTATCCCACTTTTCGGACCCAGAATGGGATGCCGTTTCCCGCTGGACCCCCTCCGGGAAACGGCATCCCATTTCAAGGGGGTAAACCGGGATGTAGTTTCCCCTAACGGCACCTTTGGGAAGCCGCATCCCACTCTAGACACACAAAACGGGATGAGCTTTCCCATGGTGATCCAAGACCAGAAGCATGTCCGATAGCGCAGCCAGGTCAAGAACAACAAGGCAAGCGTCACGCCAATTTGGACGAACGTCTGCTGCAGTTTGAGGCTGCTGGCCCATATGGTAGAGTTAACCACCCATGAATTTCAGCACACTGCGTGCTACCTGCTCTTTTGTCATTTAGGGGAGTGAACTTGTGAATACTTCTGTCGCCAAGAAGGCCAGCCAGGCGGTGCGCCTGCTCATGATGGTGCTCACGGCAGTTCTCATCTTCTTCTTCATCAATGTTATGCTGCTCGTCTCCGATATCCAGGGCACGGCGCGCGTGGTCAATTACGCCGGTCTGGTGCGCGGTACCACGCAGCGAATCGTTAAGCTCGAGGATGCGGGCCAGCCTCAAGATGACCTGCTCAAAGCCGTGGATTCATACATCAACGGTTTGCGTTACGGAAGTGACGACCTCAACCTCGTCCGTCTCGACGACGATGAGTATCAGGCAAAAATGACCGAGCTTGCAAATTATTTTGATGAGCTTTGCGCCGAGATCATCCGCGTGCGCGAAGTCGGCTATGAGAACACCGACATCATCCCTATGAGCGAGGAGTTCTTTGGCATTTGCGACGATGCTACGCGACTCGCAGAGGACTACTCTCAGGAGAAGGCGTCGGCGCTCAACTATCTCGAGGGCTTGGTGATCATCGACATCATGGGCTTGGTGGCGACCTTTGCGGTCGAACTTGTTCGCGCGGTGCGAACTGCCGCGCTCAATCGCGAACTGCAGAGCAAAGTCTATCTCGACGAAGCCACGGGACTGCCCAACAAGAACAAGTGCGAGGAGATCTTGGGGCAGGAGCAGCCTGTCTCCGCGGAGGCGTCCGTTGCGGTGTGCGTCTTCGACCTTAACAATTTGCATACGGTCAATAACAACTTCGGCCACGAGAAGGGCGACGAATACATCCGCTCTTTTGCCCGGCAGCTGCGGCGCGTGGCATCCGAGACCTGCTTTGTGGGCCGCGACGGTGGCGATGAGTTTATCGCGGTGCTGCGGGATACCGATCGAGCTGCCGTGGAGTCCTGTCTCGCTCGGGTTCGTGCGAACGTGAACGAGTATTCCGAGGCTCACCCCGACATGCCCATCAGCTATGCGGTGGGCTATGCGCTTTCCAGTGATTTTGACGAGCCGCCTACCATGCGCGAACTCTTTTCCCAGGCCGACAAAAACATGTACATCGACAAGAACCGCGTAAAGGCAGCCGAGGCAGCCGGGCTGCCACGCGAGGAACGCTAAACCCGTAGCAAAGGGTAGCTAATTTGGGACGTGTCTCTTTTGGCTATTTGAGAAGTTGGGCCATGGCGTTGACGAATTTTTGCACTTGGAGGGTTGGCTCGAGCGGGTAGTGCAGGTAGACCGGCACCTCGCGGCCGCATAGGAACGGCACGCCCACAAAGGCCGGGTGTACCCCCGACCATGCGCCGCAGGTGAGCACCGCGTCGCCCTTTTCCTCTGCCTCGTTAAAGAGCGCAAAGTCAAAGCTGTCCACGTCGATCACGTCAACGCCGCCGTCGGCCAGAAGGTCGATGCGCAGGCTGTCCATTGCGTCGTTGCCGTGGCGGAGCACGCGCAGGCGCATGCCCTCCAGGTCGGCAACCGTAATGCGTGTCTTGCGCGCCAGCGGGCTCGTGCGCGGCAGGTCGATATAAAACGGTACGTTGACGATGCGGAGCTTTTGGCAGGCGTCACCCCAGCGCGGGGTCGAAAAACTCGACTGCACCACATCCACCTCGCGACCGAGGCTGCGCATGACGGATTCGCGTTCGTCGTAGAGGTCGCTTACCGGCACGATCTCAAATCGAAGCGACGGTTCCAGATCGTGGATGCTCGACCACATCGACAGCGTTTGGCGCCCCGGGCACATCATCGACACGCCCAGGCGCACGGCACCGCCATCGCCCGCGGCGCGTCGGGCACGGCGAAGGGCATCCTCGGACTGGCGCATAATCGAGCGCGCGTCGTCTACCAGTAACGCACCCGCCGGTGTCACCTTGACGCCCGAGTGCGAGCGTTCGAACAGCGTGATGCCGAACTCGGCCTCGAAACCCGACACCTGCTTGACGAGCGCCGGAGTCGACACGCGCAGTTTTGCCGCCGCACGCGAGAAGCTTCCCAGCTCCGCGGCGGCCGATATGGCCTCGAGTCGTCGATCGTACACGTCAATCTCCCGTTTCCAGACGCATGGCAATGAACTGCCGAAGGGGGTCGTTTTGGCAGGTCACGCGCTCAATTGAGAAAAAACTGCATCACACAGTGTAAACCTACGGTTAATACTATTCTAACAAATATGCAATTCACCTGCGCAAATGCAAAGCATACGATAACCTGCGAAAACCACGTGGGTCGATTAATGGGAACGGCCCACCGGGAGGCACAAGAAGGGAAGTTCCTATGAGCAACTGGCTTAAGCTCGAGGGCGATGTCTGCGCCGTGACCGGCGCACTCGGCGGTATGGGCGTCGAGATTTGCCGCGAGTTCGCCCGCAACGGCGCCAACGTCGTCCTGCTCGACCTGGACGAGGAGAGGGTCAAGGCCGCTGCCGCCGACCTCGCTGCCGAGTTTGGCATCCACGCCGAGGGTTACAAGATGAACGCCACCGACGAGGCCGAGGTTCAGGCTGCCGTCGACGCCACCATCGCCAACTTCGGCCGCGTCGACGTCCTCGTCAACACCGCCGGCATCCTGCGCTTCGCCGCCATGGAGGACCTGCCGCTGAGCGACTGGGAGCAGGTGCTCAACGTCAACCTCACCGGTTACTTCATCACCTCGCAGCGCTTTGGTCGCGAGATGATCAAGGCCGGCCAGGGTCGCCTGGTGCACATCTCGACCGTCGCCAGCCACTCCCCCGAGACGTTCTCGGGCGTGTACAGCTCCACCAAGGCCGGCGTGAACATGATGTCCAAGATGCTCGCCGCCGAGTGGGGCCCCTACGGCGTCCGCTCCAACTGCGTCGAACCCTGCTTCGTCAAGACCCCCATGTCGGCCAACTTCTACGCCGACCCCGAGGTCGAAAAGAGCCGCAGCCGTCTGATCGCCACGCGCCGCATCGGCGAGGTCAGCGATATCGCCAACGCCGTCATGTTCCTGGCGTCCACGCGCTCGGACTTTACCACCGGCGATGCCATCAAGGTCGACGGCGGCTTCTCCAACATGATGGGCGACCTCACCGCCAAGCCCGGCGGCCGTCGCGCCTATGCCGACAACTACCTTAAGAACAAGGGTGTCGAGCTCTGGTCCGATGAGTCCGGCGTCGCCAAGCCGACTGACCAGTAAACCAACCTGACAGGGAGGTCCCGCGGACACGCCCGCTCCTCCCCCGTATCGATCAGAAAGAGTCCAATGGCTTCCACCAACTCCAACAAGGGTCGCGCCGTCGTGCTTTCCGCCGCGTGCGTCACCATGTTCTTCATCAGCTCCATCGCGCTGTATTCCGTCGTGAGCAAGAACCTGCTCGCCGTCTACCCCGAGTGGTCGAGCGCCCTCACCTGGGCCTTCCCGGTCTTTCAGACCATCATGGCCGTGACGGGCATCTTCGCCGGCCGCATCTCCGATAAGATCGGCCCGCGCAACGTCGTTATCGCCGCCGCCGTGTGCTACGGCCTGGGCTGGTTCATGTCCGGCACCGTCACCGAGCCGTGGCAGTTCTACCTGTGGTTCTCGCTCGTCGCCGCCATCGGCAACGGCCTGGGCTACAACCCGGCGCTCACCACCGGCCAAAAGTGGTTCATCGACAAGAAGGGCCTCGCCTCCGGCATCACCCTGGCCGCTTCGACCGCCGGCCCCGCTGTACTGTCCCCGGTGCTCGCCTCGCTGCTCATCCCGAGCCTGGGCATCTTTGGCGCCCTCAAGGCACTCGGCGTCATCTTCTTTGTGACGATCGCCGCCTCCGCCCTGTTCCTGAAGGCCCCTGAGGCCGGTTGGCTGCCCGAGGGCTTCGAGGCCCCCAAGGGCGGCGCGCATGCCGGCACCTTCGGCGACCTCACCCCGGGCGAGATGGTCAAGACCCCGCGCTTCTGGGTCCTCATCGTCACCTTCGCCTTTGCCGCCACCGCGGGCACCCTGCTCGTGGGCAAGGTTGCCTCCATCGCCGCCGTCCAGCTCTTCGCCGACCCCACGAGCGCCGCGGCCGTCGCCCTCGGCGGTGTGGTGGTCTCCGTCAACACCTGCGCCAACCTGGTTGGCCGTCTGTCCTTTGGCCAGATCATCGACAAGCTCGGCGCCTATAAGTCGCTGCTCATCAGCCTTGTCGTCACCATCGTCGCACTCGTCATCATGTCGATGAGCTTTACGCAGGGCATGTTCTTTGTGGCGCTCGCCCTGCTCGGCTTTAGCTTTGGCGCCCTGCTCGTCATCTACCCGCCGCTCACCGGTGGCGCCTTCGGCACCAGCAACATCGGCGTCAACTACGGCATCATGTTTTTGGGCTACGCCGCTTCCACCTGGATCAGCCAGCCCATCACCGCCGTGCTGTATCACACCGAGGCCGGCAGCGCCGCCTACCAGCAGTCCTTCTACGGCGCTATTGTGATCGCCGCCATCGCCGTCGTGCTCACCGTCTACATGATGGTCTCCGACAGCAAGAAGAAGTCCGCCTAGTTTTGCTTGATGCGGCAAGGGCGTCCCCTTGCCGCATTCCACCGCCACCACTATTAAGGAGTCGAAATGTCTGAGCTCAACCCCGTCCGCATTGCCGTTATCGGCGCCGGCGCCATGGGCCGCAACCACATCCGCTTTGTCACCGAAGAGCCCGAGGCCGAGCTCGTCGCCATCGCCGACGCCTTTGAGGGCGCCCGCGCCACGGCCGAGGCCGCCGGCGTGCCGTTTTACACCGATCCCGCCCAGATGATGGACGAGGTCAAGCCCGAGGCCGTCATCATCGCCACGCCCAACGACCTACACCTGGGCGTTGCCCGCGAGGCTGTGAAGCGCAACATCGTGCCGCTGGTCGAAAAGCCGATCTCCAACGACCTGGAGGATGCCCAGGCCTTTGCCGCCGAGGCCGAGACCGCCGGCGTGCCCGTGCTCGTGGGTCAGCACCGTCGCCACAACCCCTTCGTCAACAAGGCCAAGGAGATCATCGAGTCCGGCGAGCTGGGCAAGCTCACCGTGTCGAGCTTCCACTACATGATCTATAAGAACGACGAGTATTTCGATGTCGAGTGGCGCCGCAAGAAGGGTGCCGGCCCGATCCTGGTCAACCTGGTGCACGACGTCGACCTGCTCCGCTACCTGCTGGGCGAGCCCGTTGCCGTCCAGGGTATGCAGTCCAGCGCCGCCCGCGGTTTTGAGACCGAGGACTCCGCCGTGGTCAACGTCCGTTTTGCCGATGGCGCGCTCGCAAGCATGACCATCTCCGACGCCACCGCCAGCCCCTGGAACTGGGAGGCCACCGCTCGCGAGGATCCGCAGTACCGCCCCTTCGACGCCGACGCCTACTTTATCGGCGGCACTAAGGGCGCCCTGTCGCTGCCCCGCCTGCACCAGTTCTCCTACGACGGCGCCTCTAACTGGCACAAGCCGCTGCAGATGGAGATTCCGGCCGTCGACCCGGCACTGCCGCACAAGATGCAGCTCAAGCACTTTGTGAAGGTTGTCCGCCGCGAGGTCGAGCCCGTCGTGACCCCCGCCGACAACGTTAAGACGCTCACGCTTCTCAACGCCATCAAGGAGGCCGCCGAGACCGGCCAGCTCGTCGAGCTGTAACGCCTTAAGAGCGACCGCGGCAGAAACCCCATGCCGAACCCTTCGGTCCGTCACCAACAAGCCCCTCTTCTTTGCCCCGCGAGCAGCCTCCTGCCCGCGGGGCATTTTGCTACCTTGCCGACGATTTTTCTGGGGCGGGGGCTATTTTGCACCTCGGCTTGATTCGTTCGCCACGAAATGGGCCTATCTACTACGCTTAACCGATCGCCCTCAACCATGCCGAATTTCGCGAAATAAAAACCGCAGGTAGACGGCTTGCGTATTCTCTGAAAACCGGGGAATGGTCGACCCATATGGGTTAAACGTAGTAGATAGGCCGTTTTCGTGACGCGGGCCCAAAACAGTCTTTTGGGACGGGTGGTATCCTTGGTAGCCCTGTGCTGCAAACGCACCTTAAACGCAAGGAGTCCCATGGATCTTATCGCCCAGCTCGCCCGCGAGCTCAACCTTAAGGCCGCCAACATCGAGGCAGCCGTCAAGCTCATCGACGAGGGCAACACCATCCCCTTTATCTCGCGCTACCGCAAGGAAGCCACAGGCGGAATGGACGACGTCGCCCTGCGCGCACTCGACGAGCGCCTGTCCTACCTGCGCAATCTTGAACAGCGCAAAGAGGACGTCATTCTGCTCATCGACGCCCAGGGCAAACTCACGCCCGAACTCGAGCAGCAGATTCGCGAGGCCACGCAGCTCCAGCGCGTCGAGGACCTCTACAAGCCCTACCGCAAAAAGCGCATGACCCGCGCGCAGAAGGCTCGCGAGGCAGGCCTGGAGCCACTCGCCAACATGATCATCATGCAGGCCTCGGCCAAGGGCAGCGCACTCGACGCCGCCGCGGCATACGTCAACGAGGAGGCCGGCTTCGACACGCCCGAGAAGGCGCTCGCCGGCGCGGCCGACATCGTGGCCGAGACGGTGGCCGAAGACCCCGAGAACGTCGCCGACCTGCGCGCCTTTACGCAAAACACCGCCGGCATCGTCGTCGAGGCCACCGACCCCGCCGAAAAGACTCCCTACGAGCCGTACTACAGCTATAACGAGCCGCTGCGCCGTATTCCCAACCACCGCGTGCTGGCTATCGACCGCGGTGAGCGCGAGGGCAAGCTCCGCGTGCGCGTGAACGTCGACGGCGCTGCCGCCACGGCACGCCTCGGCAGCCGTTGGCCCCGACGCCAGGGTGTGTTTGCTCCCGTCTTCGATGCCGCCATCGCCGACGGCTACAAGCGCCTCATGGCCCCCTCGCTGGAGCGCGAGGCCCGCGCCAAACTCACCGTTCGCGCCCAGACCGAGGCCATCAACGTTTTTGCCAAGAATCTCGAGGGCTTGCTCTCGGCACGCCCCGTCCGTGGCGCCCGCGTACTCGCGCTCGACCCGGGCTACCGCACCGGCTGCAAGGTCGCCGTCATGGACGAGACCGGCAAGCTGCTCGACCACGGCGTGGTCTACCCCACCAAGCCGCGCCATGACGTCGCCGGCACCAAACGCGAGCTCGCCCGCCTCGTCAAGAAGGACGGCGTTAACACCATCGTCATTGGCAACGGCACCGCCAGCCGCGAGACCGAAGAAGTTGTCTCGGAGTTCATTGCCGAGCAGGCACCCAGCCTTCGCTACACCATCGTTAACGAAGCCGGTGCATCGGTGTACTCCGCTTCCGAGCTTGCCAGCCAGGAATATCCCGATCTGGATGTCACCGTGCGCGGTGCCATGAGCCTGGGCCGCCGCCTGCAGGACCCGCTGGCAGAGCTCGTTAAGATTCCGCCCCAGTCCATCGGCGTGGGCCAGTACCAGCACGACCTTGACCAGGCCGAGCTCTCGCGCACCCTGGGCCACGTGGTGGAGGACGTCGTCAACCGCGTGGGCGTTGACGTCAACACCGCGAGCGCAAGCCTGCTGGGCTACGTGTCGGGCATTACGCCGAGCGTGGCCAAGAATATCGTGGCCTACCGCGAGGAAAACGGTGCCTTTACCGATCGCCGCCAGCTCAAGAAGGTTCCCAAGCTGGGACCCAAGGCATATCTCAACGCCGCGGGCTTCCTGCGCATCAGCGGTGGCAAGAACCCGCTCGACGCGACGAGCGTCCACCCCGAAAGCTACGAGGTGGCCACGTCCGTCCTGGAACGCGCCGGCGTTAAAGCCAGCGAGCTCAGCCGTGGCGGCGTGCCCGACATCGAGCGCCGTCTGGGCAGCATCTCGACACTGGCAAGCGACCTGGACTGCGGCACCCTCACGCTCATCGACATCGTCAACGAGCTCAAGAAGCCCGGTCGCGACCCGCGCGACGACGCGCCCGAGGTGGTCTTTAGCCGCTCGGCACTTTCCATCGACGACCTGGATCCCGGCATGGAACTCAAGGGCACGGTACGCAACGTCGTCGACTTTGGCGCCTTCGTCGATGTGGGCGTGCACCAGGACGGCCTTGTACACATCTCCAAGCTGGCCAACCGCTTCGTCAAGCACCCGAGCGACGTAGTACGCGTCGGCGACACGGTAAAGGTATGGGTCGAGAAGGTCGATCGCGACCGCAAGAAGATCTCGCTCACCATGGTGCAGGGGAAGTAAACCGCCAAAGCAAGGGTACCCCCTGCAGCGACGTGCAAAATCGCGAGTATTCTGCAATTTCCGCCGCTCCGAACGCCCCTCAGAGGCAATAAAGTCAAAAACGGCCCCCGTTTTAGCGTCGTCAGAGCCAAAACGGGGGTTGTTCCGTGCTTTATCTAGCTGGTAAAGACCTTTACCTTGCTGAATACTCTCAATTTTGCACGGCGCAGGCGGGGGTACCTTTGCCCACGGCAGGATATGGAAGCCAAGCGCCAACTTGCTGGCAAGCTTGTGTCGGCAGCCCCGGCCTTTCCTTTGCCTAGCGCGACCCTCGCGGAGCGCATGAGCGATAGGGAAAGGAAAGGCCGGGCGAACAACTCGCAGCGCAGCCAGTGTTCGCGTTACGGCAGGATATGGAAGCCGAGCGACGCGATATCCTTGGCAAAGCCGCGCACGGTGTCGAGCGAGACCTCGTAGGGGTCACGGCCGATGTTCTTGCGCTTGGCCAGGATGCTGTTGGGCACCGTGATGATCTGGCAACCGCAGGCTTCGGCCTGGTAAATGTTGATGAGCTCGCGCGTGGATGCCCACAGGACCTCACAGTTGGACTTGGCAGCGGCCTTCTTGACCGACTCCGTCATAAACGGAATGGGGTCGACGCCGGTATCGGCGATGCGGCCGGCAAAGAGCGAGATGATGGACGGCGTCTCGGTGTCAACGGCCTCGACCATCTCATCGACCTGCGTAGGCGTAAAGATGGTGGTGACGTTGACCTTGATACCGTCGGCGGAAAGCTTGCGGACCAGCTCGGCGGTGGGCTCGCCCTTGGTGGTCACGCACGGAATCTTGACGTAGACGTTCTCGGCCCAGGTAGCGATCTCGCGAGCCTCGACCTCCATGGTCTCGACGTCGTCGGCAAAGACCTCAAACGAGACGGACACATCGGTGATGTGGGTCAAGACCTCCTTGGCAAACGCGCGGTAATCCGTCACGCCGCCCTTCTTCATAAGGGACGGGTTGGTCGTGAAACCCTGAACGTTGCCGTTCTCGTACATGTCGAGCATGCCCTCGAGGTTTGCACCGTCAGCGAACACCTTGATTGCCATCTGCCTGATTCCTTTCGCTTGCACATGGGCGTTAAACTGCTAAACACTTTACCTACGTTTATCAAGGCGCGAGCTGCGGTTTTTTATCTTCTCGGCGAACGGTTTTGCAGATTTACCATTTTTATATCGACGCCCCAGCGGCAAAACGTTTTTGCCGATCATCGCGGTTGATTCCGTTCACGGAACAGAAGCAGCGCCTTGCCGGCTCGTTTTCACAATCGCCCCAAAGCAAAAAGCGGTGACGCCTCATTTGAGACGTCACCGCTTCCGTGTAGGAGCCGGTTATCGGAGCTCCGCCCGATTAGGGCTTAACGTACGCCTGGATTACTCTTCCTCAACGTGATTGATCACAGCACCCTTGGTGTGGATGAAGTTGGGGACGAAGGCGACGACCAGAAGGACAGCGAGAATCGCGTAGACACCGGTGGTACCGAAGGCCTCGGCAGCGCGGCCGAGCGTAATACCAATGACGGAGAAGTCGAAGTCGCCGAACGTAGTGTTCTTGAAGCCAAAGACGTCAAGAACGGGCAGGAGCAGGGCCGGGGCAAAGGTGATGAGCAGGCCGTTGACGAAAGCACCAAGAGCTGCGCCCTTGCGACCGCCAGTAGCATTGCCGTAGATGCCGGCGGTAGCACCGCAGAAGAAGTGGGGAACCATGCCCGGGATGATGAAGATGCCCAGGGTAGCGCCCACGATGAACATACCGACTACGCCGCCGATGAAGGAAGCGACAAAGCCGAGGATGACGGCGGTGGGAGCATAGGGGAAGAAGACGGCGCAGTCGACGGCGGGGATGGCGCCAGGGATCAGCTTGTTGGAGATGCCCTGGAAAGCCGGGACCAGGTCGGCGAGGATCATACGAACGCCGTTGTAGACGATGGTGACACCAACGGCGAAGGACAGGGCACAGGTCAGGGCATAGACGATTACATTGTCGCCGCCAGCGGTCTTGGTAACGACCGCAGGATCTGCGATGTAAGCGGCGAAAGCGGTAACCAGGTAGAAGAAGGCCATGGTAAGAGCCGTGGAGATGGTGGTGTCGCGCAGGAAGGAGAACTTCTCGGGAACCTCGATCTTCTCGGTGCTGTTCTCCTCGGCGTCCTTAGCAAAAAGCGTACCGACTGCAGCGGAGATGTAATAGGCGAGTGAACCGAAGTGGCCCATGGCGATTTCATCGCCATCGGTAACCTTCTCGGTGAAACGCTGACCAACGGCGGGAAGCATAGCGCTCACGAGACCCAGGAACATGCCGCCCACGATGACAAGCTGGACATCCTGGAAGCCAGATGCCTGCAGAACGGCAGACAGCAGGCAAGCCATGAACATGCTGTGATGGCCCGTCAGAAAGATGTACTTAAACTTGGTAAAACGGGCAATGATAATGTTCACGACGTAGCCGAGAATCAGGATCATCATGGTCTGAACGCCGAGGACGCTCTGAGCCATCGAAACGACGACCTCGTTGTTGGGCACGACGCCGGTGATGTGGAAACCGGTCTCGATGAAGGTACCCAGCGGAGCAAGGTTCTCCTGAACAACAGCAGCGCCGGCAGACAGCATGATGTAACCAAGAATGGGCTTCAGGGTTCCCGTCATCACCTTGTGGGCAGGGCGCTTGAGCGCAACAAGGCCCACAAAGGCAAACAGACCCATGATCCACGCTGGCTTAGTCAGAATCGATTGGATAAACTCAAGTATGGGAAGGATGGCTTGCATCTGCGCTTCCTTTCTCTCTAACGTGGGCGCGTTTCCCTCTTCCACAGGGAACCGCCCTTTTTCGTGCCGCTTTAGGCGTTAGCGGCGGCCGCCTTGATTGCCTCGAGGGCGTCTTCGCGGATCTTCTTCTTGTTCACATAGCTGCGAACGATCACAACGTTGCCGTGGAGCTCGGGGGCGAGCTCCTTAACGGTGATGAACAGATCCGGATTTGCGGAAGAAGCACCGTTCAGGTCCATAGACTCAACGTCGGCCTTGATGCCCTCCTCCTCGCAAAGCTCCTCGACTTTGCCAGCGAGCATCAGGCTAGACCCGATGCCGTTTCCGCATACGGTGATGATATGCATGGCAACCTTCCTCTCCTACACGTGACGGTTTTCCGTCTATCCAAAAGCGGCGACGCATCGCCGTGCCATTAAGGCCTAAAAGAATGAACGCATGGTCTCCAAAACCTGCTCGGGCGTATCGCATGCGCTGAGCTTGGCAACGCAGTCCTCGTCCTCGAACATCTGCGAAAGCTCCGCCAAGCAGCCAAGATGAGCCTTGGGGTCGGGTGCGCAAATACCCACGAGCACGTGAACCGGATCGAAATCCTCGTGTCCAAACGCAACGGCAGGGTCAAGCGTGACGATACAGATTCCCGCTTCACTCACATTGCCATCTGCCTGGGCGTGGGGCATGGCGATGCCCTCTTCCAAGACCATATAGGGGCCGAATTTGTGAACCGATGAAATCATGGCGTCAACATAGCTCTGGTCGCATTTGCCAGCGTCTACGAGCAATTTACCGCATGCCCTGATCGCTTCCTCCCAGTCGGAGGCCTCGACGTGGCAGGCAACAAGCTCGGGTTTAAGAAGATCGGTCAGCATGCTCGTCCCCTACTCCTCGGGCAAGATATGAAAACCAAGCGCCTGAACGTCGCGGGCAAAGCCCTTGACCGTATCAAGCGAGTACTCAAGCAAATCTTTCCCGAAATTCTTGCGCTTGGCAAGAATGGCATTGGGGACCGTAATGATCTGGCATCCAACGGACTCTGCCTGGAAGATATTGAGGACCTCGCGCGTAGACGCCCAGAGAACCTCGGCAGCAGGCTTAACGGCAGCCTTCTTTACGGACTCCGCCATGAGGGGCAGCGGATCGACGCCGGTATCGGCAATGCGACCGGCAAAGATGGACAGAATAGAGGGGGTCTCGGCAGAAACGGCATCGACGAACTCGTCGACCTGCTCGGGCGTGAAGATAGTGGTGACATTCACCTTGATGCCGTCGGCAGAAAGGCGCTTGACCAACGCGGCAGTAGACTCGCCCTTGGTGTTGAGCGCCGGGATCTTAACGTAGACGTTGTCTGCCCAGGTTGCGATCTCGCGAGCCTCGGCTTCCATACCAGCCTCGTCATCAGCGAAAACCTCAAAAGAGACCGACACATCGGTAATGTGCTCAAGAACCGTCTTGGCAAAAGCGCGGTAGTCGGTCACGCCGCCGGCCTTCATAAGGGAAGGATTGGTCGTGAAGCCCTGAACGTTGCCATTGTCATGCATGTCAAGCATGCCTTCGAGGTTAGCGCCGTCGGCAAACACCTTGATCGCCATGTTCGGTCCTTTCTCATCTAACACTATTGCTATCGAAAGCCTTCTTCTTTGTTTCAAAAGCTTTTCGGTTTTCTTTTATAAACCATTTCAAAAGCTATCGAAAGCTCAATTGTCAACTTTCCGTGAACGGTCGAATATCGGGTGTGAACGTGCTTCTTTTGGGCGGCACCTCCAGAACAAGCCCCTCTATACGCTATTTAAGTGCGAACTATCTGCTACATATGCATTCGGGACATGCCATTCCGTTCATTTGATTCATACGATTTTGCCTTGTTCTTTTCATATCGATACGTTATATTTCGATTACGAAAGGCGCATCTTTTGCCTTTTGTTCAAAAGGAGCGGCATATGGCATCTACTTCAGACCTTTCACCGGCCGAGCGTCAGCGATTTATCATGAATTGGCTGGCCGAAAAACCAAATATCTCGGTATCCGACATCGTTCGCCGTTTTTCGGTTTCGGAAGTCACCGCACGACACGACCTCGTCTCGCTGGAATCCGAGGGCAAGCTGCGTCGCGTACGCGGTGGAGCGGTATCGCTTTCTCGCTCCAACGCAATCTCGTATCCCGAGGAGCGCATCAATGTCCAAGTCGAGGCCAAGGAGACAATCGCCGCAACCGCAGCAACTCTTGTTGATGATGGCGATGTTCTGGTAATTGATATCGGCACCACGGGCTTTTACTTCGCTAAGGCCCTCATGGACAAGCGTGAGATCACCATTATCACCGGCGATCTTGCAATCGCGAACTACGCCAGCTTCAATCTCCCCAATGCTTCGGTAGTGCTGCTGGGCGGCTCCGTGCGCAAGGGTCACCTCTATCTCGCGGGCGCACTAACGCTCGACTGTATGAGCAAACTACATGCCGACAAGGCGTTTGTCAGTGCCGACGGATTCCACCCCGACCACGGTTTTACCGTCGAGCACGACTTCTCGGCCATGATCAAGCATATGTACCTGACCAACTCAAACCAGGGTTACATGATGGTTGACCAGGGAAAGTTCAACAAGACCAGTTTTTATCAGTCCGCGCAGATCGATGACCTCGATGGCATCATCGTTGACGGAGACGACGGGGGCATCATGACGGCGGCGATCGAGAGCAGCCGCAGTCATCCCAAGCTCTATATTGCAAAATAGCCCAAATGGCCGGGTCGCCCCCCCCACTGCGGGCGACCCGGCCATTTATTAAATCAACCCAAAGTGGTGCATGGCGGTGACGGTGCCGTCGTGTGCGACATCATCGGTCACGTAGTCGGCGAGCGCCTTGACCTCGGGCATGGCGTTGCCCATGGCCACGGCCGTCTCGACCGCAGCGAGCATGCCCAGGTCGTTACCCGAATCGCCGAAGCCAAAGGTGCGTGCGTTGCCGGTGCGACCCAGGTATTCCAGCGCTCGCGCCACGCCCACGCCCTTGTCGATGCCCTTGGGGCTCAGCTCGCGATTCTGACCACCGGTGTTGCACAGCTCAAACTCGCGATCGATAAAGCCATCATCGTTGGCTACGCGAGCCAGGTCGCTCGCGACGATGCCTACCTTGCCCACGCGCAGACGGCCGTCGACGCGCATTTCCTCGGTGCTGTGCACCACAGAAGTGCCAATCAGAGACGACTGCTCAACACCCGCGGGTTCCAGGGCAAAAGTAGCCACGTTGGTCTCGAAAAAGGCTTCAATCCCTGCCGCGGCCATACGGCGTGCAAGCTCCTCAACAATGTCTTCGTCAAAGCAGTCCTCATACACCACGCGGCCCTCGACCTCGAGCGTGGCGCCCGCCATGGCAACGACGCCCGCGGGGTCGAGCGCACGCAAGCTATCGGCGATGAGCCACAGGGGGCGACCCGTGCAGATAAACGCCTTGTGTCCCGCGTCGCGCAGGCGATGAAACGCCTCGACGACCGCCTGCGAGGGGCGAACCGCCGAAAAGTCCTTATCGGTCATGTTGTCGGGATCGAACGACGTCAGCGTGCCGTCCACGTCAAAAAAGAGCACGGCGGAATCGGGGCACGCATCAATCATATGGGTTCCTTTCGGGGGCGAGAGTAAACGAAGCATCCATCATATAATGGAGCGACGCAACCAGAGAGGTCACCCATGGAATTTTACGCAAGCTGCCCCGAGGGCTTTGAGTCCGCACTCGCCGATGAGCTTAAACGCCTCGGGCTTTCGCATGTTCGCCGGCTGAAGGGCCGCGCTACATTTGAGGGCGAGCTCGAAGAAGGCTACCGCGCCTGTCTGTGGTCACGCCTGGCGAGCCGTGTGTTCGTGGTACTCGGGCGCTTTGAGGCGCAGGATGCCGATGAACTGTACGACAGCGTTTACGACATCGCCTGGGAGACCATCATCCGCCCCGGTGCCACCATCGCCATCACCGCCCGCGGCGTGACCGAGCAGCTGCGCAACACGCGCTTCTCGGCCCTGCGCGCCAAGGACGCATTGTGCGACCGCCTGGCCGAGACCACGGGCCGTCGCGCCGATGTCGATGCCGCCGACCCCGACGTTCACCTGCTGCTTTCGCTGCGCCAGCGTCGCGCGAGCATCAGCCTGGACCTTTCGGGCGATCCGTTATTCAAGCGCCTGCCGCCCGCAGCGACCCGCGCCGGCGAGGGCGCGCACGTGCTGCGCCCCGACTACGCCGCCCTGGTGCTGGCGCAGGTCGGCTGGACCGCGCTATGCGAGCGCGAGCTGACGGCCGATGATTACGAGAACGAAGCCCTGCCCACGCTGGTCGACGCCTCATGCGCCGGCGGCGGCCTGCTGCTGGAGGCCGTGGACATTCTGACTGACCGCGCCCCGGGTTTTGCACGCAAGCACTGGGGTTTTGAGGGCTGGCAGCTGCATGATGCCGCCCTGTGGGAGCAGCTGCTTGCCGAGGCGCGCGAGCGCGAGGCGGCAGCGCGCGAGCGGCAGGCGCGCATCGTGGCCGTAGACATCGACCCCGCCGCCCGCAAGACTGCCGAGCGCATGGTCAAGTGCGCCGGCTACAAGCGTTTTGTCGACTTTTGCGCTGCCAAGCCAGCCACCGTGCTGGACCACGCGGGCGCCGTCGCCGGTGCCGCCGTGGTCGCGGACACCACCGAGACCCCGCTTTCGCTCATGCACGACGCCATGACACTCATCGGCGAGCTGCGCCGCGCGCCCGAGCTTACCGCCGCGCCGGTCGCCGCGCTCACCCGCGATGGACTTATGGCCCGCGCGCTCCATGCCGAGCCTGCGCGCTCCATCGCCGTCATGCCCAATAACGAGGAGGCGGCTCTTGAGGTTTGGCCCTCGCTCGACCACGCCGCCGCGGCATTCGAAGCTGCGACCAGCGCAGATGCCGAGAAACAGACCGCGGACGCCGTGGACGAAGCCGCCAGCACCCCCACGTCCGAACCTGCCGCCACGCTCGACCTGGGCGACGGCAAGCCGTTGCCCGTGCTCATTCCCGAGTCCGAGCAGTTCGCCAACCGCCTGCGCAAGAATGCCCGTCTGCGCCGCAAGTGGGCCAAGCGCGAGGGCGTGAGCTGCTACCGCGTCTACGATGCCGACCTGCCCGATTACTCCGCCGCCATCGACCTGTACGAGGGTTGCCCGCAGACGCCGGGCCGCTGGCTCGTCATCGCCGAATACGCCGCGCCCAAGACCATCGACCCCACGCTAGCCCAGGCCCGCATGCTCGACATTTTGGCCATCGCGCCGCGCATCCTAGATGTTCCCGCCGAGCATGTGCACGCCAAGGCCCGCATGCGTTCGCGCGGCGGCTCGCAGTACGGCAAGCAGGGCGCCGGCAAGGGCGGCTCGGGCGAGCGCGCCAACATCGCGCGCCGTCGCCTGCCGCTCATCGAAGAGGGCGGACTCACCTTTGCCGTCAACTTTGATGACTACCTGGATGTGGGCATCTTCTTGGATCACCGCGTCACCCGCAACCTGGTGCGCGAGCACGCCAAACAGGCACGCCGCTTCCTCAACCTGTTCGCCTACACCGGCACCGCCACCTGCTATGCGGCCGACGGCGGCGTCGAGGAAACCGTGACAGTCGACCTTTCCAACACCTACCTGGACTGGGCCGAGCGCAATATGCGCCAGAACGGCTTTGTTGGTCCGCAGCATCATTTTGTGCGCGACGACGTGCTTGCCTGGATTCGCGACCAGCGCCAGACGCGCAACCGCTGGGACCTGATCTTTGTCGACCCGCCCACGTTCTCGAACTCGTCCAAGATGGGCCGCCGCACCTGGGATGTCCAGCGCGACCATGTTGAGCTTTTGGCCGGCGTATCGCGCCTGCTCGCACAGGGCGGCCACGCCATCTTTAGCTGCAACCTGCGCGGCTTCCGCCCCGAGACGCGCAAGCTCGCGCGCGCGGGCGTCGTGTTGGAGGACATTACGGCGCAGACCATCCCCGAGGACTTCGCGCGCAACCAGAAGGTGCACCACTGCTACATCGTGCGCCGCCTGCCCATCGAGGACGCCATGGCCGAGGTCGGCTTTAGCGCCGAGGAGATTGCCGAGCGTGTCGAGGAGCTGCGCAACCCCGAGGTCCGCAAGCCTCGCGCGGCAGTGCCCACGCACGCGCAGGCCGGCAACGGCAGGTCCAACTTTGCCGGCAAACCCTCCCCTGCCGGCAAGCCCAAAAAGAAGAAGTTCTACGCCAGCAAGCCCAAGGGCAAATAAAAAAGTTGCGGTGGAATACGGACTGTTTTGCCTGGAATTAGGCAAAGTTAGACCGTATTTCACCGCAACTCATATTGGGACGGTGGTTGGCGATCTAGCCTTGGGTAACTAGGCGGTAGCCAATGCCTACGTGGGTTTGGATGTAGCGCGGATGCGCGGGGTCGGACTCGATCTTCTTACGCAACGTGCCCATAAAGACGCGCAGGCTCGCCAGGTCGCTCTTGGTTGCCGTGCCCCAAATCTCGTGCAGGATAGACTGGTGCGTGAGCACCTTGTCGGCGTTATGCGCCAGCAGGCATAGCAGTTTGTACTCGATCGGCGTCAGATGCAGCTCCTCGCCATCCATCGTGGCGATGCCGGCATCAAAATCGATATGCAGCTCACCGGTATCGAACGAGCCCTCGGAGGCAACGCCGCCCGTTTGCGCATACGATAGGCGCCTGAGTGTCGTGCGAATGCGCGCGAGCAGCTCCTCGACCGAAAACGGCTTGGTCAGGTAGTCGTCGGCTCCGGCATCGAGCGCGCGGATCTTGTCCGCGTCCTCGCTGCGCGCCGAAACCACGATGATCGGCATGCCCGACCATGCGCGCACCGACTCCACCACCTTGACGCCGTCCATATCGGGCAGGCCCAGATCAAGTAGCACGATGCTCGGCGCCTGCGACGAGGCAGCGGCAATAGCGGCATGGGCGGTCTCCACGGCCATATGGCGCAAGCCGTGCGCCTCGAGCGCGGCAACGATAAGGTTGCGAACGGCGGGGTCGTCCTCAACGACCAAGATGAGCGGTTTCACGGCAGAGTTCGGCACAGCGCTACTCCTTATCAAACGAAACGTCGGCGGCGGGAAGTTCAATCGTAAAGACCGAACCGTGCGGGTCCGCCGCAGCAACCTCTATGCTACCGCCATGTGCCAACGCAATGGAACGGCAGAGCGAAAGACCCAGGCCAACGCTGCGGTGGCTGTCGGCCAGACCATGGTTGGCGGTATAGAACGACTCAAAGATCCGCTCGCGATCCTCGGGTGCGATGCCCGGACCATCATCGGCCACCGAGCACGCCACGCGTCCATCGTCGACGCTAATCGAAATCATGATATGCGAGCCTGCGGGCGTATAGGTGATGGCGTTGTTCACCAGATTGACCACCAGCTGCACCATCAGGCGCGCATCGACGTTGACGAGCGCCGGCTCATCGCACGCCACCACCTTAAGGTCGTGCTCGCGCACGGCAGGGTTCACGTGGCGCAGCGCCTCCTCGACGATATCGTCCATGAGCTCGAGCGTAGTCGACAGACGCATGCCGCCGCCCTCGAGCTTGGTGATGGCGAGCAGATTCTCGACGGTGGCGTTGAGCCACAGCGCATCCGAGCGAATGGATAGAAGCAGGCCGCGGCGCGTCTGGGCATCGAGCACGGCGGTGCCGGTCGAGCCCTGGTCGAGCAGCACGTCGGCATTACCCGAAATACTGGTAAGCGGTGTGCGCAGATCGTGCGAGATGGAGCGCAGCAGGTTGGCGCGCAGCTGCTCGTTTTTGGCGAGCACCGCCGCCTCCTCACGGGCCTCCATGGCACGAGCGCGATCGAGTGCCAGCTCGCCTTCGCTCACGATGGCATCGGCAAGTGTCCGTTCCTCGTGTGTTAGCACATCGGGCTCGGCAACGATAGCCAGCACGCCCACCACCGAGGCGGGGTCGCCCGAGCGCACGAAGCCGTCGCCTGTGCGAACCGTCAGGTAGATGCCATAAAACGCCGAACCGCCAAACGTGGCGTCGAGCGGCGTTCCCACGTAGGCGGACGCCGAGAGCCTCGGCGGCATCTGCGGCGCCAGCTCGTGCACCGGGGCGGCATCGCCCACGGCCGTGTACGTCGCACGCGGCAGCAGGTCATCGCCCTCGGCGTCGGCGCTGTACCACACAACCGGACAGCCCGAAAGACGCGCCAGCTGCGTGGCCATGGCGTGAACGATCTGATGCTGATCGGCGCACCGCTGCAGCATGCGGTTGGTCTCGAGCACCATATGCGTGCGGCGGTCGCTGGCGGCAGCCTGTGCCAAGGCGCGGCGCAGGGCCAACGCAATCGAGCTCGACACAAGCGAAACCACGAACATGATGAAGAACATGCCGGGATAGCCGCGGTCGATAAGCGACAGCGAGTAGCGCGGGTCGACAAACAAGAAGTTGTAGAGCGCCACGGCGGCAGCCGAGCTCAGCAAGCAATACAGGCGACTCCAGGTAAAGAATGCGCACAGCTGAACGGCGAACACATAGACGATCATGATGCTCGGCGCGAGACCCGGATGGTCGAGCAGCGCGCCCGCAATCGTCGCCGCGACCAGCAGCCCCACCGACACGCAGGCGTCATACAGAGGAGTGCGGCGCGTCAGCGTTGTGCGCCGCCACCAAAAGCTATCGGCAATATCGCCGTCCGTACGGACGTCCATCAGCGTCCCGCCCCTCTCTCAAAAACAAAAACCACCACAAAGGGGACAGGCACCCTTGTGGTGGTTTCCCCTTGTGGTGGTTCCAAGTGTAAAGCCTTTGCAACCTGCGGTCGTTAGACAAACAGCACGTGCGCGAGCAGTGCGCACACGCACGCCGCGACAAGCACCGTCACCACGATCGAAATCACGCGGTCGGCCATATCCATGTTGGCCCGATTCGTAAAGAACCGATCTTCGGCAGCATCGGCGCGTACCTCACGCACCAGCTCGGTCGCAAGATCGCAACCGTCAAGCACCTTTGCATCCATGGTTTCCTCCCAGGACTCAATCCCCGTCAATACAAACCCGCCCGTTCGCAGACAAACCTCGAGCGTCGACTACGGCCGCTCGTTGGGAGCCAGGCGCTGCATCTTATTCACGGCCTTGAACTTGGTGAACAGCGGCACGTACTCAAAGCTCACGTTGGAGTTCTCCAGGCCGTACCAGCGTGCGGGCGTGCCGGCGGCGCGGCGGATGATGTACTTGAGCGTGATGGCCGTACGCTCGCTCGGCTCCACATCGCTTTCGGGCGCCAGAAGCTTACGGATCAGGACGAACTTGAACGTACCGATGTTACCCGGATCCTTGTAGACCGAGTAGTCATGCGTCTGCGCAGGCAGTTCGCCGGTGGCAGCCAGGTCCTGAACGACCTGACGCAGGTAGGCATTGACGCGCTGGTTGATCTTGTAGCCCAGGTACAGATGCACGCGGAACACGTAGTCGGTGCCGAACGTCTCGACCGAATAGGCAAAGGTATGCGGCTCGTCCATGGTCTCGACATTCACGAACCACCAGGCGCGAGCGCGCTTGGGATGCTTGTCCAAAATCGAGTAGACGATGTCGCGGTCGATGTAGTCGGTATGGGTGTCCTTGGTCAGGTACACGACGTTGTCGCTCATGCGCTCGTAACGGTCGTCGTCGCGCAGGCGCTTGAGCTGCGGCAGGTAGCTGCGCAGCGGCAGTAGCGTAAACTGGCGCTGCTCGACCGCCGTGCCGTTGTACCAGCACACCATAATGCCCATGATGAGTGCAGCCATGAGGATGGTGAAGTAGCCGCCGTGGAAGAACTTGGTGAGCGAGCTCACGAAGAAGAAGCCTTCGAGCAAAAGGAAGAAGGCCGCGAAGATCCACGGAGCAACCTTGAGCTTGCGCTCCTCGTGCAGGTAGAAGAAGAGCAGCAGCGTGGTGCACATCATAGTCAGCGTAATGGCAAGGCCGTAGGCGGCTTCCATATGCGCCGAGTTCTGGAACAGCAGCACCACGATGACGCAGCCGACAAGCATGACGTTGTTGACCATGGGGATGTAGAGCTGGCCCTTGGTCTCGGCAGGGTAGAAGACCTGCATGTGCGGCATGAGGTCCAGACGGCTGGCCTCGGACACCAGCGAGAATGCGCCGGTGATAAGCGCCTGCGAGGCAATGATGGCCGCGACGGTGGAAAGGCCGACGGCAAACGGGCGCAGGCCCGGGGCGAGCATCTGGTAGAACGGGTTGAGATCGGCAATGCCCATGAGCTCGGGGTTGGCAGCGTTGTTCATAAGCCAAGCGCCCTGGCCCATATAGGACAGCAGCAGGCAGCACTTAACGAACGGCCAGGTAGCGTAGATATTGCCGCGGCCAACGTGGCCCATGTCGGAGTAGAGCGCCTCGGCACCGGTGGTGGCGAGGAAGCAGCTGCCCAGAATCATGATGCCCGCGTGGTTGTTGGGGCTCAACAAAAAAGCGATGCCGCGGAGCGGGTTGAGGCACAGCAGCACGGCGGGGTGCTGTAAGACAAAGAACAGACCCGTGCCGCCCAAGAACAGGAACCACAGCGTCATGATGGGGCCAAAGGCGTGACCGATCTTGGCCGTACCGATGCGCTGTACCAAGAAGAGCACGATGATGATGGCGAGCGTAATGGCGACGACGCGGCCCTGGTCATCGCCCAGCACGGCATGAACCGCCGGGATAGTGCGCAGGCCCTCGATGGCCGTGGTAACGGTAACGGCCGGCGTCAGGATGCCGTCGGCGAGCAACGCGGCGCCACCCAGCATGGCGGGGATGATAAGCCACTTGCCGCAACGCTTGACCAGGCTGTACAGGGCAAAGATGCCGCCCTCGCCATGGTTATCGGCGCGCAGCGAGATGAGCACATACTTGATGGTGGTCAGCAGCGTGACCGTCCACACGACAAGGGAGAGCGCGCCGAGCACGAACTCCTCCGTGACGCTTCCGATGCCGCCGTTGCCGGCAACGAGCGCCTTGGTTACATACATAGGGCTGGTGCCGATATCGCCGTACACCACGCCCAGCGTGACGAGCATCGCCGAGATGCTCACAGGAATCGCAGCGTGCGAGGCTGCCTCCTTGGCCTTTTGTTCCATAAGCCGGTTTCCTCCCAACTTTAATGTTCGAAGGGATTATAGGTAATCGGCCCATGTTTTAATGCACTGTTTTCCCAGCTAGATAAAGATTTATACAGTCTTTAGGCCACCGCGGCGATATGAAGTGTGACAAAGGGACTATCCCCTTGTCACATTCGTCATTTTCCGAGCCAGTTTTTGAACCACCACTCCATGGAGCGGCTCATCTCGGCCATAAAGGGGCTCGTGTGCTTGCGGGTGTAGATATCCACCACGCGCTCGCCTACCTCGCGGGCATGCGGACGGAACATCGCGTCCATCTCGGCCACCTGCGCGTCCATGGTCGCGGCATCCGCGCGGCAGTAGCGCTCCTCGTGCACCAGGTTCACCACGGGGTGCGCGATTGCCGGGCGCTCCTTACGGGGCGTGCCGATGATGAGCATCGACAGCGGCATGGTATAGGGCGGCAAGTCCAGCAGCTCGGCAACTTCCTCGGCATTCTCGACGATATCGCCGATGTAGCAGCTCCCCAGCCCCAGGGCCTCGGCGGCAACCACGGCGTTTTGCGCAGCGATCACGGCGTCCTGGGCCGCGATGGCAAAGTCGCCCAAACCCGGCGCGCGGCGGGGCGCCTTACCCGTGCGCTCGACAAACTCGGGCTCAAAGCAGCCCACGTGCTCAAACAGATCGATCCACTTGGCATAATCGACCACAAATATCAGTGCCCAGGGCGCCTTGGCGATCATGGGCTGGTGGTCGCACAGGTCGGCCAGGCGGTCGAGCGTTGCCTGCTCGCGGATGCTCACGATGGAATACATCATCATGGCGCCCGCCGACGGCGCACGACTCGCCGCATGCAGAATCGCCGCCCGCTGCTCGTCGGTCACCGCCACGGGACGGTCATCGTCATCACGCGCGAAGGCACGCGTGGAGGAACGGTGCTCCAACGTGTCCAGCACCGCATTGCCCGTCGTCTCGACCGGATAGCCGCACGTATCCACAGCCTTGGTGCAAACCTGCTCGTTCATCGCCTCATCCTCGCTAATTCTTTAAGAAGCCTTTACGTTTCCGTGTAATTCCCGTCCATTATCGCGCAGGTCGCCACTCCATTGCGCCACACCGCCACACGTGCGCGTTAATATGGCTGGTTGTTGTGCGCAGCCGCCAATTGCAGCGCATATCTTGGTAACAATCGGGTAAACCCCCGCTTTCGTAGGTTTTAGTTTGTGAGGAGTCTCAGCATGTTCGCTGCCGCCATCTCGCTCGTCGGTCTTGCGGCGACCGTCTACCTTGTCTTGCGCGAGGCCAAGGCCATTCGCGCTCAGTCGGGCACCGTCACCAAGGGCGCCTTCGCCTGGAGCGTCGCCTTTGGCCTGTTCCAGCTCTTTTTGACCGTCTGGGGCGCTATTGGCCTCGTCGCGCAGAACGAGCCGCTCGCCTTCGTGATGCTCATCCTGACCAACGCCATCCTCACCGGCTGCGCTTGGGCCAGCATCGCCCGCGACCGCATCGCCCCGCGCGTCTTTGCGTTCGCCGCGCCCGACGCCCCCGCCCCCACCGGCAAGCTCGCTCGCCTGCGCGGCGCCTTTGTGGGCAAACCGCTCGTCGCCGCTGTCTTGTGCCTGCTGCTCGCCGGCGTCTTTGCGCTGCTGGGCATGGAGGTCTCGTCCAACCACGACTTTACCTGGGTCTACCCCCTGTGCATCCTGCTCGAGTGGGCCATCATCACCGTGCTCATGATCGGCTTGTTCTTCCTATTCCAGCGCCACGGCGCAGCTCCCGCGGTCCTGGCCTTTGCCCTCTTTGTCCTGGGCATTGCCGAGTTCTTCGTCATCACGTTTAAATCCATGCCCATCCAGCCGGGCGACCTTTCGGCCATCTCCACCGCCGCCGCGGTCGCCGGCAACGGCTACACCTTCTCGATCTCGCTGTTCTGCGTGCTGTCCATGGGCTTTACCGCCATCGCCATGCTGCTGTGCGAGTACGCCGGCCTGGTGGCACCGCACCGTCAGAAGGGTGCCGCCAACGCCAAGCGTATGCTGCTCACCAACCTGCTCGTGGCAGTGCTGTGCCTGGGCGGCGTAACCGCGCATGTCACGCTCATCGACTACTACAACACCCTCGGCATCACCGTCTACACCTGGCGCCCGCTCGAGAGCTACTGGCGCGAGGGCTACCTGCCCGCCTTTATTAGTGCGGCGCAGTCCATCAAGCCGCCCAAACCCGCCGACTACTCCGTCGACGATGCCAAGGCCACGCTCAAAAAGTACGCCAAGGCCTACGACAAGTCCGACGCGGCCAAGAGCGACGAGCGCGCCGCCGCAAAGGAGCAGTTCGACAGCGAGAAGCCCACGGTCATCGCCATCATGAACGAGACCTTCTCGGATCTATCCATCTACCAGAATATGCGCGCCGGCTACGAGGGCCCGCAGTACTTTAAGAGCCTGTCCAACTGCCTCAGCCGCGGCAAGCTCTACGTGAGCGCCTACGGCGGCGGTACCGCCAATACCGAGTTTGAGTTTATGACCGGCAACTCCATGGCCAACCTGGGCTCGGGTGTGTACCCCTACACCATCTACAACATGGAAACGACCGGGAACCTGGCAGAGCAGTTCAAGTCGCTCGGATATTCCACCACAGCCATGCACCCCAACCACGCGACCAACTGGAACCGCGAGAACGTCTACAAGGACTTTGGCTTTGACCAGTTCCTGTCCATCAACGACTTCCAGGGAGCCGACACCCTGCGCGGCATGGTGACCGACCAGGCTACCTACGACAAGATTCTCGAGTTGCTCGACCAGAACGCCGATCCGCAGTTTATCTTCGACGTGACCATGCAGAACCACTCGGGCTACGACACGGGCCTGCTGCCGGTCGACAAGCAGATGCATCTCAACATCGACACAACCGACCTGGACGCCAAGACCGTTGAGGACGGCACGCTGTCCGATGTCGACGAGTACGTCTCGTGCATCGAGCAGTCCGACCAGGCGCTTCGCTACTTCCTCAACGCCCTGAGCAAACTCGATCGCAAGGTGGTCGTGGTGTTCTGGGGCGACCACCAGCCGTTCTTCCCGTCCAAGTTCAACGATAAGTGGTTTACCGGCGAGGACGATGCCACGCACCAGGAACGTCTGTGGCAGACCGACTACATCATCTGGGCCAACTACGACGTTGCCGGCTGCGACCAGACAAGCGAGGTCGACGACCTGTCCACCAACTACCTGTCCACCCAGCTGATGCAACTGATCGGCGCACCGCTGACCGACTACCAGAAAGCGCACATGACGCTGCGCGAGTCGCTGCCCGCCATCAACTCGGTGGGCTACGAGGACGCCAGCCTGCGCTGGGCACTCTCCTCCAACGTCACCGGTGACGACGCCGCCGCAGCAGCCGCCACCAAGGCACGCGAGGATTACGCCAAGATGCAATACTACGAGATGTTCCGCGACGGCAAGAACGTCTATACGGAGCACTTCCAGACCGAGGCCAACGAGACCGACCCCAACTTGGCACCGGGTACGACCAAGATCAAATAGCGACTAGCTGCGAGTTCATAACTGAAACGTCTGTCCGGGCGGAGGCATATAAGGTTCCCTGCTCGGACAGTCCTGCGCAAGACGGAGGCCACATTAAGTGGCCTCCTTTGTTTGCGGAAAGTGTGTCCCGGAATTCTTGTCTGGAATGGGATGCAGTTTCCGCTTGGGACCCGATTGGGAAAGTGTGTCCCACTATTCAGCTGGATTCCGGGATGTATTTTCCGGTTGAGGCTCGTTGGGAAAGTGCGTCCCACTTTGGGGGCTGATTCTGGGACGTGGTTTCCGGTTGGCTCTCATTGGGAAAGTTCATCCCATTTCTCGGCCTAATTATGGGACGCAGTTTCCCGTTGATGACCCTTTGGGAAAGTGCGTCCCGGTCTGGGCGCTCAAACTGGGATGGATTTTCCGGATGAGGGCTTGACGGAAAATGTGTCCCGTTCCGGGCGCTAATTGTGGGATGCAGTTTCCGCTTGCGGAGTCTCCACTCAACAGAAAACCCGGGTGGCCTGTTTTTTGGCTACCCGGGTTTTTGGGTTGTCGATATGTTCGACTGGCTACTAGTGGGTCTTGCGGCGCTTGATCAGCATGATGAGGGCTATCACTACGAGCGTTGCTCCCGCTGCTGCTGCGGTGGCGACTAGGGCGAATGTTTGGTCGCCGGTGTTTACGAGGTTCTTCGCTGTGGTCGTAGTCTTGACCTTGGTGTCGGTCTTAGCTCCGTTGTCGGACTTGGGCTTGTCCGGGTTCGTCGGGGTCTCAGGAGTCTCGAGGTCCTTTGAGCCTTCGGAATCGGTTGGGCCGGCGGTGTTTACCAGCGTATGGTCCAGGAACTTCTTGGCGCCCGCACTTGCCTGTGAGAACAGGCGGCGCGTGCGGATCGGGGTGGCGTTCACCGTTGTGGGCGCCGTCTCCTCGGCCTCGATATTCACGAGCGTCGTGCCGGTGTCGAGGCCCACGTCGTTGTATCCCACGTGGCAGTAATACTGCGCACCGTCATCGTCTGCGGTCAGGTCAATCTCGAGCTTTGAGGCCGTTCCAGCCGCGAGGTTGCCATCGGCACCCACGAGCTTAAACTCTGTCTCGCCGCGGCCCTTGCGGTACCACATATAGGTCGGTGCCAGCCCTGTTTCGCTATCGTCGGCACCGAGTTGCTTCACATGGCCAATCGCCGAGAGCGTCAGGTGGCTTCCCGCCGTGCGCTCAACCGAAGAGTCGTATCCAAGATCCGACCCCTCCGCAGCATCCGCCGCAGGTCCGCTCACGGTCATCGTCATGCCATCGGGCATGGTCTTGACCGTGATGATTGCCGAGCGAATACCTGTTTCGGTCGTGGATCCATTCTTAACGGCGGCGATGGCGAATCGATACTCCGTATTGGGCTGCAGCCCATCCCACTTGGGCGAGGTCTGCGTGTTGTCGGCAATCTTCCAGCTATTGACGACCGCATCCGCCGCATTGCTCTGCAGCATGCCCACGCCGTAGCTAAAGCCACTCTTGTTTGCGAGTACATCGTCCCAGCTAAACGTAACGCTGGTCGAATCGACGGCGTTTGCCGTAAAGCCCGTCACGGCCGGCGCGTCGGGCATCTCGACGTCCTTAACGTCATAGCCCACGATCCAGAACTGGTCGGTGTCCTTGGTGCCGAGCTTGTCGCCCGAGTCTGCCTCGAACTTGTCGACATCCACCGCGTTGACGCCCAGACGCCACACAAAACCGTACTTGCCCTGCGCGGCCTCGGGCAGGTTGTCGACGGTGCCGCCGTATTCGGTCGATTCACTCGAGGAGTTACCCGTAGTAAAGCCGGCGTTGGCACCAAAGCACAGGCCGCCAAACAACTCGTGCTTTGCGAGCTTCGCGCCCATGACAACGCTGCCGTTCAGCGTCAAGCCGAGCTCGAGCTCCTGCTCCTTGCCCTCCTCGACTTCGATGGTCTGCTCAATGCTCGCCCCCGACTGCGCGGCGGCGCCGTTAAACCCATCGTGCGTGTAGGCGCGCGTTACGCCAGGCTTGCCCAGGCCAAAGGAATCCCCAACGGGAGTCTCGCCGTTGAGCGTCGTTTGATAGGTTCCGGGTTCTCCCGACCGGTTGGTCAAAAAGTAGCTGAGCGGCGTCATATTGTGCTGTTTGGCAATGCGGTCATAGGCCTCGACATTAACGACCGAGGTCTGCGCGCCGAGCGACACGGGCGCCGCCATCACGCCCTTGCCACCAGTTTCCTCATTTTCGATCTCATACTCGTAATAGACCATCGGAATCGTGTAGAGCACGGCCTTGTCACCCTCGCCGGCATGCGACTCATAGCTTACGCTTGCGCTGACCGTGCGCTCGCTCCGGTAGTCATAGCATCCCTCGGCGGCAAAATCGACTGAAGCATTCATCGCGACCAGGGGCGGACCGGTCTGCACCTCGACGGCAACGCCCAACTCGGCGCCAATGGTATAGCCCTGGGATGTCCCCGTGCCCTTTTCCTCTCCGTATGACGTGCCGCCCAACACCAGATAGCCGTATGCCTGCTCCAGATCCTCAACATAGGGCGCATCCTGCAGCACGGCAAGCACGCGCGGGTTGGTATAGACCTTGTAGCGGTCCTTGTACGTGATCTTGACGCTGTCGTTGTCGACATCGGGCAGCGCGAGCGAGATAAATGTGCCGTAGGTAGTGCCGCGACGGTTGCTCTCGCTAATCACCTGCTCCTCGCCGCGGCGCACCTTTCCGTTCTCGTCGAGCGAAAAATGCGAGGCGGTCATCCAATAGTAGTCATCGTTCTTGCGCAGGTCCTCGTCGCGGTGCTTGCCCACCACGGCGATAAAGCTCTCGTTATAGCGGTCCGAACCCGAGACGCTGCCCGCCTTGACGTCGCTGATCCACACCTGCTCTATACCCTTGTGGTCATGCTTGTTGCTGCTGTTGTATTGCTGACCGCTCATGCTCATGGTTCCGACCATGGACCCCAAGCCCTGAGCCCCGCTCTGTGCCGTGTTGCAGGCAAAGTCGCGGAACACATCGCCGCCCACGAGCACCTCGTCGACCGCCAGCTGCTCGGACAGGCCGTCAAGGTTGGCAGTGGCAAGGGCAATAGGCGCCAAGGTGCACGGATAGCGCTTATCCTGAGCGCTATCCTTCCATGCGCTGTTGGGCACATGCATCAGCCCATAGGAGGCGAGGAGCCCGTCTCTGTATTCCTTGCAATCGGAAAGCTTGAACTCGCCAGACTCCGAGTCAAAATACGCGTAGCGGTACAGCGCGCCGTACAGCCCCTTGCTGCCGTCAGAAGCGCCGTAATCAAAAGCGCTGCGTTGCCAGTCATAGCCCGCAAGAATAAGGCCCGTGACGGTTTCACCCGTCTTCTTTCCTTCTTCATCGTAGGCGGCAAACGTGCCGAACGTCGCATTCGCAGCGACCATGGTCTTGCCGTTCGCGGAGAGGGAGATTGCGCCCGCGTCGCCCAGAGCATCGACATGGACGAGCGCACCCTTGGATGCATCCCACGAAAACAGCTCGCAATGCGTCGACTTATCAATATTCTTCTTGCCGTAGGGTGCCGAGACCACGATGGCGAGGTCATCGCAAAAATCGCGATCGAGGTCGCCGGCCGCTAGCGAAACGACAGGAGCTGACTGAAGCTGCGTCCAGGAGCCGTTCCCGCCCTTGTTGTGCGTGGTGTAGTCCGCGGCGTTACCGGCATCGATCTTGACGACGCTTTGCTTCCAGTTGCCGCCCTCCAAGTCATACATGTCGACTACAGCCTTGCGCACGCCGTTCTCGTCGACATAGCAGCCCGCGTAGACAAAAAGCTCGTCGACGCCGTCGCCATCGACATCGCCCGCCTCGACATCAAAGACGGCGTCGTGCTCTTGCAGGTAACCGGCATCCAGGTACTTAAAACGGCCTTCGTACATCATATTAGTGTTGACCGTCACCGGCAGGTGTGTGTCGAGAGTGCGCGTACGCCCGTTGCTAAACGAGTAGAGGACCAGCTCAACCTTTCCGGCGTATGACTTGCCGTCAATCGTCGTGGAGGAACTGTCGCCGTAGGCACGGAGCTCGGCAACGCGGCTCTTTTTGCCCGTGCTGGCGTCGCTGCAGAACTCAACACTCGTGGCGTGAATGCCCGAGAAACCGTTGTTGTCGTTGGCGAGTACTGTTGAGGACTCATTGTTGCTTAGGTACGACCAGGTGCCGCCACCGTAGTCGCTATGCTTGTAGAGATCGCTGTTCGTATCGAAGTTGTTGACGTTTTGCCAGAACTTTGCGGCGCCCCACACACTTCCATAGCCATCGGTGAGTTTGCTGCTGCCGCCAATGTCACCGCGCTCGACGTTCTCGAGCTTGTCGCGCAGAGTGTAGCGATTGCCATGGCTACCGTTAGCTGCCATATAGACCTCGCTGCGCGTGGCAAACGTCGTGGGGGTATCAGTGGAATAGGGGCCAATGGTATCGGCCGGAATGTCCTCGCTCGTGCCCAGACCCAGGGCTTGATAATCCTGCTCGGTCATATCGGTGATTGCGGGCGCGTCTGCCGCCTGGGCAACCTGGGGCGTGGCCGTGAAGCAGGCGACGCTCGTGGCGATCAACGCAGCAAGCGCCGCCGTCCCAACAAGCGGGATTTTCTACAGCCTACGGATACGGGGGTGTGGAACGTACATGAGGGACCTCGCTTTATTCGAGTGGAGTGGACTCATTTTTGCAAATGATACATCCGATACCCGATATCACGTGTCTCATTTTCGCCAACGGCGTGTCTCATTTTTGAGAATCCGAGATGCCGCGGAAATCTTATCCCAGCTCAAAGGCCATTTCTGGGATGTATTTTCCGTCGAGTGCCTCATCGGGAAACTGCATCCCATTTCAAGCGTCGATTCTGGGACGCACTTTCCCCTTAGACCCTCAACCGGAAACCGCATCCCACTTTGAGCGCAAATTCCGGGATGCATTTTCCGCTTGAGCCTCATTGGGAAACGGCGTCCCACTTTGAGGGCTGATTGTGGGATGCATTTTCCGGTTTTGCTCTCATTGGGAAAATGCATCCCGTTTCTTGACCGAATAATGGGACGCAATTTCCCGTTGGAGCGCCTTTGGGAAAGTGTGTCCCACTTCGACCGCCCAGAGTGGGATGCACTTTCCGCAAAGCACCTCAACAGGAAACTACGTCCCATTCCAAAGGCAAATTCCGGGACGCATTTTTCGAAAGCCTGCCCATCCGGAAAGCCCGTCCCACTTTGGACGCATCCGGGCACGGAACCATCGACCTATCAGGCCTCCCATCAATAAAGAGGCGTCCTCCCGGACGGCGGGGCACGAAGTTCATCGCGAGTTCCGCAGGCAAAGAAGGCCACTTAATGTGGCCTT
>UROZ01000009.1 GCA_900549655.1 uncultured Collinsella sp.
TGGCGTCGGCGGCCTTCTGCCAGGCGGCGGTGCTGTCCTCCAGCACGTGCTTGGCCACCTTGGGGGTCGCGGCCTTGGGCTTGACGGTGACGGCGCTGCCGCCCACCAGGGCCATGATCGGCGCGGTGCCGGCCTCGCTCCGGGCGATAGCGTCGTCGTCGGCGACGATGAGCCAGTAGCCGCAGGGCAGCTCGGCCGCCGTGCCCGCGTTAAGGCCCACGGAGGCGGCGCCTGCTTCGACAATTGCGCGGGCAAGTTTTGCCATCAGTGCGGTCGCCATGCGTCTGTCGGCATTCATCCATTCGGCAGCCTCTTGCGCCGTCGATGCCGAGCCATCAAGTCCAGCATCATGAAGCACGGAAAGAATAGTTTGACGAACCGCGCCATTCGCCCACGTTACGTCAGTTGCAATTTTTTGGCCAGCATCGTCATCGTCGACAACGGTCGCCGAAAAGAGCTGGTACGCGTCATACCGCGTCGCAACTGTACCGCCTACCGTAATGGCACCGGTGCCCGCCGCGCGGGCCGTCCCGGGCAGCATCGCAAAAGAGAGCATAGCGACCGTAACTATCGTCGCCACGGCCAACAAGCGGCGCCAAAGCCTACTCACGGCGACCACCTCGATCTCGATCGCGATGGCGGTGAGCATGCATCCATGTCGCGGCAAAGCACAGCAGCGAAGCGCCAGCCAGATACGTCATAGTCAAGCCGGCACCGCCTGCCTCGGGAAGCGTGGTCGAGTATCTGTTGGTAAAAGTCGGCGGGGTCGAAGAGCCATTATCGTAGGTGACGGTGGCGACGAGATTTCTCTCACCATTGTCCACCTTAACCGTAACCTTGTGCTGGGTCCTGTCGTAGGTGATGTGGTCCTTGACGTTGTTCTCGGCGCCCTCGGGGACGACCTCAGAGATGGTATAAGTATAGGTATCGGCCTTGTTGTAGTCGACGTTGAAGGAGACGTTGCCCATGGCATCGTTGGTCACCGTTTGGAGCACCCTGTCCTTGTCATCCTTGAGCGCGAACGAGAACTGACCTTCCTTGAACGTTCCGCCTGCGAGCACCTTCTCTGCGTTAATAACCGCCTTGCCCGTCATGCGGTTGTCGTAGACCCAGATCTCGTCCTTCTTTGTATCGTCGATGATCTCCGCACCGTCGACGATGTCCTTTGCCTTAGTTAGCGCAGCCTGATAATCCTTGTCGCTCGCGCTGCCCTTGAGCATGATCCACGTGGGATCGGCCTTGGCATAGCCAACAGGCGCCTTGGTCTCCACGAGCTGATAGAGCACACAATTACTCATCTTCTTGTCGCTTGTGCCGAACGAGATTTTGCCGTTGGCGTCGGTAGGGACGTCGATCGCGGCCTCGTCAAACGGCGTTCTGGCGTTCTCTACATTTCCGTCATCCGCAACCTGGCCCATATCCACGCTGTAGAGTGTGAACTTCGCCCCCTCGAGCGTCGCGCCGACCTGCTGGGCGTCTTACTTGGTCATCGTGATGCTGTAGCCGTTGCCGCCCGCGCTGGCGGACGCATTTTGAATCTTCCATTTTTGCTCGTCGATCGCCGAACCCTCCGTCACCCCCGCAAGCTCGGCGGTGTTGGAAAGGGACACCTCTTCGCCGGGGTTTCCGGTCGGGATAACCTCATACTCGACCTTGAGGTATTTCCCGTCGGGCACCTCAAGAGTCAACTTCGTACGCGAGCCAGATTCATCCTTGACTTGCTCCATCTTCGACGAATAGTCCTTATCAGCCAGCGGTGACCAGGCACCATTCACCTGCTCATAGACCTTAAGCGTCGACGGCACCAGCGCGCACTTGGCATCCATGGTATCGACGAGCTCAAGGAAGTCGGTGCCATTTTTAAGGGCAACGGCAGACTCGTTAACAAGAATGGTGTATTTGATGCGATTGCTATTGGCAACCTGCTCGCCGGACTTTTTGATGACGTTGTTCTTAATGATGACGTCACCTTTACCGGAATCGAACTTTTTAACTCCTGACCCCGCGCTGGCCTTGTTGGTGAACTTCACCTCGTTTGTGGAGGTATCGAGCTCACCGCGCTTGACCGCCGTCTTGTACGTGAGCTTTGCGTAGCCGGCATAGCTTTCAAGCTCAGTCGTGGGGATGGAGAAGGTGACCGTATTGCCGTTGCGGCTGACGTTGTCGGCGGCGAGCGTCCGACCCGTAACGACCTCCTTGGCCTCGCCTCCGCGATGAAGCCCCGTATGTTTATCATAGGGGTTCTGCACGAGCGTATACTTTGCGGAATTCGCAACATAGCTCATACCATCCGGAAGGCTATCAACGATATTCAGCGGTTTCCCGCCCAGCTTTCCAGCTCCATAGTATTCGAACTCGCCATTTGCGCCCTTATTACCCTTTTGGCGGTTTGCATACACCGTCCAGTCGACGATCCAGGCGCCCTTCTCATCCGAGCCGTCAACGGTATGCCAATCGAAGTTCTCAACCCAAGACACCTTCGACTCCGCTTCCGGCTTCTCGACCGCGGGCATCGTTTCTCGGTTGACAACGTACTTGATGGGTTCGGTGAACGGCCACTGTAGTCTCAGGCCCGGTGCTTCGACCGCTGCGAAGTTTGAGTACCAGCCCGACAGCGCTTCTGATGTAGTGTCGTAGGTGATAACGGCGTAGTCCTCGTTCTCGAGAGCGGCTTTCACGTTGTCGGTAACGATGATCTTGAGGTCGTAGTTTTTCTTTGTTTCATTACCCGGATAGCTGGTCGTTGGTCTCCAGTCGGTGCCCGGAACCAGCTCGGTATTGCCGATTTTAATGGTAATGGAGCTTTCGTCGACACCAAGTTTCTGCGACCATGCCGACTGAAACGTGTCCTTCACCGTCACCTCGCCTGGATGGGCCGCATTGACGATCGCCTTCAGCGCGACCTTCGTCTCCCACGTCGCCCTGCCCGTCGTCGCCGCCTCATCGTATCTCACGAGCCTCTTGGTGATCGGCACAACACCCGTCAGCTGCGGCGTGAAACTGCCATCATCCGTACCGGAAACGGAACCTTTGCGCTCGATGGTCGCGCTGTTGCGCACGGTGTCGTACGAGCTCGTATCGTTCATCTTGGTGTGATAAACGATGCAGTAGGTGGCGTACTTATCCTCAAGGTTGTTCGGGAACGTATAGGAAAAGAAATTATCCTTAGGTTCAAGTTTTCTTTCACAAATCTTGACTCCGCTCGCCTCCGAGTCGCCTTTGTAAACCGCAAAGTTGCCCGTATACGTCTGTTTTCCGTCCAGATTATCGGTGAACATGTATCCGCTCATGTCGGCCTTGAGCTTGCCTTGGTTGAGCTTGACCGTCCACTTGATGTCCGACGGCGTGCCTGAGCCATTGGACTTCTTGATCATGTCATAGCCGAATGTAACAGGCTCAGCCGTAGCTGTTCTGTTATCGCTGTCGCTTGAGCCAGCCCAATTCCACGTTGCCGTATTCTCAGCTTTGATCAAATCGCCGCCGTTCGCGGCAACGCCGCTCTTCAGCACCGTATCGTACGTGATCGTGTGGTTGCCCCGGGAAAGGTTGCCCAGGCTGTCGAGGGTTACGACCTGGCCGTCGATCATCGGCTGGGAGTCAAGCTTCTTGCCGTCGAGCTTGAAACTGTCGTTCACAAAGTCGAAGTTGTCGCCCAGCGTATCAGTGAAGCTAACGTCCGTAGCATACGACTCTACGGTAAGCGTAACAGTCCAGGTAACCTTGGCCACGCCATCTGCGCCCTGGGAGAAGGTCCCCGACTTCGTCCCCGTGACTTTGCCGTCCTTGATAGGGATTTTGATCGTTCCCACACCAGGGAACACGACAGATGCGTTGCCGCCTGAGCTGGTGTCCTTGTCTGCAAGCTCGAACGAGAAATTGGCTCCGACATAAATCTCCGCAGGGTTTGACGCAAGCCAGTTTTTGTCAAACGCAAAGATGACCTTATTGTCCTTAATCTTCCACGTGCCAGCCTTGGCGGCAGTGGCTTCCGAACCCTCCATGAGGTCGCCGCCGTCGTTGTCGTCAACGACAATGGTGTCGGGCAGCTTATAGACAGCGATGTTCTTCTCGGGCGTAGGCGCCTTGCCGCCTTTGAATTGTGCCGAGAAAGCTCCATAGAGCGTCGAAGTGGACGTTACGGGATCCTCGAGCTTTTGAGTATGGTGCTCATCGGTATACAGCCTGACATCAACCGTCGCCGTATCCCCATCGATCGCAATCGGATCGGGCTTCGCAACGTCATCGGCGCGCACGGGGGCCGCACCGTAAAACACTGCGGCGGTGAGGCAAATCAAAATGAAAATCAGAGCCGCCATACCCAGCGACCGTGAGCGGTATGCGTCCATAGTTGTCCCCTAATTCCTACAACACAGTGTGGAATACGGCGAATCGTCGGATCGAACACAAGCCCCAACATCAACGAGAACCTACCTAGCGCATTGCAAGAACCAATTGGGGAGCACCTTCTAAGACGGTCCGTCTATGCCACAATGCATAAAATATAATATAGATACCAATCATGTAAACCGCAGGTCAAGAGGTCTTTTAATTTAATACCAGTTGATATTTACCTGTTAACAGTTTTGTATCATACCGGCTATATCCGGTGGAATTATGTATATGTTTAAACAACTTAACTTTGCCTGAAAAGCCGCTCGGAGGGACAGCCGCCCCCCCCCACTGCGGTGCAAACGAATCTGTTCCCCTTGCACCAAAAAGGGCGCCGACCATCGCGGTCGACGCCCTTTCTTATTGGCGGCTATAAGCCCCAGCGCTTATTTGTTGACCTGGCCGGCGCGGACGGCAGCCTTCTTGCGGTCGGTGGCGTTGAGCAGACGCTTGCGCAGGCGAATGTTCTTGGGAGTGATCTCGACCAGCTCGTCGTCGGCGATGTACTCCAGCGCCTCCTCCAGCGAGAAGGTGCGAGGCGGCACCAGCTGGACGGAGATATCGGAGGTCGAGGAACGCTGGTTGCCCAGGTTCTTGGTGCGGGCGATGTTGACGACCATGTCGCCGGCCTTGCTGCGCTCGCCCACGATCATGCCCTCGTAGCACTCGGTGCCCGGCTCAACAAACAGCTGGCCGCGCTCCTGCAGCGTACCCAGGGCGTAGGCAACGGCCTTCTCGGTGGTCATGGAGATCATAGCGCCGTTCTGACGGTTGCCGATCTCGCCGGCGTAGGGGCCATACTCCAGGAAGGTGTGGTAGAACACGCCCTCGCCGTGGGTGACGTTCATGATGCGGTTCTTAAGGCCCATGATGCCGCGGGTCGGGATCTTAAACTCGAGGTGCGTCACGATGCCCGAGGTATCCATGCTCGTCATGATGCCGCCGGAGGTGCCGAAGACCTCAACGACCTTGCCTGAGTACTCGTCCGGGCACTCGACGACGGCCTGCTCGACGGGTTCCATCTTGTTGCCGTTCTCGTCCTTCTTAAACAGAACGCGGGGACGGCCGACCTGGAACTCAAAGCCCTCGCGGCGCATGGACTCCATCAGAACGGACAGGTGCAGAATGCCGCGGCCCGAGACCTCGACGCCGCTCTTGTCCTCGAGCTCCTCGATCTTCATGGTCACGTTGTTCTCGGCCTCGTTGAACAGGCGCTCCTTGAGCTGACGGGCGCCCACGATGTCGCCGTCGCGGCCGACGAGCGGGGAGGTCGAAGCCTCAAAGACGATGGACAGGGTCGGCGGGTCGATCTCGATGGGCTCGAGCTCGACAGGGTTCTCGGGGTCGGTGTAGACATCGCCGATATCGGTGCGGTCGATACCCACGACAGCGGCAATGTCGCCGGCGCCGACTTCTTGGCACTCGGTGCGGCCCAGGTAGTCGAAGGTAAAGAGCTGCTTGACGGTAGCGGTGGCGCTGGAGCCGTCGTTCTTAACAACCAGGATCTGGTCGCCCTGGTGGATGGTGCCGGAATACACGCGACCGATGCCGATGCGGCCGACAAAGTTGGAGTGGTCGATGGTCACACACTGCATGGCCAGCGGGGCGTTCTCGTCAACCTCGGGCGCGGGCATGTCGTCGATGATCATATCGAGCAGCGGATACATGTCCATGTTGCCGTCGTTGGGGTCGAGGCGGGCAAAGCCGTTCATGGCGCTGGCGTAGACCACGTGCTCCATGGCGAACTCGAGCTGGTCGTCGGTGGCACCCAGGTCGGCCATAAGGTCCAGGCAGTCGTTGTAGGCCTTCTCGGGGTTGGCGCCCGGACGATCGATCTTGTTGATAACGATCATGATCTTGAGGCCGGTGTCGATAGCGTGACGCAGCACGAAGCGGGTCTGGGGCATGGGGCCCTCAAAAGCGTCGACCAGCAGCAGGGCGCCGTCGGCCATACGCAGCACGCGCTCGACCTCGCCGCCAAAGTCGGCGTGGCCCGGGGTGTCGATGACGTTGATCTTAACGTCCTTGTACTCGATAGAGATGTTCTTGGCGAGAATCGTAATGCCGCGCTCGCGCTCCTGGTCGTTGGAATCCAGGACGCGGTCCTCGACCTGCTGGTTGGCACGGAAGGCGTCCGTGGCACGCAGGAGCTTGTCGACCATCGTCGTCTTGCCGTGGTCGACGTGGGCGATGATGGCGATGTTCCTCAGATTGTCTACGCGCATGTAGTTCCCCTATCTTCTATCCATATACAAACGGCACGCGTATGCGGCCCGCCCAGCGACACAACGCTCAGCGGGAATATTGAGCCTTTTACCGAAAACTCGTTTATTTTAGCGATTTTAGATGAGAGGGGTTTCCTCACCTGCAGGTTCAGGGTCGCTCCACATAAAACCATCGCCGGCACCCATGCCCTCATACAGCACGTATGCCGAAAAACCGCTCTCGAGCGTGGTTTCGAAGAAGCTCACAAGCAGGGCGTCGTGATAGCCGCCGTCAATTTCGACACAACCGGTATAGCCGATGGCATAGCGGGCGATGCGGCCCAGCCCCTCGTCCTTAAGACCCATCTTGTGCTCGGAGATAAAGTTGGTGGCAGCCTCGAGGCATGCCTCCTCGCCATCTTCGTCGAGCGCGGCCAGATAGCGGTTGGAAGCAGCGTCCTCGATCGCCACAACTACGCCCGGATTCTCGCCGGCGGCAAGGTCGTCCAAGAATGCACCAATCAGGTCACACACCATGGCGTCGAGCTCGGCGGAGACGTTACCGGCGTCTTGCATATCCTGTGCCATCTTTAGACCTTCCCATCGAGTCTGGCGTCGTTACAGTTCTTGTGCCTCGGCAGCGATCTTGGCGGCAGCGTCGCGGGCGCGCATCATATCCATCGCGCGCTTGTCGAGTACCTTGATCTGGTTGGTCAGCATTACTGCATCGACCACACCCCAGATTACCAAGCCTGTTGAAATCGAAAACCCAAGCGCACCAACTGTACCACGAAGGCGCGAGCAGATTGCCGCGACAAGGGCGGAGACGACAACCATCTTGATAAACGAGCCGCGGCGCTCGCGAAGCGTGCGGGCCTGCGTCACATAGGCAATGCGAGCCGCCTCGGATGCCTCCGAGCGCATCTGGGCCTCGCGCGCAATGGCCGCCGCCTCAGCCGAGATACCGCCGGCCATCAGCGAACGCTCCGCAACCCGTCCGCCCCGCATTTAGAAATCATCGGGGGAGAGCGTATGGACGAACTCGTCGAACTTCTCGAACTCCTGCTCGTCGTCGACATCCTCGGCGTGGGTGGAAACAGTGCCCAGGCGATTCATGATGTCGTCCTCCACAAACATGGGGGCATTGCTGCGCACGGCAAGGGCAATGGCGTCACTGGGGCGGGCGTCGATCTTGCGCTCCTCGCCATCGGCCAGTACGACGATCGTCGCGTAGAACACCGGCGGCTCGGCGCGAACGATCTCGATGCGCTCGAGCTTGGCGCCCAGGGCGTCAACGGTATCGAGCAGCAGGTCATGGGTGATCGGGCGCTCGGCGCGGCCGCTATCGATGCCGCGGCTGATGGCAGCAGCTTCAAACGAACCAGTCTGAATGGAAAGGGAACGCAGCGGCGCGGGCGAGTCCGATTTGCTGCTGCGCTCACGAAGTACGATAAGCGATGGCACGGGACCGGCGGCCATGACGATGGTCTCTATGTCGACACGAACCATGGAACACCTCCGGTACGTAGCGGTTAACACGCGGCAGCCCGCCGCATTGAATAGCTATACTACCCAAACTTTCGCACAGCACACAAAATCAAAGTAGTTAATTTGGGACGGGGCTTTTTTGACTACTTTCAGTAGGTAAGAAAAAAGCCCCGAGGCAACGCCCCAGGGCTCTTCACGGTTTTGATGGTGGACCTGACAAGATTCGAACTTGTGACCTCCCGGTTATCAGCCGGACGCTCTAACCAACTGAGCTACAGGTCCATCGCGCAAGGGATATATTAGACGAGTCGTTACGCGCGCGTCAACAACTTTTTTGAAAATCTTTGGAGGGGTTCGCCCCGGCCGCCCGGCGGCATATGAAGTCGCCTGCTCGGACAGTCCTGACTCGCACGAAGAGCACATTAAGTGCTCTCCGGCTCGTGCGGAACTCGCGATCGACTTCATGTGCCGCCATGCGGCCGGGGCGAACGCGGGTCCAAGATTGTCAAAAAAGCGGTCGGCGCGCAGGTGCGCCGACCGCCGATATATGGGATCTGATGTTTTTGACCGGAGAGGACTACTTACTCGTCGAGGAGATCCTCTGGCATGTCGTTGCCGTCGCCTAGGTCGACTGGGGCCTCTTCGGTGTCGGCTGCGGCCTCGGCACCTTCGCCCTCGGGCTTCTCTTTGGCGGCCGTCATGCGGGCTACGGCGCAGATGCGGTCGTTGTCGTCGACGGTCATCATCTTGACGCCCTGGGTGGCGCGGCCAGTCTGGCTGATCTCGTCGGTCTTGACGCGAATGACCGTCGCGCCCTCCGTCACGATGAACAGCTCGTGCTGCGGGCCCACCGTCTTCATGGCCGCAAGGTTACCCTTACGCTCGGTCATTTGGATGGTGTAGACACCCTGGCCGCCGCGATTCTGCTCCGGGTAGTCCGCAACCGGTGTGCGCTTGCCGTAGCCGCGCTCGGTGATGACGAACAGATCGCCGTTGCCGTTAGTGACTTCCATGCCCAGAACGCTCACGCCGTCCTTCATACCGATACCGCGAACGCCGCTGGTATCGCGGCCGGTAGCGCGCACCTGCTCCTCGGAGAACATGATCGCCTTGCCCGCGGTGGTGGCTAGGATAATCTTGTCGCCCTCGCGCACGCGGCGCACGTTCAGCAGCGCGTCGTCGTCACGCAGGTTGATAGCGATCAGGCCGTCGCGACGGCTGCGATCATATGCGCTCATCACGGTCTTCTTGACCATGCCGCTCTTGGTGGCAAACATCAGGTACTCGTCGGCCGGGAACTCGCGGCAGCTGATGACGCTCGCGATCTTCTCGCCCTCCTCGAAGGGCAGCAGGTTGACGATCGCGGTACCGCGCGCCTGGCGCGTACCCACCGGCAGCTCGTGCACCTTCAGGCGATAGACCTTGCCCTTGCTCGAGAAGAACAGCACGTACTCGTGCGTGGACGCGATGAACATCTCGTCGATAACATCGTCCTCTTTGAGGTTGACGCCCGACACACCCTTGCCACCGCGTTTCTGGGCACGGTAGGCGGCCACCGGAATGCGCTTGACATAGCCGGTGTGGGTGATGGTCACGACCATATCCTCGTCGGCGATGAGGTCCTCGACATCCAGGTCCTTCTCAACCTGGCTGATCTCGGTGCGGCGCTTGTCGCCGAACTTCTTGGAGATCTCGCGCATCTCTTCCTTGATGACGCCCAGGATCTTCTCCTCATGCGCCAGCAGGTCCTCGTAGTAGGCGATGGCGCGGCGCAGGCCGTCCAACTCTTCTTGGATCTTGTCGCGCTCCAGGCCGGTCAGGCGGCGCAACTTCATCTCGAGGATGGCCGTGGTCTGCTCGGGCGTAAAGCCAAAGCGCTCGATCAGGCGGCTGCTGGCCTCGGAGTCGGTCTGCGAGGAGCGGATGATGCTGATGACCTCGTCGATATGGTCAAGGGCCATCAGGTAACCCTCGAGGATATGCGCGCGGGCCTGGGCCTTCTTAAGGTCAAAACGGGTACGGCGAGTGACGACGTCGACCTGGTGGTCGATGTAGTGCTGCAGCATCTCGCGCAGGCTCAGGCATTTGGGAACGCCGTTGACAAGCGCCAGGTTGTTGGCGCCAAAGGTCGTCTGCAGCGAGGTGTACTTATACAGGTTGTTGAGCACGACCTGCGGAATGACGCCCTTCTTGAGCTCGATGACCAGACGGATGCCCTTCTGGTTGGACTCATCGCGCATATCCGAGATGCCCTCGATGCGCTTGTCGTTGACGAGCTGGGCGATCTTCTCCTGCAGGGTGCCTTTGTTGACCATGTAGGGAATCTCGGTAAAGACCAGGCGGCTGCGACCGGTCTTGGTGGACTCCACGTGTGCCTTGGCACGCACGGTAATGGAGCCGCGGCCGGTCTCGTAGCTCTGCTTAATGCCGGCGCTGCCCATGATGATGGCGCCGGTGGGGAAGTCCGGACCGGGCATGATCTGCATGAGCTCGTCGACGGTGGCGTCGGGGTTGTCGATCAGGTAGCAGGTGGCCTCGATCGCCTCGGTGAGGTTATGCGGGGCGATGTTGGTGGCCATGCCGACGGCGATGCCCTGGCTGCCGTTGACCAGCAGGTTGGGGAAGCGCGCAGGCAGTGCCACGGGCTCGGCGAGCGATTCGTCGTAGTTGGGCTGCCAGTCGACGGTATCCTTCTGCAAGTCACGCAGCAGTTCCATGGCGGGCTTTGCCAGACGGCTCTCGGTGTAACGCATGGCCGCCGCGCCGTCGCCGTCGATGTTACCGAAGTTGCCGTGACCGTCGATGAGCGGCGTGCGCATGGAGAACCACTGCGCCAAGCGGACCATGGCCTCGTAGACCGCATAGTCACCGTGCGGGTGGTACTTACCGATAACTTCGCCGACCGTCCACGCCGACTTCTTGTGTGGGCGGTTGGGGTAGATGCCGCTCTCGTTCATCGCGTACAGGATGCGGCGGTGCACCGGCTTTAAGCCGTCGCGCACGTCCGGCAGGGCGCGCGCCGTGATGACCGACATCGAATACTCGATGAACGACTGCTTCATCTCGCGGCCAAACTCCGAAATCTGGAGCTGGCCGCCGTTGATATCCTCGCCGGCCGAGGCGCCGCGATCGACTTCGCCAAAGCTCTCCTCGAGCTCGGCGTCGTCGTCTTCTTCCTCATCATCATCGGCATCGGGGTTATAGGCGTCCGGATCGCCGTCCTCGCCCTGCTCAGCACGGGCAAGCAGGCGCTTCAGATCATCGGGCATACCGGCATCGCCGGCCTCGTCCATACCCTCGTTATTGTTGATATCGTCTGCCACGTTACCTCCTCTTAAGCGTCAAGGAAACGCGCGTCATGCGCATGTTTTTCAATGTACTCGCGGCGATAGCCGACCTCGGAACCCATCAGCTCGCGCACGGCGCGGTCCGCCACCACGGCGTCCTCGATCGACACGCGCTGCAGAATGCGGGTCTTGGGGTCCATCGTCGTCGAGGCAAGCTGCTTGGGGTCCATCTCGCCCAGGCCCTTGTAGCGCTGGACGGTATAGCCCTTGCGCTTTTTGGTGATTTTGCCGTCCTTGGCCTTGCCGTCCTCGTCGTTATCGTCGGGGTTCAGGCCAAGGCTCTGGATGGTGTCGCGCAGGATCTCGTCTTCGGGCTGGCGGCCGTTGGGATACACGTAGTGGATCTTGTTGCGCACCTTAATGCCAAAGATGGGCGGGCAGGCAACATAGACGTAGCCGGCATCGATCAGCGGACGCATGTACTTGTAGAAGAACGTCAGCAGCAGAATGCGGATATGCGCACCGTCGACGTCCGCATCGGTCATGATGATGATCTTGTGGTAGCGCGCCTTGGTGATATCGAAATCGCCGCCGTCGCCGGCACTCGTCGTGACGCCGCAGCCGATCGCGGTAATCAGCGACTGGATGGTGTCACTCGAGAACGCGCGATGGTCACCAACGCGTTCGACGTTCAAAATCTTGCCGCGCAGGGGCAGAATCGCTTGGATGTCTCGGCGACGGCCGTCCTTGGCCGAACCGCCTGCCGAGTCGCCCTCTACGATGAAGAGCTCGGTCAGCTCGGCATCGCGCACCGAGCAGTCGGCGAGCTTACCGGGCAGGGACGCCGTCTCGAGCAGGCTCTTGCGGCGGGTCGCCTCGCGCGCCTTGCGGGCGGCGTTGCGCGCCTTGCAGGCCTGTTGCGCCTTCTTGACGATCTCGCGAGCGGGCTTGGGATGCTCCTCCAAGTAATCGGCGAGGCCGTCGGTCACGATCTTGAGTGTGAGCGCGCGCATATAGGAGCTGCCGAGCTTGGCCTTGGTCTGGCCCTCAAACTGCGGATCGGGCAGCTTGACCGAGATAACGGCCGAAAGGCCCTCGCGCACATCGTCGCCGGTCAGGTTGGCGTCTTTTTCCTTGAGCAGGTTCTGCTTGCGCGCGTAATCGTTGATCACGCGGGTGAGCGCGGTGCGGAAGCCCTCAAGGTGCATGCCGCCCTCGGGGGTGTAGATGTCGTTGGCAAACGACATGACGTTCTCGCCGTAACCGCTATTCCACTGCAGGGAAACCTCGACCTCGCCCATCTTGGTCACAGGCGCGTCCGGGTCCGATTTGCCCTCGATGTAGATGGGCTCCTTAAAGACCTCGGGGACGTCCTTGCCCTCGTTGAGGAACTTGACGAAGTCGATGATGCCGCCCTCGTAGCAAAACTCCTCCACGTGGGGAGTCGCTTCGCGCTCGTCGGTCAGCACGATTTTGAGGTTCTTATTGAGGAACGCCGTCTCCTGCAGACGGTTGTGCAGCGTATCGAAATCGTAGATGCAGGTCTCGAAGATCTCGTCGTCGGGCCAGAAGGTGACGGTGGTGCCCGTCGAATCCGAGGTGTCCACGACCTCCATCTTCTTGACGGTCTTGCCGCGCGAGAACTCCATCTCATAGGTGTTGCCGTCGCGACGAACCTGAACGACCACGCGTTTGGACAGTGCGTTGACGACGGAGATGCCAACGCCGTGCAGGCCGCCCGAGACCTTATAGGCCGAGTTATCGAACTTACCGCCGGCGTGCAAGATCGTCATGACGACCTCGAGCGTCGGGATCTTTTTAACAGGGTGCTCGTCGACGGGGATGCCGCGCCCGTTGTCGACGACCGTGATGGAGTTGTCGGCGTGGACCGTCACCTGGATCTCGGTGCAGAAACCGGCCATGGCCTCGTCGACGGAGTTGTCAACGATCTCCCACACCAGGTGATGCAGACCGCTGGCGCTCGTCGAGCCGATATACATGCCCGGGCGCTTACGAACGGCCTCGAGACCTTCGAGAATCTTAATCTCGCCGCCATCGTAATCGTTTTCGTTTGCCACACGTCCTCCTTCAGTCAAGAAAATGTGTACAGCCTTACTAGTTTATCGTAAAAAAATACCCTCGGGAATGAGGGTATTTGGCTCTACAAGGCCACCAGATGCGATTTAAGGCTCTTTTTTGCCTTGCACGCCCTTGGCCCACTCGGCACTGGCTCTCATGGCGTTCTCGAGGGCCTCGCGCAGTTTTTGGTCTTCGATGGGCGCCACTTGGCGCTCAATCTCGGTGCGCTCGCCCTCACTTAGGTCGGCGTGCGGGGCCGGCGGGTGCTCGGTCGTCGCCGGGCGCAGGCGCTCCTTGGCGGCGGGCGGCGTGTGACCGGGTGCGGTGGTTTTGAACACCAGGCCATCCACATGCGCACCGACGCGCTCCATGCGCGCGCGGATGATCTCGCGCAACAGCGTCATTTCCTGCGTCCACGAGGGCGAATCGAGATATACCAGCAGCTCATTGGACTCGGGCAGGTAGCGCAGGCCCGTCACATGCCGCCCCTCGCGCGTGCCCGAGCACACCGCGTTCCACGCGCGATAGACCGCGCGCGACTCCTCGGCAGCCTCCATCTGCGCGCGGCGCTTAGGCGTTGCAGCCGCCAGGATGCGCTGGCGCTCTGCGTTCAAAAACCCACTGAAGGCGACCGTTTCGCTCTCGCGCTCGTAATTAGCACGTCTCACCCATGCTCACCACCTTGGCTCGATCAAGCAGGTCATCGGTAAAATACCCCAGGTTGGTCGTGGTTATGACCGTCTGGATATCATCGCCGATCAACCGCAGGAAAGCACCGCGACGCTCGCCGTCGAGCTCGCTCATCACGTCGTCCAAAAGCAGCAGTGGGGCGGTGCCCAGGACATCGCGAGCCACGGCCACCTCCGCCACCTTCCAGGCCAGCACCAACGTTCGCTGCTGGCCTTGGCTGGCAAACGAACGGGCGGAGCGACCCGCCACGGTAAACTCAATCTCATCGCGATGCGGTCCCACCAACGTCACGCCGCGGCGAATTTCCTCGTCGGCGTGCTCATCAAGGGCGGCCAGCATGCGCTCGTATGCCCAGCCCTTCAGCTCTTCGCGATCCCCGACCTGGGGCAAATCCCCCAGCGTGGACGCATAGGTCACGTTGGCAGCCTCACCGGACGCCACTTGCCCGTAGGCAGTACGCACATGGCCCGCCAGCCGGTCGAGCAGGGCCAACCGGTGCACGAGCAGAGCCGCGCCCGCGCGGGCAATCGAATCGTTCCACGCGCCGAGCATCTCGCGGCAGCACCAGGTCTCCTTGAGCAAGGCGTTACGCTGGGTCACGCAGCGACCATAGGTGCTCGCAAGATCGGCATAGCGTGCGCTCAGTTGCATGCCAAAGTCGTCGAGGGCGGCGCGGCGCACACTGGCGCCTCGCTTAACCATGTCCAGATGGTCGGGGCAAAACAGCACGCTCGGCAGAACGCCGCGCACACCGGCGGCAGAGCATCTCTTGCCGTTGCGGCTAAACGAGCGTTTACCGTCCTCCGTGCTCAATCCCATATCAAGCACGCGGCCGTCGCCCTCGAGCCTCAGCTCGACCTTGCACGAGCCCACGCCATCATGGACGAGCTCGGCGGCGGTCGGATGCCTAAACGAGGCGCCGCTCGTCAGCAGCTGCAGCGCCTCTATGAGATTGGTCTTTCCCGCCGCGTTGGGTCCCGCAAGTATCGTCACGCCCTCGTCCAAGGCAAGGCGATAGCTATCGAAGCTGCGGTAATGCGCAACGGAAAGATCACGGGCGAACATGGTCATGGCGCAGCGCTAGATGCGGACCGGCATGACCAGGTACAGGTAGTTGATCTTGTCGTAGGACTTGAAGATGCCCGCCTGCGAGTAGCTCTTGAGCTCCAGCGTGATCTCCTTCTCCTTGGACAGGGCATTGAGGCAGCCGAAGATGTAGTGGTAGTTGAAGGCGATGGTACCCGACTCGCCCTCGGCCTCGACATCGATCGTCTCCTGCGCAAGGTCCTGGTCATTGGAAATGGAGGACAGGCCCATCTGCCCGTTCTCGACATCGATCTCGAACTTGACGGCGGGGTTGGCGCTCGCGATAACGGCCACGCGCTTGAGGGCGGCGTTAAAGGCGGCGACGTCGATCTTGACGCTCGTCACGCACGAATCGGGGATGAGCTGCTTGTAGTTGGGGTACGCGCCCTCGATGCGGCGCGACACGTAGGTGGTATTGCCGGCCTCAAAGACGACCTGGGTGTCGGTAGCCCCGATCATGATGGTCGCCTGGCTGGCCATGATGTTCAGTGCGTCGTTAAAGGCGTCGGCCGGAACGTTGAGTTCAAAGGAGCCCTCGAGGGTCGAGGTCTCGACCTGCGTATCGCACACGGCCAAGCGGAAGGAATCGGTCGCCACCAGGCGCACGGTGTTGTTCTCGACTTTCATGTGCACACCGCCCAGGATGGGGCGGGCCTTGTCGGTCGAGGTGACGCGCCATACGCGGCCGACCATTTCGGACAAGATATCGGTCGGCAGTTCCACGGCGCTCTCGATGGCATAGGCCGGAAACTCGGGGAAGTCATTGGCATCGAGCGTGTTCAGGCGGAACGAGCTCTTCTCGCAACCAATCAGCACCTGACGCTCGGACAGCTCAAAGGTGACCGGGGCATCGGGGAGGGTCTTGGTGATATTGGAGAGCATCTTACAGGGGATAACCATCTCGCCCTCTTCTTCGACATGCGCCGCGATGCGATGACGGATCGAGATGGTGTAGTTAGAGGTCTGGAATTCCAAGATGCCGTCTTGCGCCTTAACGAGCACGCCCGACAGGATGGGAAGGGTGGATGCCGAAGCGACACCCTTCATTACGACGCCGATGGCTTGTGTAAGCGAGCTCTGGCTGACGGTGAACTTCATCTTTTAATACCTTTCTATAGATATAAATATCTTAATAATAGTAATAGCACTGACGAAACTGTTGATTACTCCCAAAGACGCAGGTCAGACCCAAAAAGAGAATCGACAGCAGCCTGTGTGCAACAGGGGTGGTTTTCCACGTTCAAAACCTGCGCAAAACTTTTCATCACCGCGGGTTGGGTTTTAGACACCTTATGCCCGTGGTTTCGACAAGTTTTCAACAGGTGTCTCTATTTCCCTACGAGCGCAGTGTAATTTTATCGCGCAGCGACTTAAGGTCTTCGGTGACGGTGCGGTCTTCCTGGATCATCTTCTGGACCTTTTTGTAGCTCGTGCTGACGGTCGAGTGGTTGCGGTTGCCAAATTCGGCGCCCACCGCCGTGGTCGTCATCTCGCACATCTCGATGGCCAGGTAGATAGCGATATGGCGTGCTTTGGCGATATTGGCGTTGCGACGCGGGCCGATGAGCTCCTCGTGCGTCACGCCGTACTGCTCTTCGATGACGGACTGAACCGTCTGGACGTTGATCTTTTTGGCCGATGTGTCGAAGTACTGGCTGGCGATGGCGTCGATATCGTCAAAGGTGAGCTCCCCGCCCTCGCGCTCACGGTCGCCCGCCTCGCCGGCGCAGCGCTCGCAAAAGCTCTCGAGTTCGCGGATGTTGGTGCCCGAGACCTCGGCCATGTGTTTAAAGTGCTCGTCGGTCAGGTGTCCGCCGTCGCCCCCATAGGCCGCCAGCAGTGAGTCGTCGCCTGCCTCGGGAGCGGCGACGATGGTGTTCTCGTAATAGCGCTGCAAGATCTTGTATTTCATCTCGTAGCTGGGCTCTGCGACCAGGCAGAGCATACCGGCGTTAAAGCGGCTGGTCAGGCGTTCGTCCATGCTCAGGTCCTTGGGGGCGCGGTCTGCCGCGATGACGACCTTCTTGTTGTTGCGGATGAACTCGTCCATGAGCTGGAAAAAGTAGTCCACGCTCGCGCGCTTGCCGATGATGTTTTGGATGTCATCGATGATGAGCACGTCCACGCCGTGGTACGCCTGCATGATGGGGGCGTTGCTCTTCTTTTGGCGGTCGAACTCGGTCATCAGGTCGTCCAGATATGCCTGGGAGTTGGCATACTTGACCTTGATCTCGGGCGACTTCTCGGCGAGCTCGTTTTTGATGGCAAGCAGCAGGTGCGTCTTGCCCAGGCCCGATTTGCCGTAGATAAACAGTGATGTGCATGTGCCGCGCTCGTCCGCGAGGGCGGCAAACTTGAGTGCCGAGCGATAGGCATGGCTGTTCTCGGGGCCGTAGACAAAGTTCTCAAAGGTAAATTTTGAGTTCGCGGCGAGCGGGGCTCCATCCGTATTCTGCTCGGCCGGCACGGTCGGTGCTGGCATGGGTGAAGCGGGGGTCGCAGCTTGCGTGGATTTAGTCGGCGCTCCGCCCTTCATCTGGTTCATCATGCGACGAAAATCGTCGGCCGAGAGCGTGTTCTTGATTGCAATGCCCGAATCAGCGCCCGCCGCTGCGTCGTGAGCGATGGGCATGTGCGTGACGGGTGCGTTCGTTGACGTCGCCGCCGCGGCCGGCAACGGTGCCATGGTTTCACGGGAAACATCGCTGCGCTGGTGCTCGATTGTCGGCACGTCGCCTGCGGAGGCCGGCGCCGCCGGGGAAGCAGCGGGAGCCGTGGTCGGCGCCGTCGCGGCAGCGGATTCCGTCGCGGCGCCTTGCGGTGCCACGATGTCGAGTGCAATCGGTGCAAAGGCGATTTCTTCCAGATAGGCCTCAATAGTCGGCTGATGCTTTTTGAGCTGCGCGATGGCAAAGCGCGAGGGGGCCTCGATCGTGAGCGTATCTTCGGTCAGGCTTATGGCGCGCGATTGCCCCAGCATGTTGATGAGGCGTGCATCTTGGCCGTCGCGCTGGCAAAAGGCGATGGCATCCCCCAGGATGATGCTTGCTTCCTCGTCCACTGTCTCTCCCGTTCTTTAGCTCTGAGCTCGCACGCGAGCGGCGCCGAGTTCGGTCAGATGGTATTTCTGGCCATGCTTGATGACCAAGCCGGCCTGCGCCAAGTCATTGAGCGTGCGTGACCAAGTGGGGGCCGAGTTTCCAAACGCCCTCGCCAGATCGGTTGCACCGCACGCTTGATTTTGCGCCAGATAGCCCAGCGCGGCGTTGCCGCGGTCGCTTACGAACACGTCCGGTTGTGGCTGCGCATACTGATTTGCTGCATTAGGATACATCATTTGAGCTGCTGGTTGTTGAGAACTCTGCATCGGTGGCATTTGCTGTTGAAAACTTTGAGGCCACTGTTGGTAAGGCTGCGGAGGCATCTGCTGGGCCCAAGGGCTGTACTGCTGCTGCGGCATCTGCTGGTACGGCTGCTGATATCCCTGCTGGTACTGCTGCGGGAACTGCTGGCCATACCCCAGTGGCGGCATCTGCTGATATGGATATCCCTGTTGGTACGGCTGATAGCCCATTTGCTGGCCACCCGGTGCCCCCGTCGCCTGCTGCATTGCTGCTGCATCCTGATCCGCCAGCGGCACGGTCTCTGGCATGTTTGGCGGCATCGACATCGATGTCGCCTGGGGCTCTTGTGTAGGAAGCATTCCGGGATGCTGCATCTGCCCCACGGGGGGCTGCATCTGCTGCGTTGCCATGGGCTGCTGCGCAAAAGCTCCCGGCGGGGGATATGTGGGCTGCTCCGTCTCGGGCCGCACGGCAGCACCGCGTCCGCCGGCGCGCTCGATTTCCTGCACGCGTTTAGGGTCCAGGCTTACCGTAACCACGGTGCCGTTGCCCATGTTGTCCTCGATGGATACGGCACCGCCGGCGTTTTCCAAATACTCCTGCACCATGGGAAACCCCGCTCCGGTTCCACGGATATAGCGCTTCATCTTGCTGTTTGCGCTGGTAACGCCAAAGTCGAAAGCACGTTCCTTGTCGTCGATGCCGGGTCCTTGGTCAGCAAAGCGGATGGTGTCTCCGCCGTCCAGAATCGAGATGATGGGCTCGGCAAAGTGTGCGTGGATAAAGTTTTCGACAATCTCGCGGATGACCATGAGCGAGATATGGCCACCTTGTTCTTTCATGCACTGGTAGACGGTGTTGGTCGTCTCTTCCAAATACGTGCGGACATCTTGCGGATCAATGACGATCACCCGCGGTGTCGACAGCATGTCGTCATAGACGGCGATGCGCGCGGCGTACATGGCTTTTGGCGCCTGCGTGGTCGTCTGCTCGCCTTCCGCACGCTCTTCGCGCACGCCGGTGATGTGCTCGTTGTCGGGTGCCGGGTCTCCGGAATCGACCATGGTGTAAAAGTCGTCAGACATGCCGCTCGCAATCTTTCAAAAGGTTTCGAACAAATAGTAGCTCACCGTGCAATGTTTCTCATCTTTCGACAACTTTCCAAAACCTGTTGAAAACTTTGGAAAACGGACGAAAAGTTCTCAACATTGCCAACATGACCTGTTGAAAACTCGATGAAATATCGTGAAAAGTTGCCATGCACCGCTAAATCGAGCTTGGCTTATGGGGGAACCGTGTGAACTGCGCAACCTTTTACCTTTGATTTCTTGACATTTGAACATTGATTTCCCTACAATCTTCAAGCTCACGTGTCTATATCTGCGTCCGCGTCCCCGCGGACACTCGAAATGCAGCAGGAGGAACTTAAGATGAAGCGTACGTATCAGCCTAATAAGCGTAAGCGTGCCAAGACCCATGGCTTCCGTGCCCGTATGGCCACTAAGGGTGGTCGTGCCGTGCTCGCCCGTCGTCGCGCCAAGGGCCGCAAGCGTCTCACTGTCTAGCAGCGATACACACATCTCGCATGAAGACTATTAAGTCTCGGCAAGATTTCGAGCATGTGTTCAGTCAGGGGCGTCGTTTCAATCACCCTCTGATTCGAATGACCATATGTGAATCGGTTGGCGAAGGCGACTCCGGAAGGGTCGCCTTCGTTGGTGCTAAGCGACTCGGTTGTGCCGTCGTGCGCAACCGATCCAAGCGTGTGATGCGCGAGGCCGCCCGCAGCTGCGGATTTCCCGTTGCGGGTTATGACATCATCTTGTTCGCAACTCCCAAGACGAGGGTTTCCTCGCCGCAGGAGATGGACAAGGCGTTGCGTTCGCTTATGAAGCGCGCCGGCGTTGCCGGGGAGGAGCGATGAGCAATCACGTTTTGCGACGTGTTGCCATCGCTCCTATTCGCATATATCAACAGGTTATTTCGCCCTTATTGCCTGACGCCTGCATTTATTACCCAACGTGCTCGCAATACGCCGTCCAGGCGATTGAGAAGCACGGTGTTTTGAGAGGCTGCTGGCTTGCCGTGAGGCGCATCGCTCGCTGCAATCCCCTGCACGTCGGCGGTTATGACCCTGTGCCCTAGCGGGCACTCGCTATCGGAGGAAAACTTACATGTGGGATTGGATCGTTAACATCCTTTTCGAGCTGCTCAAGCTCATCCAGACCTTTGCGGTCGACTGGGGCCTGTCCATCATCATCCTGGTGGTCATCATCCGTCTGCTGCTGACGCCGCTCATGCTCAAGTCGACCAAGTCGACGGCTCGCATGCAGGTGCTGCAGCCCAAGATGCTCGAGATCCAGGAGCGCTATGCCGACGATCCCCAGCGTCAGGCCGAGGAGATGCAGAAGTTCTACAGCGAGAACAAGTTCAACCCCATGGCTGGCTGTCTGCCGCTGCTGATTCAGATGCCTATCCTGTTCGCCCTGTTTACATTGCTGCGCAACCTGCCGCAGTACTTTAACGACGGCACGTTCTCGTTCTTCAACATCCTGCCCGACCTGACCACCACGCCGAGCGCTTCCTTTGCCGATGGCTTTATGGTTGCACTGCCTGCGCTGGTTTGCCTGATCCTGTTCGCCGTCCTGACCCTGATTCCGCAGCTCTATATGTCGCGCAACCAGACCGGCCAGCAGGCTCAGAGCATGCGTATGATGGCCGTTGTCATGACGGTCATGATGCTTTGGATGGGCTGGAGCCTTCCCGTTGGTGTTCTGCTGTACTACGACGTCTCGTCTGCTTGGCAGGTTATCCAGCAGATTTTTGTGACGCAGAAGGTCATCGACAAGGCGAAGGCCGATGAGGAGGAGCGTCTTAAGAACGCTCCGCTGCAGGTTGAGGTCACTCGTCGAGAGAAGAAGCCGCGCCCGCACAAGAAGAAGTAACGGGATATCAATCTTATTTAGGTACCTAACTTTTGGAGTACGTTATGTCTGAAGAGATCATCGAGGATATGCTTGAGGAGGTTGCCCCGCAGGTCGCGGGCGATTATCCCGAGATTGCACAGCGCTACAAGGCTGGTGAAGAGCTGACCGATGAGGAGCTCGACACCATTGCCGATGTTGCGATTTCCATCCTGCGTTCCATCCTTTCGCACTTCGATGCCGCCAACTCTCCTATCGATGAGTATGAGGGCGACGAGGGTGAGCTGATTTTGGATGTAACGGCTCCCGACCTTGCTGTTCTCATTGGCCGTCATGGTCGCACCCTTGATGCCCTTCAGGTTATGTTCTCTTTGCTGGTGAGCCGCAAACTTGGCTTTAGGTATCCGGTTGTGGTGGACGTAGAGGGATACAAGAGTCGCCGTCAGGACAAGGTTGCTTCCATGGCCCAGTCTGCTGCCGAGCGTGCCATCCGCACTCATAAGAGTGTTTCGCTTCCGCCCATGAATGCCTACGAGCGTCGACTGGTTCACATTGCACTTCGTGGCAATGATGCCGTCGATACTCATTCTGAGGGTTCTGACCCTGATCGCCATGTGGTGATTGTTGCTCGATAATCTTCTCGAGCTTATGCTAAGGGGACGTGGTTTCCACGTCCCCTTTTTTTGTCAAAAGTTCTCGATACACTGATTTTTGTCAGAAAGGAGCTTTCGTTGTTAGTACTTACTGATCAGCAGGCTGACGAGATGTTGAGTCGTCTAACTTCCTATTGCAAAGAGTATTCCTTGAGCGTAACTGATGTTGAGCTGAGGAAATGTATTCAGCATTTGGATTTGGTTCTAGAAACAAATAAAACAACCAATCTCACCCGTATTCTTAACGTAGAAGATGCTGCAGTACTTCATATCCTCGACTCACTTGTTTTGCTCCCCTATATCAACAAGGCTCCTGAGGGAGCTTTGCTCGATATGGGAACAGGTGCGGGCTTCCCTGGTATTCCATTAACCATAACCACGCATCGTAAAGCTACTTATATTGACTCTGTTTGCAAGAAGGTTGATGCGGTTAATTCCTTTGTCCATGCTCTTGGATTGAAACATGCTCATGCGGTTCATGATCGTCTTGAAGAATATGCTCGAAGCCATAAGAAGCAGTTCTCCGTTGTAACCGCCCGCGCACTGGCCCCTCTACCGATTCTTGTTGAGTATGCGGCTCCGTACCTGAAGGATGGAGGGCTATTTGTTATCACCAAGGGCAATCCTTCGGATGAGGAGCTTGCTTCCGGTATGTCAGCAGCTAAGATTTGCGGCTTCACTTTGCTTCTGAATGACGCAATTGATTTGCCTGAAGGCTTGGGTCACAGGGAGTTCATTGTTCTTAAGAAGAGTCATTCAGCATCTGTTTCATTGCCTCGTGCAAATGGCATGGCAAAGAAGAATCCGCTTGCCTAGATGTTTCACGTGAAACATAATAGATACTAACAACTTGCAGTGTTTCACGTGAAACATGGCGGTTGATATTGAATCGGAATGTTTCACGTGAAACATCCTCCGTTTGACAGCTTCAATACACACCAGGAGGGACCGTGGGATTTCGCGACGTTAAGCGTTCTAAGAGCGCAAAAGACACGCGTATCATTGCAATTATCAATCAAAAAGGCGGCGTTGGTAAGTCAACGACGGCTGTAAACCTTGCGGCGGCACTGGGCGAGCAGGGTCGTAAGACACTGATTGTCGATTTTGATCCGCAGGGAAACAGCACCAGTGGATTCGGAATTGAAAAAGAAGACCTTGATCACTGCATCTATGATGCATTATTGAATGATGTGCCGGCAGAATCGCTTGTTCTTGATACAAATTGCAAAAAGGTATTCGTAATTCCGGCTACAATTCAGCTTGCAGGCGCGGAAATTGAGCTCGTAAGCGCAATCGCTCGTGAAACCCGCCTCAAAGATTTGCTTGAGCCGATTCAGGACGAGTTCGATTTTATTTTCATTGACTGTCCCCCTTCGCTCGGCCTGCTTACTATCAACGCCTTGACCGCGGCAGACAGCGTTTTGATTCCGATCCAGTGCGAGTATTATGCACTCGAGGGCGTTACGAAGCTGCTTGAGTCAATGAAGATGGTTAAATCACGTCTGAACAAGGGCTTAGACACCTATGGTGTGCTTATGACCATGTATGACTCGCGTACTTCTCTATCGAATCAGGTTGTTGAGGAGGTTCAATCGTACTTTGGTGACAAGGCGTTTAAGACGCTGATCCCCCGTACGGTTAAAATCTCCGAAGCACCGTCTTTTGGAGAACCGGTAATTACCTATGCACCTCAAAATAAGGGTACAAAAGCGTATATGAACCTTGCAAAAGAGGTGATCAAGCGTGCCTAGTGTAAAGAAACGTGGTGGATTGGGACGTGGACTCAATGCTTTGGTCTCAGAGGCCGAGTATGAGACCGGTGGTTCGGCTGCATCCGCGTCAAAGGCTGCATCTGAAACGAAACTACCTATTGAGGATATTGTTCCCAACCCTAACCAGCCGCGAATTCACTTTAACGAAACCGAACTTCGCGAGTTGAGCGAGTCAATCCAAGAACATGGCGTTTTGCAGCCGCTTTTGGTTCGGAAGCATGGAAACGGCTATGAGATCATCGCTGGTGAGCGTCGTTACCAGGCGTCAAAGCTTGCTGGCCTTGAAGAATTGCCAGTCATCATTAAAGAGGTAAATGATGAAGAGATGCTTGCTCTTGCTCTTATCGAAAACCTTCAGCGTTCTGATCTGAATCCCGTCGAAGAGGCCAAGGGCTATCGTCAGCTTATCGATGCCAGCGGTATGACCCAAGAGGCATTGTCGAAGGCAGTAAGCAAGTCACGCTCTGCAATTACAAACTCACTGCGTCTTCTCGATCTCCCCGAAGTAGTTCAGCAGATGATTTTTGAGGGCAAACTTACTGCTGGTCATGCACGTGCGATTCTTGCGGTTCCCTATGAAGACGCGCGTATTCGACTTGCAGAGAAAGTTGTTGCAGAGGGCCTTTCCGTAAGAGCGACAGAAAATCTTGCTCCGTTGTTTTCTGCCGGAGAGACACCTAAGACGCCGAGACCTGCAACGCCTCAGTCTTTTAAAAAGGCTGCCCGTGTACTTCGTCAGGTATTTAATACCAATGTGCGTGTGAAGAGCTCGCGTGGAAAGAATAAGATTGAGATTGAGTTTAAAGACGAGGAAGAGCTCTCTCGTATTCTTGGCGAAATGATTCAGTTTGATCAAGGAGGCCAAGATGAGGAATAAGATTTTAACAGCGATTGCATTGGCGACGACTGTCACGGCTGGTGCCTTTGCTGGCTATAAGATCGCGACAGACGATGAACTGCGAGGTCGTTTGCTTCGTGGCGCGCAAGATATCGTCGATACTTCCAAAAAGAAAATGGATGTTATGACCGAAGATGTTGCCATGCGTACTGCTCAGGTAACGAAGAATCCCAAGATTAACCAAAGTTGGGTTAGCAACCAATGGGAAAATGTAGGTTATTAGGTACCTAACAATTACTCAGCATATTTTGAGGGGTCCTTGTCTGATTCACGAGACAAGGACCCCTTATTTTGGCCGTAAAAAATGGGACAGGTAGCAGCTGATTCAAAATTAATGTCAATAATTGAAACGACCCCGGTTGCATATTCTGCAACCGGGGTCGTTCGATGTTTCACATGAAACGTTTTGGGGTGCAGCTCCCCTATGCGTTCTTCTGAACTTTGAAGCGCTGCTTAAGCTGTCCGCAAGCAGCGTCAATATCGTTACCACGGGAGTTACGAATCGTGGTCTCGGTGCCACGGGACTCAAGACGACGCTGAAGATCCTCAACCTTATGAATCGGCGAAGGCTTGAGCGGGCTGCCCTCGATGTCGTTAAGCTGAATCAGGTTAACGTGGCACAACGTTCCCTCGCAGAAGTCGCAGAGCGCCTGCATCTCGGGATTCGTATCGTTGACGCCTTCGATCATGGCATACTCATAGGTCGGGCGGCGGCCAGTCTTCTCGGTGTAGAGTTGAAGCGCCTCGTGAAGGCGAAGTAGCGTGTACTTCTTAACACCGGGCATAAGCTTATTGCGTGTCGACTGGATGGCGGAATGCAGGGAAACGGCAAGCGTGAACTGTTCAGGGATGTCGGCAAATTTGCGAATACCGGGAATAACGCCGCTGGTAGAGACGGTGAGGTGACGAGCACCGATACCGATGCCATCGGGGTCGTTGAGGATTCGCAACGCCTTGAGAACCTCGTCGTAGTTGGCAAACGGCTCACCCTGGCCCATGAAGACAACGCTCGTGGCGCGCTCGCCAAAGTCGTTGGATACATGAAGTACCTGGTCGACGATCTCTTGAGCGGTCAGAGAGCGCTTGAGGCCGTTGAGACCGGTAGCGCAAAAGGCACAGCCCATGCCACAGCCTGCCTGGGTGGAAACGCAGACGGAAAGCTTGTTACGACGGGGCATGCCGACGGTCTCGACGGAAACGCCGTCGTGGTACTCGAGCAGATACTTGCGAGAGCCATCTTTGGAAACCTGCTTGGTGAGTTCAGTCGGCGTGTCAAAGGCAAAAGCCTCTTTAAGCTGCTCGCGGAAAGCCTTGGGAAGGTTGGTCATATCGTCAAACGAACAAACGTTCTTCTCAAAGACCCATTCGATGAGCTGCTTCGCGCGGAAGGCGGGCTGGCCAAGCTCGGCCACGAGCTCGCGAATATCGTTTTGGCTCAAGTCGCGAATGTCCTGAGATTTAGTCCTGGGATTCATGGAAGCCTTTCGATTTTGGGGAAACGTAGAGGGTATCGCTACAATATGGTATCAGCTGCAGAAATTATAGAGGAGGAGTCTGCCCATGCCGGGTAAAAGCCTAGAGAACATGCACGTAGCGGTCTTGGCGGGCGGTCATTCCGCTGAGCGCGAGATCTCGCTCAATTCGGGAAAGAACGTCGTGGTTGCCTTGAAGGAGGCCGGCTACACTTCGGTGGAGCTGCTCGACACGGCTGCCGATGATTTTATGGTAACCATGGCGACCGGCGGCTTTGACGTGGCGTTTATCGCCATGCACGGTGCCGGCGGCGAGGATGGCGCCATGCAGGGCGCCATGGAGACCCTGGGTATCCCCTACACGGCCTCGGGCGTGCTTGCCAGCGCCTGCGGTGCCGACAAGGAGGTCTCTAAGCTCCTGTACGCCAAGGCGGGCATTCCCATTGCCCCCGGCCTCGCGCTCGAGGTGGGCGATGAAGTCGATATCGATCATATCGTCGAGGTTTGTGGCGAGCGCTGCTTTGTGAAGCCGGCCGTCAACGGTTCCAGCTATGGCATTTCCCTGGTCCATGAGCCCTCCGAGCTGCCCGCGGCAATCGCCAAGGCGTTTGCGTACGGCGACAAAGTGCTGGTCGAGAAGTGCATCGAGGGTACCGAGATCACCGTCGGTGTGTACGGCGAGGACGACGTGCGCGCTCTGCCGATTGTCGAGATTCGCAAACCCGAGGACTGCGAGTTCTACGATCTGGACGTGAAATATGTCGACCCTACGGACATCCATCGCATTCCGGCGCAGATTTCACCCGAGAATTACGCTCGCGCTCAGGAGCTTGCCTGTGCTGCTCACAAGGCCCTCGGTTGCCTGGGTATCTCGCGCAGCGACTTTATTGTGAGTGAGGACGGCCCCGTCATCCTCGAGACCAATACCATTCCCGGCATGACCGATACGTCGCTGTATCCGGATGAGATCCGCCACACCGACGACATGACGTTCCCGCAGGTCTGTGACAGCCTGATCCGTATGGGCCTTCGTCGAGCGGGCATTGCATGCTAATCGAGGACGCGGTTTCGTCAGGAACGCCGCAGTTTGTCATCGACTCCTATGCCACGCTTGCCGAACGCGCCAAAACGCAGTCCTTCGGCCTTATCGAGGAAGATGTGATCGTCCTCGATACCGAGACCACAGGTCTTTCGGTGCAGGACAATGAGCTGATCGAGATCTCGGCGGCCCGTCTTTCGGGCCGCGAGGTCGTCGACCGCTTCGATACCTTCGTGCATCCCAAGCAGCTGATTCCCGCCGAGATCACCGAGCTCACGAGCATTACAAATGCCGATGTGGCAGATGCCCCGTCGGCCGTTGAGGCCGTAGCCGCTCTCGCCGATTTTGTCGGTGGTTGCCCGGTAATCGCACATAACGCCACGTTCGACCGCTCGTTTATCGAGTCGGTCAAAGGCGGCGTCAACGTGAGCGATATCTGGATCGATTCGCTGGCGCTGTCGCGCATCGCGCTTCCGCGCCTGGCATCGCACAAGTTGTCTTTTATGGCCGATCTGTTTGGCTGTGACTCGGTATCACACCGTGCCAATGCCGACGTCGACGCCCTGTGTGGCGTATGGCGCGTGTTGCTCGTGGCACTCACCGACTTGCCCCAGGGCCTCATGGCGCGCCTAGCCGACATGCATCCGGACGTGCCTTGGTCCTATCGTCCAATCTTCTCATTCTTGGCGGGGCAGAACCCTGGTTATATCTTCTCTCTCAGCGCCGCTCGTGCTGACGTTCTCAAGGCCGATCGCGCCGACGATCGGGTGGACGCCGACGAACTGCCGGTACTCAAGATGCCGAGTCGTGAGGAGATTGAGGCAGACTATGCGCCAGGTGGCCTGGTCAATCGCATGTACCCCACCTACGAGCCGCGTGATGAGCAGATCGCGATGGCGCTCGAGGTCCGTGATGCGCTGGTCACGGGCACTCATCGTGTAATTGAGGCGGGCACAGGCGTCGGTAAATCGATGGCCTATCTGGTGCCTTTTGCCGAGGCAGCACGCCGTAACAACATTACGGTTGGTATTGCGACCAAATCGAACAATCTTGCCGACCAGCTCATGTACCATGAGCTGCCAAAACTTGCCGAGCAACTGGACGGTGGCCTGTCATTTTGCGCTCTCAAGGGCTATGACCACTATCCGTGCCTGCGCAAGCTTGAGCGCATGAGTCGCGGCCAGGTCGAGATTACCACCAAGCGCGATCCGGCGGACACGCTCACGGCGGTCGCGGTCATTATGGCGTACGTCTGCCAATCAGCCGATGGCGACCTCGACTCACTTGGCATTCGGTGGCGCAGCGTCAACCGCCCCGACTTTACGACGGCCTCGCGCGAGTGTGCTCGTCGCCTCTGCCCGTTTTTCCCTGATAAATGTTTGGTCCACGGCGCTCGTCGCCGTGCGGCGCATGCCGATGTGGTGGTCACCAACCATTCCCTGCTGTTCCGCAATGTCGCGGCCGAGGGCAGGATTTTACCTCCGATTCGTCATTGGGTAATCGACGAGGCCCATTCCATCGAGCGCGAGGCGCGCCGTCAGTGGGCGCGCGTGGTGTCGGCGGACGAATCACGCGTTCTGTTTGAGCGCCTGGGTGGCTCGAGCACCGGTGCGCTAAGCCAGGTCTCCCGTGATTTGGCAACCTCCGAGGGCTCTACGCTCTATCTGGGCCTTACTGCCAAGGCGACGTCGACGGTTGCGCGCGCGAGCATGGCAATCGCCGACGTGTTCGATGGCGTTCGCGAGCTCGGCCGCCGTGCCCGTGGGGGTTATGACAATGCCAATCTATGGATTGGCCCCGAGCTGCGCGAATCTGACGACTGGCATGATTTCTTACAGTCGGCCTACGCTGCCATCGACGTATTGGAACAGGCTGACAAGAGCGTCGACGCGCTGGTGCAAGCCGTCGCCGCCGACAAGCCCGAGGTTGTTGTCGACCTGGGTGATATCTCGCGCCGCCTGCACGAGCTGGCCGAGAACCTCAAACTCATCATTGATGGCACCGATGAACACTACGTGTATTCGCTGCAGGTCAATCGCAGGCTGCGTGCCGGCGGAGAGTCAATGACCGCAGAGCGCATCGACATTGGCGAGGCCTTGGCAACCGAGTGGCTGCCCGAGGTTCACACGGCTATCTTTGCCTCGGCGACCATGACGGTGTCCAAAAGCTTCGAACACTTTAACCACGCGGTCGGCCTCGATCGCATCGGCGCTTCAACATCCTCATCGCTGCACTTGGACTCGAGCTACGACTTCGATTCGAACATGGCTGTAGTCGTTGCGGGCGATATCCCCGATCCGCGCGATCGTGAGAGCTATCTTACGGCGCTCGAGCGCGTGCTGGTCGACGCCCATCTTGCCATGGGCGGATCGGTGCTCACGTTGTTCACCAATCGGCGCGACATGGAAGACCTGTACGCCCGCGTTGAGCCCAAGATGGCCCGTGCGGGTCTGGAGCTCAACTGCCAGCAGCGCAACTCATCTCCTCGTCGCCTGCGCGACCGGTTTATCAACGAGCCGACCTCGTCGCTTTTTGCGCTTAAGGCCTTCTGGGAGGGGTTTGACGCCAGCGGCGAGACGCTGCGTTGCGTCATCATTCCCAAGCTGCCGTTCTCGAGCCCCACGGACCCGCTCTCGTGCGAGCGCAACCTGCGCGAAGACCGCGCTTGGGCGCGCTATTCGCTGCCCGAGGCGGTGCTCGAGGTTAAGCAGGCGGCCGGCCGCCTTATCCGCTCGTCGACCGATTGCGGCGTGCTGATTCTGGCCGACCCGCGCCTGGTGACGAAGGGCTACGGGAAGAAGTTCTTAACGTCGCTGCCCACGAGCTCCTACCAGCGCATCGAATCGGCGCAGATCGGTCACTATCTGCAACTGTGGCGTGCACGCCACGAGCGGCGGCGCTAAAGCGGACAGACGAGGGTTTTTGCCATATCGCACAGACGCTTTGACAGGGCGGGGTCATCCAAGATGCGGATGGCTCCGCCCGCTGCGATTATCTGGCTCAGTAGCCAACGCTCGGAGCCGTAATGCACGGTTACCGTTGCCATGTCTGCCCCGCTGCGCTCGATTAGGGTGATGCCGGCCCAGTCCAGATGCTCCGCCATATCGAATGGCATCAAGAGCTTTGCGCTACGCTGCGTCCGGGCAAGGGAATCGTGGAGGGATGCGACGCCCGGTGTGTGAGGCACGACGGAGTCTTCCGTCAAGGTGAGTCCCTCGATTTTATCCATGCGATAGGTGCGCTGCTCATCGACCGCGATGTCCCAGGCAATCAGGTATGTTTGGTCGCCGTTTACCGTAATGCGCAAGGGGTCGACCAGACGCTCGCGTGGCCGTGCATCGTCCATCGAGCGATACGAGATGCGGCAGCGAACGCCGTCCTGAATGGCGCAGCTCAGCTGCTGCCAGTGTGACCCGTGGTTGACGGTGTCAAAGACGCGCTGGTTATAGCCGAGCTCTTCGGGCAGAAGGGCATGTCGAATCCGAGCTGCCGTCTGCGGCTCGATCCCCAACGATTCAAGTTCGTGGTTGAGCACAGCGCCTTCGGCGGCACTCAGACGCAGCGGTAGCACACGTCCGGCGTCACCGGTGAGGACCACACGCTCGCCGTGGCATTCGCAGATGATGCGCGCACCCGATTCTCGGTCCGCGAGCGTCGAGACGATCTCGAGAATCTCGTCGAGCGATACTCCCGTGATGTCAAAGCGGTCGCAAATTTCGGTTCGTGTCATGCCGCTCTCGCCGGCGGCGTAGAGGGCCTCCATGATGTCGATGGCGCGCGAGAGTCTCTGCTCGCTGGTGAGTTTACGCACGGGCATGCTCGTGCACCGTCCTTTCAATGAGGTGGTTCCACGCCTGCTTGAGCGATTTGGGGGCCATGGGCCTCATGCCGTCCATGGCGTGGGCCATGCAAAATGAGGCGGCGGCTTCAAGGTCGCGCACGTCAACGGTCCAGATCCATCCCGCATCGGTGTGTGTGAGCTCACCTCGCCCGCGCGTGAGGCCGTTGATCATATCGATCTGCGTCTGAGGGGCGAACGAGAACGTGGCTGCAACGGGCGGTCGGTCGGCGAAATCGAATTCAAAGAACAGATAGTCGTTGAGATTGAAGTCCGCAGGGATGGCGTAGGCCTTCGAAGGACGCCATGCGCGAACGATACGGTCGCAGCGGAATGTCCTGATGTCGTCGGTGACATTGTCGAGGCCGCAGAAGTACGCCACGCCCTCGCGTTCGAACATGCCGTAGACACAGACGGTACGTTCTTTCTGCTCGCCGCGTCCGTTCTGATATAAAAATCGCAGCGCGCATCGCTCGGCAAAGGCGCTCCATACCGCATCGACGGTGGGAGAGCGGCGGATCGGTACTTCGTCCACCGTCGTCCTGCCGGTGAGGTAGGCAATTTTGGAGCGAATATCGGCAAGCGGCGCGGCAAAGGTGGAAGAGCCGGCCGCCAGCGTCTGGTCGATGGCGTTGAGTAGGATATCGGCGTCGTCTGCGGTGATGAGGCCGCCTGCAGCAAACGTGTGCTCGCGGTCGATTGTCCACGAGCTTTCCTCGGTCTCCTGCGCACCGGCGGGGCGAACCTCCTTGATTAAGATGCCACGCTCGAGCAGTTTGTCACGATCGCGCCGAAACTTGCGCTTATCCGAGTCGATATTGCCCGAGCCATATCCTAGGTCAGAATCCAAGACGATCTGCTCGGTCGTCAGCGGTTCGGGGGAGCTGTTGAGCACAAAGAAAAGATTGAGGATGCGCTGAGCCGTTTTATCGAAACCGGGCTCCGAATTCCCCTTTTTAATTGTCGCGGTCGCGTCGCTTGCCGTCATAGAGTCCTCGCATGAGAAGGTGGTTTGCTGCCATGATTTTAGTCCGATATGGAGATTAGGCTATATCCTTGTCCGCTCGAGGCGTTAAGATGGCCCGAATTCGGTCGTTTGCGCTCGCTCGGGGTATACTTTCGACTATATACGGTTCTAATGTGCATGCATTGGGCCTATTTGTCGGATTATGGATGTGGAGCGCACATGGCGAACACCCAGAACTATATTAACCACCTGCTGCAGAACACCGGCATTACGCCGGCATGCAGCGAAGAAGAGCGCTTGGCTGCCGAGGATATCGCTCAGATCTTCCGCAACCACGGCTTTGACCCCGAGGTTCAGGAGTTCAATGCCCCGGCGCCCAGTAGATTGGCATTTGCCGTTACCGGTATTCTTGCGTTTGCCGGCGCCCTGCTGATGGGCATCGGCGGCGGTATCGGCTTGGTCGGCACCTTGCTGGCCATTGTCGGCGCCGTTCTTTACGTGCTCGAGCGCACGGGCCACCCCGTGGTTTCGCGCCTGGGCAAGACGGGCGTGAGCCAAAATGTCATCGCCTACCACAAGGCCTCGGGCCCGCTCGCGTCTCCGCGCAACCGCCCGGTGGTCGTTGTCGCACACTACGACTCTCCCCGTGCTGAGCTGCTCGCCCGCGAGCCCTATGCTTCGTATCGTGCGCTCATCGCCAAGCTGTTGCCCGTTGCCACGATTGCCCCTGCTGCCGTTGCCATCCTGCGTATCCTGCCGCTCCCCGGCGCGCTCAAGGTTCTGCTGTGGATTGTCGCGATCCTCGCTTCCCTCGTTGCACTTGCCAACGCGGCAAACATCATCTCTAACCGCCACGTTCTTCCCTATACGTCCGGCGCGGTGTGCAACAAGTCTTCTGTCGCCGCTATGCTCGGCGTTATGGACAACGTTGCTCCCTTCCAGGGCGAGAACGAGTTTCCCGACGATGTTCCGTTCGATACCTATTTTGGGGAGCAGAAACGTCGTGCCGAGGAAATGGCGCGCGCGGCGGCGGAGTATGCCGCGGCCCAGCAGCAAAACGACTACGGCAACACCATCGAGTACGAAGAGCCTACCTACGCCGAGGACGAGTTCGGTCAGCCGATTGCTCCCGACGCTCAAACCGAGCCCGAACAGGGCGAGGCTTTTGACGAGCAGATTGAGGGCTTTGAGGGTGCGTCTGCCGACGAGACGCTGATTGGCGCCATCGTGCCCGAGGATCAGAATCAGGCTGTCCAGGCCGAAGAGTTCAATGACGAGGTTCCCGCTGCTGAGCCGGCGGAGGAGCCTGCCGCGGCCGAGCCCGAGCCCAAGCTCTATCGCAACGCCGCCGGCAACATTCGCTTTGGTTCGGATGCCATCCGTGCACTCGGAATGCTTCCCGAGTCCTGCACGCTCGATTACGAGGAGGGCGAGGAGCCGACGTTTGAGCCCGAGCCTGCGCCCGTTGTCACTGCGGATGATGAGTCTGCCGCGGTTACCGCTGCCGTTGCCGAGCCCGAGGCGGTGTCCGCGATCGATCCCGCGGCAGGACTGGACATTTTGGCTCCCGCCGCGCCGGCGCAAGACGTTGCGGACGAGTCTGACGACGATTACGTTGAACAGCCGAGGCGCGTGTCTTACGAGAGCGATACTGATTTCTCTGCCGAGATTCCCGCGGCAACGCCCCATGCCGATATTGCATCCGCGTTCTCTTCGATTGGCGCCAGCGCTTCCAGCTTCTTTAAGGGTGCGCTTGCAAAGGGCAGGAAATTTGTCGACGATTTCGAGGAGAAGCGCGCTGCCGCACGCGAGGCTGCCGAGCAGGAGGCTATCGCTCAGCAGCAGGCAGCCGAGGCGGCACGTGAGCGCGCGGCGCAAGAGTTCGAGCAGAACGAGGCTATGCAGTCCGGGCCCGTCGACGCTGCCGAAGCTACGACGTCCTTTGAGTCCCAGCAACCGACGTCAGCGGATGTTGTTGAGGCAACAACGTCTTTCGAGGCTCAGCAGCACGTCGATAGCACCATGTCGTTTGATGCCGCGCAGTTCGATTCCACGATAACGTTTGAAAAGCAAGGCACCGCAATTGCCGAGCCCCTTCCTATTTCCGATGAGCAGGGCGACGCGGCAGACGATGACGAGCCCATTGATGCTGCCGAAATTCAGGATGCGACCGAGGACGAGTCCGTCGAGGCCAACTCTGACGAAGAGCAATACGCGGCAGCCGATCAAGGTGATTCGACCGAGGTCGAGCAGGAGGAAGTGCCTGCGGTTTCCGAGACTCCCGAGACGGATGAGTCGAGGCCTTACTCCACGCAGATTTTCACCATGCCGACCCCGAGTGGTTCCGGTGCCACGGTTGCCAATGTCGCTCCCACCCAGGACGAAACGGTCGATTCCCTTATGGCCCAGATTTCCTCCCAGGCATCGCCGCGTCCGCAGATGAATGTTCCCGATCCGGCGTCGGCACCGTCGCCTGCACCTTCCTCGTCTCCGCTGGCTTCGGTCCCCGATCCGTCGCTGCCGTCTATGAAGCAGGCAAACGTTGCGTCTCGCACGTCGCTGTTCGACCTTCCCGATCCCTCTGCCCAGGTCAACGACCCCTTTGCTACTGCCCAGGGTCCCGAACCCACATCGGCACCCGTTGCGCCTTCTATGCCCGTTGCGTCGGGCGCGCAGCCGATCGAGACCATTTCGGCTCCCGCCCCGGCGGCACCCAAGTCTCGCAAACGCGGCCTGGGTGGCCTGTTCGGTCGTAAAAGGAAAAACGAGCAGGACAGCATGAGTGATTGGCTGGGCGTCGAAGACGATTACGATGCCAAGAAGTCCGGTCGCGGTATCGGTTCGTGGGATAACTTCGAGGACGATAACGATGGCTGGAAGGGCGGCGCTACGTCTTCCGATGGCGCTTCTTCCGAAGATATGCTCTCGGCTGTCGCCTCTATGGGCGATGATGAGCTGCTCGGTCACGATATCTGGTTTGTGGCAACGGGCGCCTCGGATTGTGATGGCGCCGGCATGAAGGCCTTCTTGGCTTCGCATCGCGATAAGCTCCGCGGCGTATTCTTCATCAATCTTGAATCCGTCGGCGCCGGTAGGCTTTCGGTGGTGACGGTCGAGGGCGAACAGCAGCTGCTCAAGGGCGATCGCCGCATCATGAACCTGGTCAGCAAGGTGTGCAAGTCGTTCCATGTCGATTGTGGCGCGCTCGAGATGCCCTATGCCAAGACCGATGCCTATGCCGCGCTCGAGGCGAGCCGCCGAGCCCTCACCATCGCCGGCGTGGACGGCACGCGTCTGGCTTGCGCTCGTACCGAGGACGACCTGCCCCACAATGTCAACCCGACGAACATTGCCACGGTATCCGAGGTCGTGACCGAGGTTATCCGCCGTTCGTAGACGGAGCTCTAAGGAGTCAACGTGTTTTCGTATATTAAGCGCCATTGGCCTGTCTACGTGATTTTGACCTTGATTGCCATTGCGTTAGGATTTGGGGCTGCCTACATCGTGGGTGCAAAGGGCTCGACCCCCGCCTCCGCAATCAGCGAAGAGGTGGAGCAAGAACAGAGTACGGGTGCCGATGGGATTCCTGAGTCCGAGCAGGCAATCGTTGATGGTGGATCTTCGTCTGCAGAGTAGATACGGCGATTTACATGATTGAAAGCGGGCGAGCCAGGGGACTGGCTC
>UROZ01000010.1 GCA_900549655.1 uncultured Collinsella sp.
CGCCGTCTCTGGCATCTTTCTCCGCCTCCTGCGGGGCGGCCTCGGCGTCGGCCCTGCTGCTTTCCGTCTCCGTGGCAGCAGTGGCCTCCATGGTCGCGGCGAGCATGGCGTCGGCGTCGGCGTCCGCAGTCTCGTTCGGCGTCCGCTCGGGCGCGTCCTTCAACCGCTTCTCGGCTTCCGCCAGGGATGCGGCAAGTGCCGCCCGCTCTGCGATCATGGGGGCCTGCCGGCAGATGTCGGCCGAGGTCGGATCGATGCGGCTCACGCTTCCGCGCATCAACGTGGGACCGCTGCCGCACTTCTCGATGAGCGGCAAGTTCGACGCACAGACGGGTTCGGTCCCGTCGGTCAACGTTAACTGGTACGCCGGCGGCGCGGTCTTCGGACCGAACAGCCCGCGCGTCATCGGAATCGGCGACAACCGGCGATACGACGAGGCGGCCATCCCGCTGAGCCCTAAGGTGCTGGGCGGGATCGGCAGGGGGGTCGCCCAGACGATGGATGTCGGCGGCGGCTCGGACGGCGCTGCGGTCATCGCGTGGCTCGACCGAAACCTTCCGACAATCATCCGGAAGTACACGCCGGTCACGCTCGAGCGCGACCTCGACAGACACATCAGGGCGGTGGCACATGCATAGAATGCACTACGTGTCGTCATCGGGCGAGAGCGTCGACCTCGATGGCAACGGCGTCTTCGTCGGCACCGCTGCGGGCGTGCGCTCGCGCGAGTGGAGCTACGACCTCTCGTGGCGCGGCGCCTACGGCATCTCGCGAGACGCGAGGGAGGCGACGGTCGATGCCGTGGCGTCCTCGGCGGCTGCCGACAGGCTCAGGCGGCTCGCGGACAGGGATATCTCCGTCGGCGAGCCCGGTCGCCTCGTTGTCGACGGTGTTTGGTACCAGCGCGCCTATATCGCTAAGTCCGAGACCTCGCAGATTTATGGCAGGCGGGGCATCGCCGCTACGCTTACCGTGCTGCTGCTCGACGGATCCTGGCGGCGCGAGGTCGCCCAGGAGTTCTACGCCCGGGAGGACGAGGACCAGACCGGCCTGGACTTCCCCCATGACTTCGAGTTCGACTACGGCGGATCGGTCGCAAGCCGGTCGGTCACCGTCGATGGGCTGGTGCCTGCCGACCTTAAGCTCACGATCTTCGGTCCCGCGTCGTCACCGCGCATCACCGTGACGCAGGGGGACTTCATCAACGTCTACTCCGCGGACGTTGAAGTGCCTGGCGGCTCCAGGCTTATCATCGACGGCTCGAGCTTCCCCAAGACGATCAAGCTCGTCGGCATGTACGGTGAGACCGAGGACCGCTTCGCCGACGGCATGCGCGGAGAGGGCGCGGGAAGCGGCTCCTACTGCTTCGAGCAGCTGCGGCCGGGCACGTCCTCTGTCTCGTGGGACGGCTCGTTCGGCTTCACCATGACCCATTATCTTGAGGAGGGGGAGCCGCCTTGGAGCTCATAGTCTCCGACAGCGCCGGCAGGACGCTTTTCCCGATTTCGAACTTCGAGCTGGATATGGACTCGGGCTGGGGCGACGGCGTCGACAACTCGTTCGATCTCGTGGTGCGCGACTCGTCCGTACCGTTGCCGGAGGCCGCTTGGCGTGTTTTCGCCGACGGCCTGGAGATCGGCGGGCGCGTCGAGGGCTTTGAGCTCAAGACTGGCCGCACTTCGTCCGAGCTGCACTGGACCGGGTCGACCTGGACTGGAGTGCTCGAGAAGCGCCTTCTGTGGCCCGATCCGGGCCAGGACTACCTTGTCCTCTCTGGGGACGCAAACGCCGTGCTGCGCTCCGCGGTTAAACGGCTCGACATCGGCTCCCTCTTCACGGTTCCCGATGCCGACGCCGGGGTGAGCGTAAGCTACCGATGCAACAGGGACGCACCCGACGCTTGGACCAACCTTAGGCTGGCGATGCGCTCCGCAGGCCTTCGCCTCGATGCGAGGTGGGTGGGCGGATCGTGCAGGCTCCAGGCGGTGAAGGTGACAGACTGGCGCGGCAGGGTCGACTCCGATCTCGTAAACTTCGACCTCAAGAGCGACCTGCTCGTCACCAATCACCTCAAGGCGGCCGGCAAGGGCGAACTTGCGGCCAGAGATGTCGTGGACGTCTACGCCGACCGGGAAGGCGGCGTAGGCACCGTGAAGGCGATGGCCGGCGTCTTCGAGCTCGAGGAGTACTACGACGCCAACAACACCGAGGGCGACGATCTCCGCGATCAGGCACTCAGCCGACTCAAGGACAAACAGTCCGAGGGCAGCGTGACCGTGACGGTCAACGAGGGCGTCGAGTTCGGCCTCGGCGATATCGTCGAGGCCAGGCACTATTCGCCAAACGTGACGGTCTCGGTCGAGATCAGCAGCAAGATCGTAAAGGCCGCGGGGTCGGGCTACAGCGCCACGTATGGCGCATCGCCTGGTGCGGTGGGGAGATAGGAGACTGCTATGAAGCAGATAGAACTCATCGGCCCGCCCCTTTACCAATGGGATACGGGTCGGCGCGTTCACATCGCGTTGCAGGGGGTGACGGAGGCACATTTCGCCGTCGCCGGATCGGAACGCGCATTGGTCGTCTCGGTCGTGGGCGGAGAGGCCGTGGTGCCCTCGCTTCTGCTTACTGCGGGCGTTGACATGGCCGTTTGGGCGAGCGATGGGCGCGACACGCACGCGCGCGCCGTGCTCAAGGTGCGCCCGAGGGCCAAGCCGGACGGCTACATCTACACCGATGACGAGGTCAAGACCTGGGCTGATGTCGAAGATTGGGTGCGAGAGCAGCTGAGGGCCGTAGGCGAGCCCGGCACGAAGTGGTATGTCGGGGGCGGCACCCCCGCCATAGGTGGTCGCGTCGGGGACCTCTATCTCGACAGTGAGACGGGCACCTATTATCGCTACGGCGAGATTGGAGATACAAATGGCTAACGCATGGAACCAAGTTGGAACGCTCAAGGGCCCCAAAGGGGACAAGGGCGCGACCGGCAACGCCGGCCCCAAGGGCGGCAGCGTCCGCGTGGCGAGCGTCAATATCCCGTCGGAAGGCGAAGTCGCATTTTCGGCGCTTTCCCCGTCTGACGGCGTGCAGGTCGGCGACCTCGTGCTCGACGCCAAGGGAAGTGTCTATCCCATTTCGGCGGTGGATCCGGGCAGGTCTACCGCCCGAGTCGGTTCCGCCATCAACGGCGTGAGCCTCAAGGGGCCTAAAGGCGAAACGGGCGACACTGGCCCCAAAGGTGCCGACGGCACGTCCATAACGGTCAAGGGCGCGGTGAGCAGCGCGTCCGCGCTGCCGTCCGATGCCGCCATCGGCGACACCTACGTCACGAGCGACAACGGCCACATGTGGGTGAAAACCGCCGCGACCGGTGATGCGCAGTGGACGGACCTCGGCGAAATGAAGGGGCCCAAGGGCGACAAGGGGGCCACGGGCGAAAAGGGTGACAGGGGCGACACCGGCCCCAAGGGCGCACAGGGGCCGGCTGGCCCAGGCATTACGTTCGGCCAAGGGGCTCCTACGGCAGCGTCGCAGGAGGGAGCCGTCTACATTGATACGGCAGACGGCTTTAAGGTCTACCAGTACGGTACGAGTGCCTAGTGAAGGGGGAGCGATATGGCGTGGACTAACATCGGATCGCTGAAGGGTCCCAAAGGCGAAAAGGGCGATACCGGCGCCAGGGGAGCGCAAGGGGCCCAGGGGCCGCGAGGGGAGACCGGCCCGATCGGGCCGACTGGCCCGATCGGGCCCAAGGGCGCCGACGGCACCTCAGTGACCGCTGGGACCGGCGCACCGACAGGTACTGCCGTGGTCGGTTCGGTCTACATCGACGCGAGCACGGGCAACCTGTACACCTACAAGGCCTAGCGGGTGACGGCGAAATGGCCTGGATCAAGTTGGGCAACATAAAGGGGCCTGCCGGGGAGACGGGGCCACAGGGTCCTGCAGCCTCGACCGCCCAGACGTTCCTCGCTGCACACCCTGTGGGCTCCCTCTATATGGAAAGCAAGGGCAAAAACCCAGGTGCCACCTATGGGGGAACGTGGGTCATGCGGGACAGCCAGAACGGCTTTATATGGGAAAGGACGGCTTAAATGGAGATAGTGACCGGTAAAGCGGGCGTGCCACACGTCAGCTCGGCCGACGACGGCCGCCGCATTGCGGGCGAAGTCGGCACTGGCAGCTATGTGCTGCAGACGGGCGGCAAACTGGCCCCATCTCTCGTCGACGCGAACACCGTCCGTATCGCGACCGGCGACATGATCGTGCAGGGTCGCCATATCGGCGTCACCTCGCCCGAGAACGTCAAGGTGGCGAGCGGCTCGCAAGGCAAGAAGCGCATGGACTACATTTGTGTCCATTACACCCGCGATGTGAGCGGGTCCAGCCCGACCCTTGTCGAGACGGTCGAGTGGAAGGTTCTCCAGGGAACCCCCGGCTCGAGCGCCGCCGCGCCGTCGGTGCCGAAAGGCTCTATCCTGGACGGTGACGCTGACGTGACGGTCCCGATCTGCTCGGTGACATTCGACGGACTGACGACGGGTCAGCCTAAGCTTCTCATCCCCAAACTGACTCCCCTGGCAGACCTCGGGGATTCTGTATCCCATGTCGTGCGCAGCGTGACTTTTTCTGCTAATAAGCAGTACGGCCCGTTTTATTACGACGAGTTCGATACGGAAATCAAGGCCAGAAATTTCGTGCTCGCCTTTCCACTGTCCGGCGTGCGATTTATTCGCCAGGCGGCGGTCTCGTCGGCGGGGAAACAGCGTTGGATGATAGTGCAGACTTATAAGGGCGATGCCGAGACTATCCCGGTGATGTTTTGCTGTTTCTAGCATTCTGTATCCTATTTGGCAATCCAGATGCAGTGTCCAATGTTGTGCCCTTGGCTAGCAGCTACCGTGCTAATAAAGACAACTTTGCCAGATTTCTGAACCTCGACTTCTGCAGTGCTGTTGTTGACGATGCCGTTTGAAGATGTACGCACAGCCGGCGCAAGGAATGATTGAGTCGGACGGAATTCAACGGGCAACGTCCCTGCATTCCATAACTGTGATGATTCCTGAATGAAATTCCAAAACATCTCTACCAGGAAGCCTATTTTACGGTAAGCCACATAGGGACCCGAGAAGTCTTTCCCATATAAGAACTGATAGCCAACCTCGCGGGATACAGAATTCCTACCCGCCGAGTATCAACCGCTCCACCACCCCTTGTGCGTCCTTGCAGATGCGCGGCCTCGGTACGATGTAGTGCTCGTATGCCGTGCCGATATCGGTGTGTCCCAGCATCATGGCCACGGTCTCAATACCCACGCCTGCCTCCACGGCGAGCGTCGCCCACGTGTGACGGCATTCCGTCATCGAGGTCCAGGCGGCTCCGGCTTGGCGACATGCGGATTTGATGTGCCGCGCAATGGCGTCGGGCGACAGTTCGCACAGCCAGCCCGAGCGGCCTTTTCGCAGCGCGCGCAGGCGGTTGACGGCGAAGCGGGGGAGCCAGCAGGACCGCGCGGAGCGCTCGGTCTTCGGCGCCTCGACGACCTCATTGCCGCGCACGACTTGCCTCGAACGGCGGATGCGGACCTCACCGGTGCGCAGGTCGATGTCCGACCACTTGAGGCCGCACGCCTCGCCGCGCCGCAGCCCGAGGGTTACCGAGCAGATTGCGACCGCCTCGCACTCGTGTCCCCACAGCGCGCGGAGGTAGGCACGGACCTGGCTCGCCTCCATCGTGCGTGGGCAGTGCGCCGGCTTGCGCGGTAGCTCGACACCGGCGGCGGTTGGGTCGTACATCCGCACACCGAGACGGCGGATGGCCCAGCGGATAACCTGCCGCAGGGTCTTGTATGCCTTTTCGGCGGCCCCCGGCAGATCAAACGAATCAATCCAGCCCTGTACGCCCTCGGGCGTTATCGCCTCGAGTTCCAGCTCGCCCCAGCGAGGTAGGACGTGCAGCGCTAGCGCGCTCTCGTATCCGGCCAGGGTGCAGGCGCGCAGCCTGCCGCGCTTATCGTCCATGTACCTCGAGGCGGCCTCTGCAACTTTCATCATGGTCTCCAATCCCGTAAATCCCAGACGCGTGGGCTCTCAAGGAGAGGATACGCGCGTGGGATTTCTGCCACGAGAGGTCGAAAGAAAGGAGTCTAAATGGCATTGATCGGGACCCTTGTCGGGCCCGCAGTGCGCCTGGCGACAGACGGGAGGGGTCTCCCGATTCTCGCGTCTGATGAGCCTGAGGTCCCCGAGGGTTTCAAGGCGGACATGGCGTATGAGCAGCGGGGCGGTTCCATCTACCAAGTATGGAGTGTCGTGCCAGACGGGGTGCGCGATGACGCGGTGCGGCTTGCTGCCATGTCCGCCGAGACTCTCGGTGATGTGGATGCGCTGAAGGTACCCCAGCTCATCCGGCCGTGGTATGTGGGTGAGGCCTCGTATGCCGCTGGCGCGCGCGTGGCATATGGAGGCGACCTGTACAAGTGCCTGCAGACGCATGCACCCCGTATCGGATCTGAGCCCGATACGGCTCCGGAGCTTTGGGAAAGAATCAACCATTAAGGAGAAAAAATGTTTTACGGACAATTTGTATCTGGGTCTGTCTACCTGACTACGGACGGCTCCGGCCTGCCGATTCGCGAGGCGGCGGAACCCAACCCCGACGCCGGTTACCACACGGTGCTCGCCTATGAGCAGCATGACGGCGCCATCTGGCAGGTGTGGACTCTCGTTCCCGATGCCGGAACGCCTCAGGACGCTGCCCTCGTGCTCGCCCAGATCCAGGCGGCCACCCTCTCCGACCATGATGCGTTGAAGGTTCCGGCGCTCTATCCGCTCTATGCATGCGGTCACGTCTATGCGCAGGGAGACCGCGTGCTCTGGCAGGGCACGCTCTACAAGGCTATCTCCGGCCACACGGCGACCGCTGCGGACCCCGTATCCGATCCCCAGCACTGGGCGAAGGTCGTAGCGTCCACGGCCGGCGGCGCCGGCGTTCCCGAGTGGATCGGAGGAAAGTCGTACGCCAAGGGTGACCGGGTTACCAAGTACGGCACCGTCTACGAGTCGCTGATTGACGGCAACACGCTCGAGCCCGGCGTCGTCGGGTCTGACGGCGCCTGGAGCATCGTGAGCAACGGCTAGGGGAGGATCGTATGTCAATCTTCTTCGTCCAGCTGACCGAGCCTCAGGTCTGGGCCATTAGCCTTGCATGCGTACTAATGCTCATGGACATCGTCACCGGCTTCATCAGCGCCGTCATCAACGGTACCGTTTCGAGCTCCAAGATGCGCGAGGGGCTCGGCCACAAGGCGCAGCTCCTCTGCGTTATCCTGCTTTCCATCATCATCGAGGCGGGCACGCAGCACGTCGTGGGCCTTGGCCTGGGCGGCGTGACCGTCACGGTCGTTTGCACCTACATCGCCGTCATGGAGGTCGCGAGCTGCATGGAGAACGTCTGCTCAGGCTATCCCGAGCTGCGCGACACCCCGCTCATGCGCATCTTCAAGCACGATGGAGGAGGCGACGCTAGTGGCGATCACTCAGCGTGAGGCCTTCGCGCAGGTAATTGAGCACCTCGTCTCGCATGACGGGGGAACGGGACACGGCTATTCCCAGATAAACCGCATGGGCGACGGCACCACGGAGGTCATCACTCTTTCCGAAGGCACGACTGTGACCGTCGCGGGCGGCGACCGTGACTGTAGCTCGGCGGTGATAACCGCCCTGCGCGCCGTTGGCGTGAACACGTTCGGCGCCACCTATACCGGCAACATGCGCACGCAGTTGCTCAAGACCGGGCTTTTCGGATGGCGAAAGATGGGCGTAAAGTCGGCGCGGCGCGGCGACATCTATCTCAACGAGAGGCATCACACCGCCGTGTGCATCTCGCCCTACGGCTCCATACGCGGCGACATGCTGGCACAGTTTTCCATCTCGGAAAAAGGCACCGTCACCGGTGCAGAGGGCGATCAGACGGGGCGCGAGAGCAACATCAAGCCGTACTACAGCTATCCGTGGGACGGCACCTTGTACTGGCTCGGCGACGGCAAGACGCTCAGCGGCACAAACACCGAGGTCAGGGACAACACCGTCTCGAGCCTCGGTGACACGCGCTACCTCGGTCCCAAGATGATTAGTGAGCTTCAGCGCCAGCTTGGGACCTCCGCCGACGGGGTCATCTCGGGTCAGTGGCTCACTAACAAGTCTTATTTCTGGGCCGTCGATGCGGGCTGCGTCGAGTGGGCGAAGGCCGGAAAAGGTTGCGGCTCTGATATGGTCCTGGCGCTTCAGCGCAAAGTGGGTTGCAAGATCTACCCTGAGTTCTGCGGTGTCCAGGCTCGCCAGATGAACAGCGGAACCATCAAACAGCACCAGCGTTGGCTTATCGCACATGGCATCTCGTGCGGCTCGTCAGGCGCCGATGGCTACCACGGCCGTGACACCAACGTCGCGATCGGCAAGGCGCTGGTCCGTGGGTTGTACCGATGACCCTCGATTATTGATTGGCAACAAACGAAAAAGCTCCCTCCCTGGTTGTCCAGGGAGGGAGCTTTTTTTGAATTAAACAAGACGATTCGTCAGTTCGACGGTGACCCTAGCGTATCCCCAAATTATCCCAAGTGCGCGTGCTAACCCGTTTTATGCGCTTCTGCCGTTGTTGTCGTACTTGAACCAGCAGGTAAACGGAGTGTTCGTTTTTGTCGTTCCTACAGGTCAGTACTGCCACATGTGGTTGACAGGGCCGGAGCCTTTGCCCATGTTCAGGCCAGCGGCCAGAGCGCCGGTTAGGTAGGCCTTGCCGGCGTTGACGGCGTCGGCAAGATCCATGCCCTGAGCCAGCGCGCAGGCGATGGCGGACGAGAGCGTGCAGCCGGTGCCGTGTGTGTTGTCGGTCTCGATGCGCTTGTGGCGGAACCACGTGGTGAGTGGATCTCCCAGATGGTTGCCCTCGTCATCGAGTGGCGCGGGTTCGGCCAGTACATCGTTGGCCTCGTTGACAAGATGCCCACCCTTAACGAGGGATGCGCAACCAAAGCGGCGGGTGAGGAGCATGGCAGCATTTTGCTGCGTGCGCTCGGAGTCGACCTCGTAGTCGAGCAGGGCCATGGCCTCGGGAATATTGGGCGTGATAACCGTCGCTAGCGGGAACAGGCGGCGGGTGAGCGCCTCGGCGGCATCTTCGGCAATCAGCCGTGCGCCCGAGGTGGCTACCATGACGGGGTCGACTACCACGTTTGTCGCGTTCCAAGCGCTCAGGCGGTCGGCGATAACCTCGATAATCTCGGCAGAGGAAACCATGCCAATCTTGACGGCGTTGGGGCGGATATCGTCAAAAACGGCATCGATCTGTGCCGCGACAATATCCGGGGAGATGTTCTGCACGGCGGTGACGCCCAGGGTGTTCTGTGCGGTGATAGCGGTGATGGCCGTCTCGGCATACAGGCGGTGCGCCGTGATGGTCTTGATGTCGGCCTGAATGCCGGCGCCACCGCTGGAATCGGATCCTGCGATGGATAGAACGGCAGGTACCTTACTGCGATCTATGTTCGCTCCCTTGTTCGGTCGGAATCAAATGGGTCTATAAGCCAGCATTATAAAGATGCCCGGGCCGACTCTATGTCGAACCCGGGCGGGCGATGCAATCTTTACGCAAATGCAAGCAAATGTTCACACGTCAACAATTGACAGGCACCGGCTCGCCGCCAGAAGCGGCCGCGGCGACAGGGCTAGTCCTCCATGCCGAGGTCGATCGTGGTGCCCTCGAAGATTTTGTTGACGGTGCGGACGGCGCACATCTTGCCACACATGGTGCAAGTGCCCTCGGTGGCGGCGGGGGACTCCTCGTAGCGCTTCTTGCCCGTAACCGGGTCGAGCGCGCACTTCCACATGGCGTCCCAGTCGAGCTTGCGGCGTGCCTGGCCCATCTTGTCGTCCATGTCGCGGGCGTGGGGCACCTTTTTGGCGATGTCGGCGGCGTGTGCGGCGATCTTGGTGGCCATGAGGCCGTCGAGCACATCCTGGGCGTTGGGCAGGCATAGGTGCTCTGCCGGTGTCACGTAGCACAGGAAGTCGGCACCGGAGCTGGCGGAGATGGCGCCGCCGATGGCAGCGGTGATGTGGTCGTAACCCACGCCGATATCGGTCACCAGCGGCCCGAGCACATAGAACGGAGCATTGTGGCACAGGCGCTTCTGCAGTTTCATGTTGGCGGCGATCTCGTCGAGCGCCATGTGACCCGGGCCTTCGACCATGACCTGGACGCCGGCGGCCCAAGCGCGCTTGCACAGCTTGCCCAGCTCGATCATCTCAGCGGTCTCGGTGGCGTCGTTGGAGTCGTAGAGGCAGCCCGGGCGGCAGGAGTCGCCGAGCGAAATCGTCACGTCGTACTCGTGGCAAATCTCGAGCAACTCGTCGTAGAACTCATAGAATGGGTTCTCGTTACCGGTGACCTCCATCCAGCCAAACAGCAGTGAGCCGCCACGGCTCACGATGTTCATCAGGCGGCCGGTCTCCTTAAAGGTCTTGGTGACCGACTTGTTGATGCCGCAGTGAATGGTCATAAAGTCCACGCCGTCCTCGGCATGCGCGCGCACGACTTCGAACAGGTCGTCCTTGGTGAGCTTGACCAGCGGCTTTTCCATGTAGCCGATGGCGTCGTACATGGGGACGGTGCCTACCATGAGCGGCGTCTCGTCGATGAGCTGCTGGCGGAACTGGCGCGTCTTGCCCGAGTTGGAGAGGTCCATGATGGCGTCGGCGCCAAAGTCCTCGGCAATCTTGACCTTCTTCCATTCCTCGGCGGCATCGGCCTTGTCGCCCGAGATGCCCAAGTTCACGTTGACCTTGGTGGACAGGCCCTCGCCGACACCAAAGGCGCGCATCCCCTTTTTGATATGCACGATGTTGGCGGGAATGGCGATGCGGCCGTCTGCCACGCGCTCGCGGATGTACTCGGGGTCGCGATGCTCGCGCTCGGCGACCTCTTTCATCTGCGGTGTGATCTGCCCAGCGCGGGCGAAGTCGATTTGCGTGACGAGCTTGGGCTCGGTCTGTGTGCTCATTGGCACGGCTCCCTTCGTTGGCATTACCCATATCAGGTTTGCGGGTCAGGGCGGGCGCGCCCAGTCTCAGCCTGCCGTCTTGTCCTGCAAGCTCCCCGTTTATGTGGTGGGCTCAAGTATAGCTCGAATGGGTACGATTGACGCGATGAGCATGCCCGTGGGGAGGCGAACATGGAAGACAAGCATCTATATCGAGAGACACAGTGGGACGTGTCGGCCGAGGAGGGCCGTGCCCATCATGGGTTGGTCGCAATCGGTTTTGCGATCCTTGTCGTGATGGTGATTGCCTGTTGTATCTGGACGTTTGGTGGTCGTGGCGGCGCTGTATGGGAGTTCGAGGCTGATGATGGCCTACCGATTATGACGGTGAGGAGTACCGGCGGTAATGCCAATACGCTCGCCATTCCGGGCGATTATTGGTACCCGCGCGATGAGTTTGTGCAGTTGCAGCTGAGTGGTGGGTCAATTCCAGGTGAAGAAATCGAACGCGTGACGTTTGACGCGGCGCTCAAAACGCTGACGGTGAAGCTCAAAGATCAAGGAGATGTGCCCACGACCATGGATATCGCCCTGACGGAATGGCGTCTGGAGCCTCCGACGGGTGTTGCGGTTTCCGAGGTTGAGCACGTCAAGATTGTCTATCAGGACGGTTCGACAAACGGGATTGCAAAGGCCGATGGCTTGGCGGAGTAATGGGGTGTTTGGAAACGGCGGGCCTATTGTGCCTGCGCGTTCATGAAAACCAGGGTGTTTTTGTCTGAAAGCTCGGGGATGTGCCGATAGCCGATGTTGAATGCGGTAAGTTCGCTTGCATCCTCGAGCTTGTTTTCTGCCATCCACCGCACCATGGAGCCGCGCGCCTTTTTGCTGGCGGTCGACCGTTGGATGGGCTTCCCGTTGCGGATACCCTCGCCAAAGAGGCATGTGACGGCCGTGGCGTCGTCCGCGAGGTGGGGCAGAACGGCTTTGGCATACTCTACGCTGGCGAGGTTGACGATCGTGGTGTTTGAGCCTGCCGGGGCGGTAGCCCGCGCGAGCTTGTCACCCCAAAACGCGTAGAGGTCTCGGGCATCGTCAACGGCGAGCTTCGCGCCCATCTCCAGCCGATACGGTTCAAGGGCATGAAAGGGGCGCACGCATCCGTAAAGGCCCGAGAGGATCCAGAGATGGTTTTGTAGCCAGTCGAGCTGCGCGGAATCCATCACCTTGGGCGCCATGCTCTGGTATTGAATGCCGTGATAGGACATGACGGCGGGGGAGAGGTGACGGGCGAGTGCGGGATTGTCGAGATCGCCGTTTTTCAGGATGGGCCTGAACTCATGCAGGGTGTTGAGGCAAGGCCCCAGCAGTTTGTCGCTCACGTTCCATAGCGCCTGCAGGCCGCCGCTGCCTTCATTCCGCTCGATATCTAGCAGTGCGCGGTGGAGGCGAGCTGTCTCGCGCACAAAGGGTGGAATGCCCAGGACTTCAAAAGCATCTTGGGCCGCGCGCATTTGCTTGGCGGGCGAAATGATGACCTGCAACATGGAACCGTTCTCTCGCTAAAAAAGTTGCGGTGGAATACGGTCTGTTTGTGCCATTGAAAGGCCAAATCAATCCGTATTCCACCGCAAGTTATGGGTGGGGTGGATTAGGCGCGCTCGAGGAAGGCCTTGTAGCCGCGGTAGGCCTCGTAGATGTCGGCCTTGTTGGCGACCTCCCACAGGGCGTGCATGGACAGGACGGCAACGCCGGAGTCGATGACGTTCATGCCGTACTTGGCCATGATGTAGGCAATGGTGCCGCCGCCGCCCGCGTTGACGCGACCGAGCTCACAGGTCTGGAAGTCCACGCCGGCCTCGTCCATGATGTCGCGGACGAGGGCCACGTACTCGGCATCGGCGTCGTTGGAGCCGCCCTTGCCGCGGCTGCCCGTGTACTTGTTAAAGCACAGGCCGCGACCCATAAAGGCCGCGTTCTTGGTCTCGAACTTGCCGGCATAGCCCGGGTCGAAGCCGGCGGACACGTCGGAGGAGAGCATGCGGCTGCGGGCGAGTGCGCGGCGCAGGGCCAGCGGGCTATCCTCGCCGGCGAGCGTCATGATCTCGGCGACGGTGTTCTCGAAGAAGCGGCTCGTCATACCGGTGGCACCCACGGAGCCGATCTCCTCCTTGTCGACGATGAGCGTGATGCTCGTGCGCTCCACGTTGGCGACGTCGATCTGGGCGAGCATGGAGGGGTAGGCGCAGACGCGATCGTCGTGGCCATAGCCCAAAATCATGGAGCGGTCGAGGCCCATGTCGCGGGCGGGGCCGGCGGGCACGACCTCGATCTCGGCGGAGAGGAAGTCCTCCTCCTCGACGCCGTACTGCTCCTTGAGGATGTCCAGGAACATCTGCTTGACGGGCTCCTTGGGGGCGTCCTTGTCGTCCCCATCGAACTTGACGGGACGACCGCCCACGATCACGTCGAGGATCTCGGCATCGACGGCGTCCTTGGCAGGCTTGGACATCTGCTCGCTCGAGAGGTGGATCAGCAGGTCGGAGATGGTAAAGACCGGGTCGTCCGCCTTGTCGCCGATATTGATGTCGACGGTGGTACCGTCCTTTTTGCAGATGACGCCCACGAGTGCGAGCGGGGAGGCTACCCAGTGGTAGCTCTTGACGCCGCCGTAGTAGTGCGTGTCGAGGTAGGCCATGTCGCCGGCCTCGAAGGCGGGGTTCTGCTTAAGGTCTAGGCGCGGCGAGTCCACGTGGGCGCCCAGGATGTTAAAGCCCTGCTCGAGCGGGGCGGTGCCCAGGTTGACGAGCATAAGGTCCTTGCCGTGGTTGGCGGCGTACACCTTGTCGCCTGCCTTGAGCTCGCGGCCCTCGGCGATCACGGTCTCCAGGTCGACGTATCCCGCCTCCTCGGCCATCTTGATGCCGGTCTTGACGCACAGGCGCTCGGTCTTGTTCTCGCTCAAAAACTGCTTATAGCCGCGGCAAAGCTCCTCGAGCTCCTCGACTTGCTGTGGCGTGTACTTTTTCCATGCGCAGGGACGCTCCATGACGCAGGCTCCTTTCGGATCGATCGTGCTGGTTGATGTACCGTGAGCCATCGTATCACGCGCGGGCCCGCGGCGGCAGGGAAGCCTGATGTGCGGTGGCCGCGGGGCGGGGAGCGTGTAAACTGGTGTGAGCAAACCGTGCCCAGCCCAAAGCGAGGTATTCAATATGTCTGACAAGCGCCGCACCTTTGCCGTTATCGACGGCAACTCGCTCATGCACCGCGCCTTCCACGCCGTGCCGCCCACCATGAATGCGCCGGACGGCCGCCCCACCAACGCGATCTTCGGCTTTCTGAACATGTTTCTCAAGATGATCGATGCCTTTAACCCCGACGGTGTGGTCGTGGCGTTTGACAAGGGCAAACCGCGCGTGCGCATGGAGATGCTGCCGCAGTATAAGGCGCAACGCCCGCCCATGGACCCCGATCTGCATGCGCAGTTTCCGATGATCAAGGAGCTGCTCACCGCGCTCAACGTGCCGATTCTGCAGTCCGAGGGCTGGGAAGGCGACGATATCCTGGGAACCATGGCGCGCCTGGGTGAAGAGGCCGGCTGCGACATGCTGCTGGTGACCGGCGACCGCGACATGTATCAACTCGTGACCGAGCACGTCAACGTGGTCTCGACCCGCAAGGGCCTGTCCGACGTGGCGATCATGACGCCCGAGAGCGTGGACGACCTGTATCACGGCATTACGCCGGCGCTCGTGCCCGATTTTTACGGTCTAAAGGGCGATACGTCGGACAACATTCCCGGCGTACCGGGCATCGGCCCCAAAAAGGCGAGCGCGCTCATCGCACAGTACGGCAGCTTGGACGAGGTCATCGCGCATGCCGACGAGGTCAAGGGCAAGATGGGCGAGAACCTGCGTGCGCACATCGACGATGCGCTGCTGAGCCGCAAGGTCGCAACCATTCGCACCGATGCGCCCGTCGAGCTCGACTTTGACGAAACGTCCTTCCCGGCGTTTTCTGCCGACGAAGTGTCCGCGGCGCTGGGCACACTTGGTATCACCGCCATGCAGAACCGTTTCTTGGCGCTGGTCGGCGGCGAGGGCGGGGCTGCTGCTGCCTCCAGTGTGGTTGAGATACCTGCTATGGTTCGCGCAGCCGCCGGCGATGCCGACGCGCTTGGTGCCGTTGCGGCTGAGGTCTCCCGCGCGATTGATGCCGGCGAGTGGGTCGCCGCCGTGGTGGACGACGACAAGGAAGAGGGCGCGCTCTTTGGACTGACGCGCACGCTGTGGTTGGCGACGTCCAAGGGCCTGTTCGCGCTCGAGGAGGGCGACAGCTGTGCGGCGGCTGAGGTTGAGGGCTTCAACTTCGTTCACGGCGTGATTGCCGGCGTGCTCGCGCGTCTGTTTATGGAGGGTCGCGTGGCGAGCCCGGATATGAAGGCGCTGTTGCACGAGCTTTCGCCCGTCGATTCTTCTGAGCCCGAGCTCATGGATCCGCTCGCTACCGATTCCACGCGTATCTTCGATACCGTGGTCGCTGCCTATCTGCTGGATTCCGATCGCTCCGAGTTCGATGAGGCATATCTTGCCGATACGTATCTGCAGATGGCGCTGCCTGCGGCGCGCGGCGCAGAGGGTGCCGGTGAGGACGCTCCGGCGCCTGCCGCCCGTACTGCGGCTCTGACGCTGGCGCTCGTGGCACCGTTGCGCGAGTGCATGGCCCGTGAGAATGCCGCCAACGTGTTCGATGGCATCGAGATGCCGCTCGTTCCGGTACTTGCCAAGATGGAGCGCGCGGGCATGCTCGTGGACCCCGACCGTCTGCACAGTCTGTCCGAGGGTCTGGCGACCCAGATTACCGAGGTTGAGCGCAGTATTCGCGACCTGGCGGGTGACGAGACCTTTAATATTGGCAGTCCCATGCAGCTGTCGCACGTGCTCTTTGATGTGATGGGGCTTCCGACCAAGGGCCTCAAGAAGACTAAGCGCGGCTATTATTCGACCAACGCCAAGGTGCTGAGCGACCTTGCGCGTGACCACGAAATCGTGCGTCTGATCTTGGACTGGCGTGAGAAATCTAAGATCAAGTCCACCTATCTGGACACGCTGGGCCCGCTACGCCGTGGTGACGGTCGCGTACACACTACGTACAACCAGACCATCACGGCAACGGGGCGTCTGTCCTCGAGCGACCCGAACCTGCAGAACATCCCGACGCGCTCGGAGCTGGGTCGTACCGTCAAGACGGCGTTTTCGGCAGGCGAGGGAAGCGTCTTTTTGGCGGTGGACTACTCGCAGATCGAGCTGCGTCTGCTGGCGCATCTCTCAGGTGACGAGCACTTGGTGCGCGCCTTTAACGAGGGCGAGGACTTCCATGCCGAGACGGCGGCGCGCGTGTTCGGTGTGCCGGTGTCCGAGGTAACGCCCGACCTGCGCAGTCGCGCCAAGGCCGTGAACTTTGGCATCGTGTATGGCCAGCAGGCCTACGGCCTGTCGCAGTCGCTGCATATCTCGATGGCCGAGGCACGCGACATGATCGACCGCTACTACGAGGCCTACCCGGGCGTGCGCACGTTCCTCGACAACGTGGTGGCACGCGCCAAGCAGACGGGCTACGCCGAGACCATGTACGGCCGCCGTCGTCATATTCCGGAGCTCAAGGCCAAAAACCCGCAACTCCGCGGCTTTGGCGAGCGCACGGCCATGAACCATCCCATGCAGGGAACCGCCGCCGACATCATCAAGATCGCGATGGCCCGCGTAAGCCGCCGCCTGGAAGAGGAAGGCTTTGCCGCCCACATGATCCTGCAAGTGCACGACGAACTGGACTTTGAGTGCCCCATCGACGAAGTCGAGCGCCTAACCACCATGGTTCGCGACGTCATGGAGCACGTAGTAGACCTCCGCGTCCCCCTAATCGCCGAAGCCAGCACCGGCATAACCTGGGCCGACGCCAAATAGGGAAGTGCCCACAACCCTAAAGTAACCAAACCAGAAGGGGGCTCCTTGCCAACAAGGAGCCCCCTTCGTTCAATTAAATTCAGCCTAAGTATCTAGACACTCAAGACGCCATCTAGGCGGCAAACAAGTAAACCTAGGGCCTGGCCGGGCGGCACAGGTTAACTTTTCGTAGATTCCGCACGCAAAGAAAGCCACTTAATGTGGCTTTCGTCTTGCGCAGGACCTGACCGAGCGAAAAGTATCCCGTGCAGCCCGGCCAGGCCCGATGGGACGGCTACCGAGCCGCCAAGATGGCGTCGATGAGCGTCAGTACGCCCCCGTCGTTGTTACTCGGAATGCGCCACTTAGCATGCGCGTTCATATGCTCCTCGGCGTTGTCCACGATAAAGCTGTGGCCGACGCGCTCCAGCATGGGGATGTCATTGTACGTATCGCCCACGGCAGCGGCGTCAGCGATATCGATGCCCAGGTGCTCGCAAAGATGCGCGACGCCGGCGCCCTTGTCGACACCCAGGTTCATAAAGTCGATCCACTCGCGCCCGGCGTTGGTGACGTAGAGCTGATCCGAGAACTCGGGGCTATAGGTCTCGCGGAAAGCGGGCTCGGCGTCGTAGCCGGGGAAGAAGACCGAAATCTTGTTGGACTCGAAATCAATGCCCTCAAAGCTGTCGACGTAGTTGATTGTGTTGTAGTAGACGCTGATCTCGTCGTGGTATTGATGGTCGCGGGCAAGCACGTAGAACTCGTCGAAGCAGCACAGGACGGGAACGGCGCGCGGGTCCTCCGAGGCACGGCTCAAGACCTGCTGATACAGCGCCACATCGATGTTGCTCTTATAGATATAGTTGCCGCGATAGATGACGCAGGCTCCGTTGTCGGGACAAAAGGCGAGGCGGTTCTTGATGCCCTCGAACATCTCCTCGAGCTTGGGGGCTGGACGTCCGCTAGCGGGGCAGAATACGATGCCGGCTTCGGCGAGCTTGTCCAGGCGCTCATCAAGACCCTGAGGTAGCACGCGCTCGTCGGTGAGAAGCGTCTTGTCCATATCAACGGCGAGAATCTTAATGTTTCCAATATTGGCGTCCGATTCGTAAGTTTGCATAAAAGCGAGCCTTTCGTTTCGAAATTGTTTCAGATGTTATAACCATCAACTCGTAGTCAGGCGTATTTTCGCAGGAACGCAGCGTATTTGCACTGCATTTCACAAACTAATGAAAAAACTTTTCAGAAATTTGAATTTGTCGCTTGTGCAGTGGGCACTTTATCGTAATATAGCGACCATCGAAAACGGAGACGGAAAAACAACCGCTTACCGAGAAAAAGGTACCGTTTACGATATTAGAATTGCGCCCGGCGATAGGTGAAAGGAGAGGCAGATGCAGTTCGTAAAGATCATCACTGCTGCAGACAATGCCATCCGACGCCAGCGCGCAATTTCCCGACGACGATAACAATCGTCTCTGTCCGCATGGGGCGAATTGCCTCAACAGAGTCATTTTGAGGTCGTTGGGTTTTAGCACGACATTGCTGCATGTTTCTAGGGCATGTATGTGCTGATTTTTGCTATTTAACCTGATATTGCACGGTATATGACCTTGAAATGACTTGCAACTGACCGATGTTCTAACTAGCTACCAAGGGCGAAAGGAAACAGCCATGAGCAAGGAAAAAGTCGTTCTCGCATATTCCGGTGGTCTTGATACATCCGTATGTGTCAAGTGGCTCCAGGACGAGAAGAATCTCGATGTCGTTTGCGTCTGCGGCAATGTGGGCCAGGAGGAGACCGGCCTGGATGCCAAGAAGCAGAAGGCGCTTGACCTGGGCGTTCTCGATTGCCAGGTGCTCGACCTGCGCGACGAGTTCTCCGATGAGTTCCTGACCAAGGCCATCGCCGCAAACTCCATGTACGAGAATAAGTATCCGCTGCTCTCCGCCCTGTCTCGCCCGCTGCTTGCCAAGAAGCTTGTTGAGGTCGCCCACGAGTTTGGCGCGACCTACGTCGCACACGGCTGCACCGGCAAGGGTAACGACCAGGTCCGTTTTGAGGCCGCCGTCAAGGCCCTCGACCCCGAGCTCAAGGTTATCGCCCCGGTTCGCGAGTGGGACCTGAAGTGCCGTCCCGACGAGGTCGCCTATGCCCACGCCCACAACGTGCCGGTTCCCGAGGGTGCCAACGACAACCCCTACTCCATCGACGACAACCTGTGGGGTCGCGCCATCGAGTGCGGTCACCTGGAGGACCCTTGGAATGAGCCGCTCGATGACGCTTGGGTTATGACCAAGAACCCCGAGGACACGCCTGACACCCCGACCTATACCGAGATCGAGTTTGAGGCCGGCAAGCCTGTCGCCGTCGACGGCAAGAAGATGAAGCTCTCCGAGATCGTCATCGCCCTCAACAAGATTTCGGGCGACAACGGCTTTGGCCGTCTTGACCTGGTCGAGGATCGTCTGGTGGGCCTCAAGAGCCGCGAGTGCTATGAGGTTCCCGGCGCCCTGACGCTCATCACCGCCCACAAGGCGCTCGAGGACATCTGCGTCGAGGGCGACTTGCTCAAGACCAAGATCAAGCTCGAGCAGGATTGGGCCACCGCCGTGTATAACGGCCAGTGGTACAGCCCGCTCAAGAACGCGCTCGACGCCTTTATGGCCGACACCCAGAAGTTCGTGACCGGCACCGTCCGCCTGAAGTTCTTTAAGGGCAACTGCCATGTCGTCGGCCGCAAGAGTCCCTTCAGCCTCTACGACTACGGCCTGGCTACCTACGACCGCGACACCACGTTTGACGAGAAGGCCAGCGCCGGCTTTATCGAGATCGATACGCTGTCGCTCAAGACGTGGGCAAAGGTCCAGGGCCCCAGCTCTGCTGCCGCCCAGGCCTAGCGCCTCCTTCCCTTGGTATCCGCGCGGCCCATCCGCGTGATACATAACGGGCGCACGGGGTCCCTACCTTTCGTTATGCTTGCTGACACTTCTTAACATCGGTGGCCCCTACGTTCCGCCCGCATATATGATGCCGCGACTGTGGCTGAGTCCGAGCCCCGCCGGGGTTGTCCGGCGGGGCTCCTTCTATCAATTTGGCGGCTCTGCGCCTATATATGAGGAGTATCCATTATGTTCAATGCTATCGCGCATGCTTTACTTGCCCTCGCGCCCGAGTTCGATGCTGCAAGGGTCGAGGACGTCCCTATGAGCCTGAAGGCCTGGATCGATGGTTCGCAGGGCAACATCCGGAGGGAGACGTTGGGCGCCAAGTGCATGGCGCGTCACTTCTTTGCAAATTAGCTACATGGCACCGCACACGGTGGGGAATGTGTAAAACTAGCGATTGAAAAATCGCTTTAGCGATATGGCGCATTGCTTTGGGCGCTTGTTTTGGTATTTGGAGAAAGGGGACGGTTCCATGGCTCTTTGGGGCGGTCGTTTTGAGGCAGGCGTGGCCGAGGTCACGCAGGAGTTTGGCGCGTCGCTGCCGGTCGACAAACATCTCTATAAGCAGGATATCGCCGGCTCTAAGGCGCATGCCAAAATGCTGGCGGCCCAGGGCATCATCAGTGCCGAGGACGAGCAGGCGATTGCCAAGGGCCTGACCGGAATCGAACAGGATATCGATGCCGGCAACTTTACCTTCGATATCAACGATGAGGACATTCATATGTCCATCGAGAGCGAGCTGACGCGCCGCATCGGCGAGGCCGGTAAGCGCTTGCATACCGGGCGTTCGCGCAACGACCAGGTGGCGACCGATACGCGCCTGGGCGTCAAGGCGCTGGCCAAGGAGCTCATGGAGGCCAATCTTGGGCTGCGTCATGTGCTGGTTGATGCGGCCAAGAAGTACGACAAGGTGATTCTGCCGGGCTACACGCACATGCAGCATGCTCAGCCCGTGCTGCTGTCGCATCATCTGCTGGCGTATTCCTGGATGTTCGCGCGCGACTTTACACGCCTGAAGGTCGCCTTTGATGCCGCCGACAACTGCCCGCTGGGTGCTGCCGCGCTTGCCGGTACGAGCTATCCGCTCGATCGTCAGATGACGGCTGCCGAACTTGGCTTTGCGGGTGTGATTCCCAACTCGCTCGATGCGGTTTCCGACCGCGATTTCCTGCTCGATCTGCATTACGCCGGCTCCGTCATGGCCATGCATCTGTCGCGTCTTTCCGAGGAGATTGTGCTGTGGTCGAGCTCCGAATTTGGCTTTATCACGCTTTCCGACTCGTACTCCACCGGCTCGTCCATCATGCCGCAGAAGAAGAACCCCGACTTTGCCGAGCTTATCCGCGGCAAGAGCGGTCGCGTGTACGGCAACCTGGTGCAGCTGCTGGTAACCATGAAGGGCCTGCCGCTTGCTTATAACAAGGACTTGCAGGAGGACAAGGAGGGCGCGCTCGATACCGCCCATACGCTCATGCAGTGCCTGTCCGTTATGGCCGGAATGATTTCGACTTGGACCGTCAACGAGGATACCATGGCGCGCGAGTGCGGCGTGGGGCACCTTGCCGCCACCGATGTTGCCGATTACCTGGCCAAGCGTGGCCTGCCGTTCCGCGAGGCACATGCCGTGGTGGGGCATCTGGTTCTGATGTGTGAGAAGCGCGGCTGCAATCTTGAGGACCTGCCGTTTGAGGTGTTCCAGGAGGCAAGCCCGCTCTTTGAGCGCGACATTACCGAGGCGCTCGATATCCCGTCGATTGTCGCCGCGCGCACGACCGAGGGCGGCACCGCTCCTGCCGCCGTTGCCGTGCAGTTGCAGCGTGCCGAGGCACAGCTCGTGGCTGACGAGGGCGTGTTTGGATCGCTGACCAAGGTCGTCGAGATGGGTCACGGGGCAAAGTAGAGGTTTGGCTGAAGCCGTTTTGGCCATGTATTGATAAATCGTTTTCGCTTTACGGGCGCCTGCTGATGTGGGAGCCCGTATTTTGTTGCTATGGGGGAGGGGCTTGTCGAGAACTTCTGTAGGACCTTTGGGCAGGTTGTGAAGGGGATACGTTCGCGGGCGGCAACCGACCGCCTGCTCTGTTCGGCGCGGTTGATGGGCGGTCGGATGGTACTCTAATCGGGCTTCGAAACAGAAGTGACACATATGGAGCGCTTTAATAAATTGCAACGTTTCAATAAACAGCTTTTTGTTTAACTGCAGCTAAAACTCTGTTACGATGCAGTCCAGGCGGGTGCCGGAATGGGACTTGGGCACGCGCGAACCTACTTGAAAGGCTACTTTTATGGCTATCGAGAAGACCTTCATCATGATTAAGCCCGACGCCGTGCGCGACCGCAAGATCGGCGAGATCGTTGCTCGCATTGAGCGCAGCGGCCTTGTCATCGAGCGCATGGAGATGACCACGCTCGAGCGCGCTACCGTCGAGGAGCACTACGCCCATCTGGCCGACAAGCCCTTCTTTGGCGGTCTCTGCGACTTTATGACGAGCGGTCCGGTCGTCAAGATGGTCGTTTCCGGTCTCTCCGCTGTTGCTAAGATGCGCACCCTCATGGGCGCTACCAACCCGCTTGAGGCTGCTCCTGGTACCATCCGCGGCGACTTTGCCGTCGATGTCAACGCCAACGTGATCCACGGCTCCGACTGCCTGGAGAACGCCGAGATTGAGATCAAGCGCTTCTTTGGCTAAACCAGCTTTGACTCCTTAAAGCTGTTAGCGTGTGGCTTGGGCGCCGCGGAACTCCATCCGCGGCGCCCTTTTATTCCAAAATCTATGCAGGGGCCCGCTCGGACGTGTGTTCCGAGCGGGCCCCTGCTGTTAGCTTGTGGCACTGAATAGTTTAGGCTTCGTCGACGATCTTAAGGGCGCGCGTGTGATCGATCTCGTTGAGGAGGTTAACGCGACGCTCGTGACGACCGCCCTCAAACTCGGCGTCGAGCCACTCGTCGACGATCATCTTGGCGAGCTCGGAGCCCACGACGCGGGCGCCAAAAGCGAGCACGTTGGTATTGTTGTGCATGCGGGAGAGCTTGGCGCTGAAGGGCTCGGAGCACACAACGGCGCGTACGCCCTCGACCTTGTTGGCAGCCAGGCTGATCCCGACGCCGGTGCCACAGATGAGGATGCCCAGGTCGACGTCGCCGTTGGCAACGGCCTTACCCACCTTGTAGCCGGCGATAGGGTAGTCAAAGCTCTCGGAGGTGTCGGTGCCAAAGTTCACGACCTCGCAGCCGCGCTCCTTCAGGTGCTCGGAAATGATGTTCTTGAGCTCGACGGCGGCGTGGTCGTTACCGATACCGATCTTCATGGATAGTTCCTCTCTGGTCTGTGCGGCGAGATTGCTAAAGGTTTTACCGCGTTCGACTGCATGATAGCGCGACTTTTGTGTAAACGCTTGGGCGTTTTTTGGTCAAACGCTTTAGCATGCAACAAGACCGGTTTCTCATGAATGAATGCCGTCAGTTTGCGCCTGAATGCCGTCTACCGGAACCTGGGTTGCGGTTTTTGATGCATTGTTATCAAATAAAAGAGCTAATTATTATTGAGAGCCCAGCCCGTTATACAAGTAGGAGATACCTATGCCTGCCGATTCCCTTCGTGATGCCGCGTTTTGCGATGTTTTGAACCGCGAACTTGTTTGTGCACTCGGCTGCACCGAGCCCATTGCCGTTGCTTATGCAGCGGCGCTGGCGAGCCAGACGCTCGGTTGCGAACCCGATCATATGGATGTTGCCTGCTCGGGTAACATCATCAAGAACGTCAAGAGCGTGACCGTGCCCAACTCGGGCGGTATGCACGGTATTGAGGCCGCGGCCGTGCTGGGTGCCGTGGGCGGCGACGCTAAGAGCGCGCTCGAGGTGCTCGAGAGCGTTAACGATGAAGACCGCGCTCGCGTGGCCGAGCTCCTCGCCGACGCCGGCTACTGCGATGTGTCGCTTGTCGAAGGTGTGCCCAACCTCTACATCAAGGTGACTGCGACGGCCGGGGGCCATACCGCGGTCGTCGAGATTACCGATCACCACACTAATGTCACGTGCCATACGCTCGATGGTATTCCGGTATGCGGCAAGTCGGCGGGGGAGTGTGCCGCCTGCGCCGAGCGCGTGGTGGCCGAGCGTGCGGCGGATAAGGCCGATGCCCCTATGAGCATTGAGTCCATCATCGACTTTATCGAGGACGGTGACATTGAGGACGCCCGCGCTGCCGTTGAGCGTCAGATTGAGCTGAATGGCGCAATCAGTGCCGAGGGCCTTGCGCACGCTTGGGGCGCCGAGGTGGGTCGTACGCTGCTGGGTGCTCGTGCCGATGACGTCGCCTGCCGTGCCCGTGCCCGTGCGGCCGCCGGGTCCGACGCCCGCATGAACGGCTGCGCGCTGCCGGTCGCCATTGTGTGCGGCTCGGGCAATCAGGGCATTACCTGCGCATTGCCCGTCATGGAGTATGCCGAGTACCTGCGTTGCGACCACGAGCGCCTGGTGCGCGCCGTGATGCTGTCCGATCTTATCGCCGTGCATATCAAGAGCTATATTGGTGCGCTCTCGGCGTTTTGCGGTGCTATTTGCGCCGCGTGCGGCGCCGGCGCTGCGATTACCTGGCTGTGCGGTGGCACGCGCGAACAGATTGGCGCGACCGTCTCGAACACGCTCGGTAACGTGGGCGGCATCGTGTGCGACGGCGCCAAGGCGAGCTGTGCCGCCAAGATCTCGGCTGCCGTCGATGCGGCGATTCTGGGCCATGATATGGCCATGCAGGGTCGCGGCTTCCGCGCCGGCGAGGGCCTGATCCAAGATACCGTTGAGCAAACAATCGCCAGTATGGGCTACGTAGGCCGCGTGGGCATGAAGGACACCGACATCGAGATCCTCAACATCATGATCGGCAAAACCCAGGTGTGCTAGTTACGCGGTTTTACCAAACCGCGTAACCAGTCGACGCTGCAAATGCCCCTAAGCGGCAATCTGCCTTTCAATCGTCGGGCATGGCCAGAAGGCCTATGCCCTCCTCTTTCAAGGCACATTGCTCGCTTAGGGGCATTTTCGCTGACTTGTGCTCAACCTGCGGCGATATTTGGTTTGGAGCGAGGGGTCCTACGACAGTTCGTCGGCTACTTGGTGTTCGTAGAAGGCTTCGATTACGGCGTTAAAGTCGCGGGCGAAGTCTTCCATGGTTCCGCGCCAGGTGGCTCGGCCGGGTTTTCCCTGGCCAACATAGGCAGTTTGAATGCCGCAGGCGGGACTGGGGAAGTCGCGCCTGGGATCGTTGCCCACCATAAGGACCTCGTGTGGTTCGAGCCCCATCACCTGAAGCTGCTCTAGATAGTAGGTGGCATCGGGCTTGCAGCGGGTGGCGTTTCCCATGTGCGTCACGAGTTCAAAGGGGGCGTCGGCCAGGTCGCCCCAACCCATGCGGCACTCGATGGCCCCCTGGGGAAAGCTGGGGTTGGTAAAGAGCGCACAACGCAGTCCAGCGTCCTGTACGGCCTGGAGCGCGGCGTGCGCGCCCGGCATAGCGTGGGCGTTAATGAGTTCGTCATTCTTGTACGGAAGAACTTCGCGGTCGTAGTAAGTAAACGCCTCGTAGATGAAGGGATCGGAGAGGCAGATGCCGCACCTGTGCTCGACCTCGGTGCGGTAAAACTCAAGATTGGTGCGGTTGTCCGTGCCGCTGCGGCGATTGGCGTTGAGGTCGACCAGGATGGTGCCGAGGCGCGCCATCGTGCCACCGCGGCTGCGGCGCCCGATATCCGCGAGCATCGAAGAGACATCCTTAAAATAGCGAAGGATGAACGCGTTGAGGTTGATGCTGAGAAGCGTTTCGTCCATATCGAAAACGACTGCTTTGAGCACGCGGGCACCTTTCTCGAAAAATCGATCTAGAATCGTTGGCTCCGGATACTTTACCCCAAAGCCGAATGCCTGGCTGGTTATCGTCAAGTTGCGGAGACGTGTGTTCATAAGATTACGAAAAAGTCTCCACACGAGTAAAAAATCGCAGTTCACGCTTGAAATCGAACTCATTTCCCCGTAACCTATACGAACGTGATTGCATAAGCGTCACATTAGTATCTGTCGGCTCCCGAGTGTTCCTAAACGTTGTGTGCTTGTCGCACCCTTCTGTAGGTCCTAGCAATCGGGGCCCCGTAGTTCGAAAGGGGTCCACCTTTGAGTGAGATTCAGAACTCGTCCATTTTCTCTCTTGACGATGTCAACGAGGAGGAGATGAACAACCTCATCGACGGTACGATTACCGACTTTGATGAGGGCGATCTCGTTAACGGCACTGTCGTTAAGATCGAGCATGACGAGGTGCTCGTTGACATCGGATTCAAGTCCGAGGGCGTTATCCCGGTCCGCGAGCTGTCCATCCGCAAGGACGCTAACCCTGCAGACATCGTTGCACTCGGTGATCCCATCGAGGCTCTGGTACTCCAGAAGGAGGACAAGGACGGTCGTCTGGTCCTGTCCAAGAAGCGTGCCGAGTACGAGCGTGCTTGGAACCGCATCGAAGAGAAGTTCAACTCTGGCGAGAACGTCGAGGGCGAGGTTATCGAGGTTGTCAAGGGCGGCCTGATCCTCGACATCGGCCTGCGTGGCTTCCTGCCCGCTTCCCTCGTCGACCTCCGTCGTGTCAAGGACCTCACCTCCTACATGGGCACCCGCATCGAGGCCCGCGTCATCGAGATGGACCGCAACCGCAACAACGTCGTCCTCTCCCGTCGCGTCGTGCTTGAGGAGTCCCGTAAGGCCGAGCGCTCCGAGATCCTGTCCAAGCTCAAGTCCGGCATGCGTCTCCAGGGCACCGTTTCCTCCATCGTCGACTTCGGCGCCTTCGTCGACCTCGGCGGTATCGACGGCCTCATCCACATCTCCGAGCTCTCCTGGAACCACGTCAACCATCCTTCCGAGGTTGTCAAGGTCGGCCAGGAGGTCGAGGTCGAGGTTCTCGACGTCGATCTCAACCGCGAGCGAATCTCCCTGGGTCTCAAGCAGACCACCGAGGATCCGTGGCGCGCACTGGTCAAGAAGTACCCCGTCGGCGCTATCGTCGAGGGCACTGTGACCAAGCTTGTCCCGTTCGGCGCTTTCGTCGACCTGGGCGAGGGCATCGAGGGCCTGGTGCACATCTCCGAGATGGCCAACAAGCACGTCGATCAGCCTTCTCAGGTCACCCACGTGGGCGACAAGGTTCAGGTCAAGGTCATGGAGATCGACCTCGACCGTCGTCGTATCTCCCTGTCCATGAAGTCTGCTGCTGAGACTCTGGGCGTCGAGATCGAGGTTACCCCGCTGCCTTCCGAGAAGAAGGACGAGGAGACCGACGCCGAGTAAATCGGTTTGACGATCACTTGTTTTAAGGGATCCGTCCGCAATGGACGGGTCCCTTTTTGCAATTGTTGCTGAGGTACGCGATGCTGCCCGGGCTGTTCACAGGCTATTGGGTTGTCGGTGCATGAAAAATGCCGACATCCCGCCTCGGGGAGGAGGCGGGAACGCACCGAGTAGACGGAGGGGTGCGGAGCGCGGTCGCGTCTCGACTGACGACGTTGCCCATCGACGACTCTATTGTACTGCATAGCGCGGTTCTTGGTTTATCGTGTCGAACGCTTGTGTTGTGCCATTGCCTGCGGCAACGGTGTGCTACACTCTTGCACTGCTGAGTGGGCCAGACGGTCGCGCGATGTGCTGCTTGCAGCACGCGTGAGGAAAGTCCGGGCTCCAGAGGGCGGGATGCCGGCTAACGGCCGGGCGGAGTGATCCGACGGAAAGCGCCGCAGAAAAGAAGACTCCCACCTGCGCCGCAAGGCGTAAAGGGAAAAGCTGAAACGGTGGTGTAAGAGACCACCAGCGTCGTGGTAACACGGCGGCTTGGCAAGCCCCATCCGGAGCAAGCGCGAATAGGAACGCTATGGGCCGGCCCGGTCCGCGTTCGGGTAGCGTGCGTGGAGCTGCATGGTAACGTGCAGACAAGATAAATGACCGTTCACGACAGAACCCGGCTTATCGGCCCACTCAGCACTTTGTTGACGCTGCGAACCCGTCAGCGCGGCAATCTGCCTTTCAAGCCTTCGGGCATGACCATAAGGTCAATGCCCTCGTCTTTCAAGGTACCTTGCTCGCGCTGACGGGTTCTCGCTGTTGGTGACGGCATCATTGGCGTTTCCGCTCTTGTTGGCGAGGGCAACGGTGCTGTCTTTGCCGTATTATTGAGGCTGTTTGTTGCTTTGCTTGTGTTTGAGGGGCTTTGTTGGACAGCTATTTTACTCTGCAATCGAATATTGAGGCTTCGGGCGAGTTTGTGGACCGCAAGAGTCGGTTTATTGCCCAGCTGATCCATATTGAGTCCGAGGATGAGGCGAATGCCTTTATCGAGATGGTTCGCAAACGTCATTACGACGCTCGACACAATGTTCCCGCGTGGATTTTGGTCGATGGACGCGAGCGCCAGAGCGATGATGGTGAGCCGAGCCGCACGAGTGGTATGCCGACGCTCGAGGTTTTGCGCGGCGCGGAGCTCAAAAATGTTTGCTGCGTAGTGACGCGCTATTTTGGTGGCACGCTGTTGGGGCCTGGTGGCTTGGTGCGCGCCTATACCGCGGCAACGCAGGCGGCGGTGGCCGAGGCTCAGGTGTCCGGGCAGATCGTCGAGATGACGAGTGTCGTGCCGGTTGATGTGCATGTGGCCTATCCACAGTATGAGCAGGCGCTTCGCTTGGCGCAGGATTCGGGTGCCAAGGTTTCGGATACCGATTACGCGGATGCCGTGACACTTCACTTGGTGTTTAAGGCGGGGGAGCAGGAGCCATTTTGCGCCAAGATGCGCGAGCTTATGGCGGGGCGTGAGGAGATTGAGGTCGGAGCTCCCAAATTTGCCGAGTTCTAACGGCGACGGCCGGCGTGCTTTTGGATGGATCCCAAGCGCGCCGGCCGTCGTTTTATGCCGCTGGTGTTTACTCGGCGAGCTGCTTTAGCATATCGCAGGCGATCTCGATGGCATCGTCGATGCAGCCGGGGCAGCTGCGGAGCGGACCCTTATCCGACCCGATGCCCTTGAGCGTGCCGCAGACGGTCGTCGTGTTCTTCTCGCCAAAACGCTTGGCGATCTCGCGCGACAGCTTGTAGGTCTGGCCCTTGGTCTTTGGGTTTTCCATGCCGTCGCTCATCACGAAGCCCATGATGGCCACGGCGCCCGAGATGGCGCCGCAGGTTTCGGTCATGCCGCCCATGCCGGCGCCAAAGCCCTCGGTGAGGGTAAAGGCGACCTGGGGGTCGAGCCCGACGGCGGGCGCGAGCGTGCAGGCGACGGCCTGGGCGCAGTTAAAGCCACGGGCGTGATATTCGGCAGCTTGAGCCTGACAGGCGGTGATGTCGAGCTGGGCCGTATCGATTTGCTTCATCGTTGTCTCCTTGGTCACGGTGTACCCGCCTATGGTACCCGTGACGGGGCATGTAATCATCGAGAGCTTCATGTATGCCTCGTTTTTATCTATCGAGCAAATGCCCAAGGCTTGAGATAAATACCCCTGATCAATTTGTCCCATAACCTACCTTGGGGATGGGTTGAGAGGGGTGCAGGGTAGCGGTATCGTGAACCGAATAAAACTAAAACCCAGGCAAGGGAGCTAGATATGAGCGAGCAGACCATCGGTACTACATGTGTTCAGGGCGGCTATCACCCGGGAGATGCCGAGCCGCGCCAGGTGCCCATCTACCAGTCCACCACGTGGAAGTACGACACGTCGGAGCACATGGGCAAGCTGTTTGACCTGGAGGAGTCTGGCTACTTCTACAGCCGTCTGCAGAACCCCACGTGCGATTTGGTTGCCGCCAAGATCTGCGAGATGGAGGGCGGCACCGCAGCGATGCTCACGAGTTCGGGCATGGCTGCGAACTTCCTCGCGATCTTTAACGTTGCCGGTGCCGGCGATCACGTGGTCGCAAGCTCTGCCATTTACGGCGGTACGTATAACCTGCTCGCCCACACCATGGGCCGCATGGGCGTGACCTGCACGTTCGTCGCTCCCGACTGCACCGATGAGGAGCTGGAGGCTGCCTTTCAGCCCAACACAAAGCTCGTCTTTGGCGAGACGATCGCAAATCCCGCCCTTGCCGTGCTCGATATTGAGCGCTTTGCCAAGGCCGCACATGACCACGGCGTGCCGCTGATGGTCGACAACACCTTCCCGACGCCCGTGATGTGCCGTCCCTTTGAGTGGGGCGCCGACATCGTTACGCACTCCACCACCAAGTACATGGATGGACATGCTGCCTACCTGGGCGGCGTGATCGTTGACCACGGCCAGTTTGACTGGATGGCCCATGCGGATAAGTTCCCGGGTCTCACCACGCCCGACGAGAGCTACCACGGCGTGACGTATGCCAAGAAGTTCGGTCGCGAGGGCGCCTTCATTACCAAGGCCACCGCGCAGCTCATGCGCGACCTCGGCCCCATGCAGAACCCGCAGGCGGCCTTCTTCCTGAACAGCTCGCTCGAGAGCCTGCATGTGCGCATGCCGCGTCATTGTGAGAACGGCCTGGCCGTTGCCAAGTTCCTGCAGAGTCATCCCAAGGTACGCTTCGTGAGCTATCCGGGCCTAGAGGGCGATAAGTACTATGACATCGCTCAGAAGTACATGCCCAACGGTACCTGCGGCGTTGTGAGCTTTGGCTTTAACGGTGGTCGCGCGGCGGCTGAGACCTTTATGAAGAGCCTTAAGCTCGCCCAGATCGCCACGCATGTGGCCGACGCCCGCACTTGCTGCCTGCATCCCGCTAATGCCACGCACCGCCAGATGAACGATGAGGAGCTCATCGCCTGTGGCATCTCCGCCGATATGGTACGCCTGTCGTGCGGCCTCGAGGACACGGCCGACTTGATTGCCGACCTTGAGCAGGCACTCGAGCAGTGCTAGGCTAGCGTTCGCATAAGGCGCCGATGCTGGCAGAAAGCTTCGGCGACCTTTCGTTCCGATTCCGTAGGCGGACCCCAATCGCGGCTGTTTGCTGGCGATTGGGGCCCCGTTTTTGCCTTGCGCCACTCGAAAGGATGGATATGGAGAAAACCGCAGAGCAGCTGCGCCGCGAGCATATTGCCCTAGAGGGCGACACCCATGGCAAGAACAAATGGGCGATTCTATTTACCGTGCTCATCATGACGTTTATGGTGTGTTTGGATTCGACCGTCGTGACCGTGGCGCTGCCCGTGATGCAAAAGGAGCTGGGCGTGGGCCTCGATCGCATTCAGCTGGTAAGTTCGGTGTATCTGCTTGCGACTTGCGTGGCTATGTTGCCGTTTGGCCGTCTGGGCGACGTGCGCGGCAAGGTGAATGTGTTCCAGTTGGGCGTCATCGTCTTTTCGGTCGGTTCGCTGCTGTGCGGCCTTTCGGCCTCGCTCGAGGTTCTTATCCTGGCACGCATTGTTCAGGGCGTCGGTTGCGCGGCGGCCATGGCTAACAACATGGGTATCATCACCGAGTCGTTTCCGGCGCGCGAACGAGGCCGTGCCATGGGTATTCTCGCGACCTTTGTGGCCCTCGGCATGATGTGTGGCCCCGTGCTCGGCGGCATGCTGGTGGCAAGCTTTCCTTGGGAGAGCATCTTCCTCATCAACCTGCCCATTGGCGTGATCTCGTTTATCGTGGGACTCTACACGCTGCCGCATGTTAGGCCAGAGGCCGGCGAACGTCCCATGCCCCTTGCCGAGGCCGCTCGTCGCTGCTTTGCAAATTCGGCCTTCACCATCAACCTTGCCTGCATGCTCATCGTGTTCGTTGGCATTGGCGCATCCGAGTTTATTCTGCCGTTCTATTTTCAGGACGCCCACGGCTTTGGTTCTGACATTTCCGGATTGCTCTTTTTGGCGCTGCCAATGGTGAATGCCTTTATCGGCCCGCTTTCGGGAACGGTTTCGGACCGTGTTGGCTGCGAGGGTCCCACGGCGGTCGGCCTGGGCGTGTATGTGTGCGGTCTCTTTGCAGTAAGCACGCTCGACGAGCACTCTTCTATCCCTGTGATCGTGTGCTGCGTCGCATTTATGTCGTGCGGTACGTCGATTTTCCAGAGCCCCAACAACTCGCTGTACATGGGCTCGGCTCCGCGCGAGGCACTTGGCTTTGCGGGTAGTCTGGGTAGCCTGGCGCGTTATGCGGGTATGGCACTCGGCATTACGGTGGCGTCGAATATCCTGTATGGACAGATGAGCGTGGCGATGGGCGAGGCCGTGACCAGTTTTGTTGCAGGACGTCCGGATGTGTTCCTGTTTGGTTTCCGTTCGGTGTTCTATGTGTTGATGGCTGTGGCCGCTGTGGGCTTTGCGCTTGCCATGGTGCGTTTGGTGAAGATGCGCGCCCGCCATTAGCGTGTTGGGAGGCTGTCTGCCACGATTCGCGCCGTCCCAAAAAGACTGGTTTGTGGTGCGATGCGGCTTGTGGGACGGGCGGGGGTCGGTCCGTGGTAGACTATCGAACAACGTTTATTAATTGCGCGGTATCGTTGCCGCGAGAAGGGGTTGCGCCATGCAGGAGCTTGAGGATCGTATTCGCCATGACGGCATCGTAAAGGCCGGTAACGTCCTTAAGGTTGATGCCTTCCTCAACCACCAATGCGACGTTGAGCTGTTCGACCACATGGGCGCCGAGTGGGCCCGACTGTTCGAGGGTGTCGAGATCAACAAGATCCTGACGATTGAGGCTTCGGGCATTGGCATGGCTTGCATCGCGGCTCAGCATTTTGGCGGCGTGCCGGTGGTCTTTGCCAAGAAGGCGCAGTCCATCAACCTCGACGGCGAGCAGTATGCCACGACCATCTACTCCTTTACCAAGCAGAAGGAGTACCCGGTCATTGTGGGTAAGCGCTTCCTGTCCGAGGGCGACAAGGTCCTGATTATCGACGACTTCCTGGCCAACGGCTGCGCGCTTGAGGGCCTTATTAAGATCTGCGAGGCTGCGGGCGCCGAAGTTGCCGGCATTGGCATCGCCGTTGAGAAGGGCTTCCAGGGCGGCGGCGATAAGCTCCGTAAGCGCGGCTTCCGCGTTGAGAGCCTGGCACGTATCGCCGATATGGACTGCGAGAACGGCGAGATCACCTTCGCCTAAGCGCGCAACACAAGCGATTGGTATGCGATGTGACAAAGGGACTGTCCCTTTGTCACATTTTTTGTATGAGGGGAGGTGTTGATATGGATGAGAATAAGATGGGATGGCGCGAGTATGCGCGCTATGCCGAGATGTCGGCCGAGGAGTTGGCGCGCGATTGCGAGGTGCAGGTGTTTCGCGCGACGGGTCCGGGCGGACAGGGCGTGAACACGACGGACTCGGCGGTACGCATGAAACATATCCCTTCGGGGATTGTCGTGATGGCGCGCGAGAGCCGCAGTCAGTTCCAAAACCGTAGCAGCTGCCTACGTAAGCTGCGCGCTGAGCTTGAGCGTCGCGGGCGTCCGCCGCGCCGCCGCGTCAAGACCAAAGTGCCACAGCGATCGCGCCAGCGCAGGCTCAACGACAAACACTTCAATGCGATTAAAAAGGCCAACCGTCGCAAGCTGGGCGGGGAGGAATGATCTTATCAATAAGTTGCGGTGAAATAGGGACTGTTTTGCGGCTTTAGCTACATAAACA
>UROZ01000011.1 GCA_900549655.1 uncultured Collinsella sp.
GACGGCTTTACGCCCGATGGCGATATGGTGGGCGAGGCCGAGCCCGTGGGCTTTGTGACCATCCGCGACGAGATTCGCACCTCGGCGGCCGAGACCATCGGCTACTTTAACGAGCAGGGCGTGACCCTCAACGTGATCAGTGGTGACGACCCGCGTACGGTGTCGTCGATCGCGCGCGTGGTGGGCGTGCCGGGGGCGGACGCTTATGTGGACGCCACGACGCTCGATACGCCGGCCAAGCTCGACGCCGCAGTGGACCGCTACCATGTCTTTGGTCGTGTGACCCCGCAGCAGAAGCGCGAGCTCGTGCAGGCGCTCAAGCGCCGCGAGCACACCGTGGCCATGACGGGCGACGGCGTCAACGACGTGCTGGCGCTCAAGGAGGCCGACTGCTCCGTGGCCATGGCAGCCGGCTCCGATGCCGCGCGCAACGTGGCCGAGATCGTACTCGTCGACAACGACTTTGCCTCGATGCCCGCCGTGGTGGCCGAGGGCCGTCGCTCCATCAACAACCTGCAGCGTTCGGCGTCGCTGTTCCTGACCAAGACGCTGTTCTCGATGGGCCTGGCCGCGCTGTGCATCGCGCTGCCGCCGTACCCCTTCGAGCCCATCCAGATGACGCTCATTAACTTCTTCTGCATCGGCGCGCCGGGCTTTGTGTTGGGCCTGGAGCCCAACAATGCTCGCGTGAAGGGGTCATTTTTGACCAACGTGCTCAAGCGTGCACTGCCGGCGTCGATTGCGGTCATTTTGGCTGCGGCGCTCGATATCTTTGTGGCGCGCGTGTTTGGTTTTAGCCAGCTCACGCTGTCTACGATGTGCCTGCTTACGTCGTGTGCGGCGAGCGTCAGCCTGATCTGGCGTATCTCGCAGCCGCTCACGCCCTTACGTGTGGTGCTCTTTGTGTTTGTAGTCGCCGGCATCCTGACGGGGGTTATCGGATTCCCGGAGCTGCTGTCTATTGCCAACCTGACGATGGGTCAGATGGTTATCTTGGCTGTCATCGTGGTCTTTACCTGTTCGGTGTTCTTTAAGCTCGCCACGATGATGGATTCGCTCAAGCCGCGTCGTCGTCATGCCGCAACTGGTTTTGGCCGCGGCGTGCGCGTCCGCCTGGGTCGCGGTGGCGGCAAGGTGAGCTCGACGGGTTCGACGGCCGAGCGTTTTGCCAAGCGCGTCGCCGCCGACATGGCGCAGCGCCGCGAAGATCGCACCGCTCGCGAGGCCGAGGCCCGTGCACTCGAGGGCGTGGCCCAGGTCCAACCCAAGAAAAAGAGGAGTGCCGGAGCCAAACGCTCTCGCGTGACCAAGTCCGCCCAAGGCATCAAAGTCTCGATGCCAAGCAAAAAGAAGAAGTAGCTACGCGCCCTGGCGATGTTGAATTGGTGCCTTGTTCCTGTGGGGCCGTGGCGATGTTATGCTCTAACCTCGATTGTTTGAATTGCTTCGAAAAGAGGATGCCGTGATCTGCCCGCATTGCCTTAAGACTATCGAGGACGGCGCCTCGTTCTGCCCCTACTGCAACGCCTATGTGGGTCCGGGCGATGGTCCCGAGCACACCGAGTTCGTGTTCTGTGAGGGCTGCGGTGCCCGTCTTTCTCCGCATGACCGTACGTGCTCCAAATGCGGACGCCCCGCTCCGGGTATCCTCTCCGAGGACGCGGCCGCATCCGACTTGGCTGCGGGCCGCACGGCGGGTTTTCCGCGCCTAACGCAAGAGCAGATCGATACCGAGGTGCCGCATGCGCCGGCCTCTGCCGCTGCGGTGCTTTCGGACGCCGCCGATCCTAACGAGACCTGCGTGCTGCCGGCTTTCGATAAGGATTTCGGTATTCCCAAGGTCGATATTCCCACGCCGGTTTCCCTGCACGACGATGCTCAAAAACCCAAGCGCAAGGTGCATCCCGACGAGGACGCTTATCACAAGCACAAGCGTCATATCCCTAAGCCGCTCATCGTCATCGCGATCCTTGCCTTTGTGTGCGGTGGTGCCTATTGGTTCGTGACGACCGATCCCATGGGTGTCATGCCTGGCTTCTATGACCAGTTTGGCCAAGCCGCGCAGACGACCTTCCCCACGCGCCAAAAGGGCGAGGCGACTGAGGACGATACCAAGCAGGACGATTCTGCCGAGGTGGTCCAGGAAGAAACCGTGCTGACCGATGATCAGCTCTATACCAGGCTCGACGGTCTGTATCAGACCATCGTGTCCTACGGCGACGAGGACCAGATCGGCGAGGTCATCGATTCCTTTAACAACGGTTATCTCCGAACGCCGCTGTCCACCCGTCAGGAGCTGTCGCAGAGTGCCTACGCCCTGCGCGACCAGATCAAAAAGACGCAAGATGAGCTCAACAACCTTAAGTACCAGGACGATACGGTCTATGCGGACGACATCGCCCACTTAAAGCAGCTTGTCGAGTGGATGTACGAGCGTGTCGACGTGATCTGCCAGAGTTGGGACATCTCGCTGGCCATTCCCGATGGCGAGTCGATGAGTTCCCACCAAAGCGAGATCCTGGCTCCCATCGCGCAGGGCGGCAACAGCGCGCTGAACCAGTACGACGCCAATGTGGGTTCCTGGAAGCCGCAGCAGCGTTCCTAAAATTAGTTCGCCATAGTCGGCATAACCTACGTGCGCAATTGATGTAAGCCTGTGCTTATTGCTACAATTCGTACAAATATGCTTTAAACGCACGAGGAAGGAACCACATGTTTGGTTTTAAGAAAGAGCTCTACACGCCCGAGTATCAGCTTGCCGGCGACGAGTGCGCCGTAATCGAGACGTCGAAGGGTACCATCAAGGTCAAGTTTGACGGCGAGGGCGCTCCCATTCATGTCGCGAACTTCTGCGAGCTTTCCACGATGGGTTTCTACGATGGCCTTAAGTTCCATCGCTATGTTCCCGGCTTCGTCATTCAGGGCGGCGACCCCAATACCCGCGATATGTCCGGCGCCGACGTCGCTGCCGGTCTTGAGGGCCCTGACGGCATGCCCGGTACCGGTGGTCCCGGCTACTGCATCAAGGGCGAGTTTGCCACCAATCCGCGCAACAGCCATGTCGATGGTGCCCTTGCCATGGCACGCTCCATGGACCCCGATTCCGCGGGTTCGCAGTTCTACTTCTGCCTGGGTGCCCAGCATAACCTCGATTCCGGTTACACCGTCTTTGGTACCACGGTCGAGGGTCTCGATGTGATTTCACAGCTGCGTGCCGGCGACGAGATCGTCCATGTCGAGATCGTTCACGAGTAAAGGGGACTTCCTTGAATAGCCAGCTGATCCAACAGGGCCGCGCCGCTTACCGCGCGGGTGATTTTTCCGCTGCAGCCCAGATGCTTGGGGCGGCAAAGACTCCCGATGAGATTATGGGCGAGGCCGATCACCTTCGTGGCAACGCCTTGATGCACCTGGGCATGTATGCCGAGGCCGCCGAGGCTTATGCTGCCGCCCTCAACGACGGCACCTACGGCAAGCGCGGCGCGCTGCTCACCAACCGCGGCAAGGCGCTCGCCGCCGTGGGCGACTACACGACGGCCGCCCAGGCGTTCTCTGCTGCTACGCAGGATGCTTCCTATGCCACGCCGTTCAAGGCCTATCTGGGCCTGGGTAACGCGCTGTTCCAGTCGGGCGACTATGCCAACGCAGGTACTGCCTTCCGTCAGGCCGCCATCGACGGCGCCAATCCGGCTCCTGCCGCCGCACTGGGCGAGCTTGGTCGTTGCTTCATTAAGCTCGGCCGTCCGGCGGATGCCGTGGAGACCTACCGCACGGCTATCGACTTTGCCGGCCCCCGCGACGATACGCGTGCGCTCAACGCCGGCATGGGTCAGGCACTTTCTGCCGCCGGCCGTCCCTCCGACGCACTCGACGCCTTTAACGCCGCTACTGCCGATGGCATCTACCAGCTCACCTCCGAGCAGGCCGATGAGCTTGCCCGCGTGCACGATTCGCTTGCCGCGCTGTCTGCCCAGACGGCTATGGCCACGGCTCCGGCGCCCGCGATGGACGCTCCTGCCGTCGATCCGCTCGATCCTACGGGCGCGACCGGTCAGTTTATGCCCGATCCCTCGGACACCGGCTTCTTTACGCTGTCCGAGTCCGAGATGGTCCAGCAGGACCGTCAGGATCGTAAGCAGGCCAAGGTCCGTCGTCGCCATCGCCACACGGGTCTCAAAGTCTTCATCGTGCTGCTTCTGCTCATTTTGATCGCCGCGGGCGGTCTGGGCTTTGCCTACACGCGCGGCTTTGGCTTCCCGTCCCAGGAGTCTGTCGTTACCGATCTGTTCCAGGCTGCCGGCGACGGTGACACCGCAAAGGCCGAGTCTTACCTGGCCTCGAGCCTGTCCGAGGACGCCAAATCGATGATCATCTCCTCGATTCCGCAGGGTGCCACCGTGTCCGTCGAGGGCATGGATCAGTCCATGACCGAGACGGCCGCCAAGGTGAAGGCATCGCTGTCCAAGGGCGGCGAGCAGGAGTACACCGTCAAATTCGTGCGCTCCGACAACCATATCGGCTGGGCCGTTTCCTCGCTCGATATGGATTTCTCGGCTGCTGACAACCAGTAGTGACCTTATGGGATTTAGCTTTGCCCGGCGCTTCACCGCAAGTGAGGTGCCGGGCTTGCGCTAGTATCATGAGCTAGTAGTTTTCCAGCAATCATCCAACACATCAGGAGTTGCGTTGTTTTCTTTGATGGATATGTTCTTTGGTAGCTATGCGGGCGATCTTGCCATCGACCTCGGCACCGCAAATACGCTTGTCTCCGTGCGCGGCAAGGGCATCGTCATTCGCGAGCCCTCTGTCGTCGCCATCGACAAGAACGACGAGCGCATCCTGGCGGTCGGTATCGAGGCAAAGCGCATGCTCGGCCGTACGCCCGGCAACATCGTGGCCGTTCGTCCCCTGAAGGACGGCGTCATCGCTGACTTCGATGTTACCGAGGCTATGCTTCGCTACTTTATCGACAAGGCGTCCGAGAAGCGCTATCCGTGGACCCCGCGTCCGCGCGTTGTCGTCTGCGTTCCCTCCGGCGTCACGTCGGTCGAGAAGCGTGCTGTCTTTGAGGCCACGATCCAGGCTGGCGCTCGCCAGGCCTACCTGATCGAGGAGCCCATGGCCGCCGCTATCGGCGCCGATCTGCCCGTCGAGGAACCCACCGGCTCCATGGTTATCGACATCGGCGGCGGTACCACCGAGGTTGCCGTTATTGCTATGGGCGGCATCGTCGTCTCGCAGTCCATCCGTATTGCCGGCGACGAGTTCGATCAGGCTATCCTCACGCACGTTCGAGATGCCTACAACCTGGCCATCGGCGAGCGTACGGCAGAGGACATCAAGATCAAGGTCGGTTCCGCCGTGCCGCTCAAGGACGAGCTCGACGTCGAGGTCAACGGCCGCGACGTGATCACCGGTCTGCCCAAGACCGTACGCATCGAGAGCGAGGAGATTCGTCGCGCACTCAACAAGCCGCTCGACGAGATGGCCAAGGCCGTCAAGGACGCACTCGATGCCACGCCGCCCGATCTTGCCTCGGACCTTATGTACTACGGCATTTTGCTGACTGGTGGCGGCGCGCTGCTGCGCGGTCTCGACGTGCGCCTGCGCGATGAGACCGGCGTTTCGGTCAACGTCAGCCCCACGGCGCTCGATAACGTTGTTAACGGCTGTGCCCGCGTGCTCGAGGCCAATGCGTTTGATGGCGGCTTCGTCCAGACCAATGCTTAATTTCCAAAAGGTGGATTCCATTTGGCACGATCTTCGGGTTTCTCCACAAATCTGAATACCAAGCGACAATCAACGGGTATGCGCCCGTTGATTGTTTTCAGCCTGATTTCGGTGTTGCTGCTCACGTTTTACATCCGCGAGGGCGAGGCAGGACCGATTCATGCCGTGCGTTCGGGCGTAACGACGATTACCTCGCCGGTGCGCTTTGTGGGCTCGGCTGTGGCGGCTCCCTTCAATGCGATCGGCAACGTGTTCTCTAACCTTACGGCGTCGCAGGACACGCTTGACGATCTTAAGAAGCAAAACGAGGAACTGACCTCTAAGGTTGCTGAGCTCTCCGAGGCTCAAAAGACCGCCGAGCGTCTGGAGGGGCTGGTCGGCCTGCAGTCGACCTATAACCTCAAATCGACCGCAGCTCGTATTGTTGGTGCCTCGGGCGATGCCTGGACCTCGACCGTCACCATCGACAAGGGCTCTGCCGACGGCCTTATCATCAACATGCCCGTGACGAGTTCTGCCGGTGTTATCGGCCAGATTATCGAGGTATCGGCCAAAACGTCGACCGTGCGCCTGATTGGCGACGAGAACTCGGGCGTGTCCGCTATGGTGCAGGACACGCGCGCCCAGGGCATGCTGCAGGGTCAGGCTGACGGCACGCTGCGTCTTGAGTACGTGAGCGTCGACTCCGACGTTAAAGTCGGCGACATCATCGTGACCTCCGGCATTGGCGGTGTGTTCCCTAAGGGTCTACCGCTCGGCACCGTCTCGTCGGTTGAGAAATCTGCAAACGACGTGTACTACACCATTGTGGTGCGCGCTCAGATCACGGCCGAGAACAACGAGGAAGTGCTGGTCATTACCTCGCTGACCGACGAACAGTCGGCCTCGGATGAGGACGTGAGCACGGCCAACAGCACGCCGCAGGGAACGTCGCGCGATGCTGCGACCAAGACGAAGGACGAGAGCTCGGATGACAGTTCCGACACGTCCGAGACGACCGATTCTGGCTCGAACGAATAGGGGGCATGTCCATGGATCTACACGAGCAGGGGATGAGCTCCCGCACGTTTGTAATCGCCGCCATCGTGTGCGTGCTGCTGCAGGCAGGCCTGGCACCGCAGGTCTCCATTGCGGGCGGTCGCGTCAACTTTATGATTATCCTGGTGTGCCTAAGCGTGTTCTCGGGCGACCCGACCCGTGCCGTCGTGTGCGGTTTTTGCAGCGGCTTGTTCTATGACCTGTCCGCTGCCGTGCCGGTGGGCGTTATGTCGTTCCTGCTGACCGTGGGTTCTTTTGCCCTGGTGCATAGCGCTGCCGGTCAGACGGGCGGTGCCCCGAGTGCGCGCGGCATCACGGTGGGCGCCTTCGCGTTCGTCATTAATGTGATCTACAGCATCATCTTGCTGTTTATGGGTTTGGAGACGAGCTTTGTCGTGGCGATCTTCGGCCATGCGCTGCCGTCTTCGATCCTGACGGGTCTGGTTGCCATTCCGTTTTTGATGTCCGGCGTCGTGCCGCAGTCCGGTTATGGATTCTCCCCACGTGGCGGACGCCAGACGGGCATGCGCTTTAAGCCCAAGACCCGTAAGCTCAAATAGGGGAGGCTCGTAGATGTCTTCCCAGATGACGGTTATTATCGCCGGTATCGTGCTGGTTGTGGCCATCGTGGTCGCGCTGGTCATCATGCGTCGTGGCGATTCCCGATTTACCTACGATACGCAGCATGGGACGGCCCCGCGCGCCACCGAGGGCGAGGGCAATACCGCGGCGACCGCCTTTAAGGGCCGCTTTTCCATCCTCACCACGGGTGTGGGCGCGATGTTTGCGGCGCTTGCCGTCAAGCTGTGGGGCATGCAGATGGTCTCGTCGGACTATTACGAGAAGCAGGCTAATAGCAATCAGACTCGCACCGTTACCACACCCGCTGTGCGCGGTCGCATCCTCGACCGCAATGGCGTGGCGCTTGTCCAGAACCGTCCCTCACTTGCTGTCGTGGCCTACCGCGACCTTGCGGAGGATGAGGTTCTGGTTCGCCATCTTGCCAACGTGCTTGGAATGCCTTACGTGGCGGTCCTTCGCAATATTCAGGACAATACAGAGGGCGCTCAGAGCCTGCATACCATCGCGACGGACGTCCGTCGCTCCACGGTTGCCTATATTCAGGAGCATGCCGGCGAGTTCCCGGGCGTCAAGATTGCCGAGCGTACCGAGCGCCAGTATCCATATGGCGAGACGGCATGCCATATCTTGGGCTATACCGGCACCATTACCTCCGAGCAGCTCGAGGCCCAGAATAAGAAAACCTCTGGCGATGATGATGCTTCCGCTGGCAAGATTACGTACCAGTCGGGCGATATCGTGGGCCAGGCGGGCGTTGAGAGCTACTACGAAAACCTGCTACAGGGTATTCGTGGCGAGCAGACCGTCAAGGTCGATGCCTCGGGCAATGTGACCGGTCAGGCCGGCGCCGTGCCCGCGAAGGCCGGCTCCGACATTAAGCTCACGCTCGACCTTAAGATCCAACAGGCCTGTGAGACGGCACTGGCGAGCGCTATCGAGCTTGCCAAGACCACTGGCTACAGCAATGCCGGCAACGGCGCTGTGGTGTGTCTCGATCCCAACAATGGCGAGATTCTGGGCATGGCGAGCGAGCCCAAGTTCGATCCGTCCGTCTTTATCGGCGGCGTCTCAAATGACGTGTGGACCGAGCTCAATGATGACAAAGGTTCGCACCCGCTGCTCAACCGCGCCATTAGCGGACAGTACATGTCGGCTTCGACCATCAAGCCGCTCTCGGCACTGGCCGGTCTTGAGTTTGGAACCTACACGTCGGGGCAGACGACCAACTGCACGGGCTATTGGACGGGTCTGGGCAAGTCGTGGGGCAAGTACTGCTGGCTGCATTCCGGCCACGGCACCATGACGCTGCAGTCGGGTATCGCCAACTCGTGCGACCCCGTCTTCTACGACATGGGCAAGGCGTTCTTTTATGACGAGCAACATTCCGAGGGCCTGCAGGAGGTCTTTCGTCGCTGGGGCCTAGGCAAGACCTGCGGTATCGATCTGCCGAGTGAGGGCGCGGGCCGTATTCCCGATGCCGAGTGGAAAGAGTCGTACTTCACCGACGCCTCTGCCGAGGACCGCAAGTGGAATGCCGGCGATATGACCAACATTGCCATCGGCCAGGGCGACATCCTGGTAACGCCCCTGCAGATGGCGTGCGCCTACATGGGCCTTGCCAACGGCGGCAAGCAGTACGTGCCTCACGTGTTTTTGTCTGCCGTGTCGCGCGATGGCGACGGCGATGCCTATAAGTACAACGGCAAGGGCAAGAAGAAGCGCCTGGAGGCCAAGATCAACAGCGATTCGGATTTGACTCTTGTTCGCAACGGCATGCACGACGTGATTTACACGGCATCGACGTCCTTGGCGGCTCACTTTGGCACCCTGACGCCGCAGGTATACGGCAAGTCGGGCACGGGCGAGAAAAGCGGCGAGGACGAATACGCGTGGTTCTGCGCCTATGCACCGGCCGATGATCCCAAGTATGTCATCGCTACTGTCCTGGAGCAGGGCGGCGGTGGCTCAGATACCGCGATGCATGTTGTGCGCGACGTGCTCGGCGTGATTTATGACGAGCCCGATACCTCTTCGGCCTCGGGCGATTCTTCGGTTCGATAGGAGGTTGCGATGGATTTTTCTCCGGCGGATCTGTTCCGTTCAACCAAGACCGGCTCTCGCAGCAGCCTGGACCGTGTCAACAAGCAACTCTCGGCCTCGCGCGGCACGTTTCGCCAAAAGGTGCATATCGGTGTGCTCGTGGCTACTGTGGCGCTCGTCGCTTACGGTGCCATCATTATCTGGTCGGCTTCGCAGTTTAAGGCCGATGCATCGTTTTCACGCCATCTGCTGGGAATTGGCATCGGGGCGGTGCTGGCGGTGCTGGTCTGGCGTACCGACCTGCGCGGTATTTCCAATTTCTCGACGGCGTTGCTCGTCATCGACCTGATCGTGATCTTCTCGCCCAAGATTCCGGGTCTGTCCTATACGGGCGGTCTGGGCATGACGGGCTGGATCAAGATTCCCGGTATCGGCTTGACGTTCCAGCCGGTTGAGCTTGCCAAGCTCATCACCATCTTCTTTATTGCTACGCTTGGTTCGCAGTATAACGGTCGCATCGATACCGTTCGCGACTACGTCAAGCTCTGCGGCATGCTGTCCATTCCGTTTTTGGCCGTCGTTGCCATGGGTGACCTGGGCTCGGGCCTGGTCGTGCTGGTTTCGGGCGCCATCGTCATCTGCATGAGCGGTGCACGCCGCGAATGGGTGCTGTCGACCCTGGCCCTGCTCGTGGGCCTGGTGGCCCTCGTCCTGGCGCTTGATTCGGTCTTTGATTCGTTGCTCGGCCACGATGTGCTCATCAAGCAGTATCAGATGAACCGTCTGACGGTCTTTATCGACCCCGATAATGCCGATTCGGACGATGCCTACAACCTGCAGCAGTCGCTTATCGCCGTTGGCTCGGGCGGCTTCTTTGGTAAGGGCCTGGGGCATGCGACGCAGTCGGCCGGCGGCTTTCTGCCTGAGTTCCACACCGACTTCGTCTTCGCCTTCCTGTCCGAGACCTTTGGCTTTTGCGGTTCCTTTTTGCTCCTGTGCCTCTACGTGCTGCTGATCTTTTCGACGATTCGCGTCGCCTTTAAGTGCGAGTCGCTGTTTTTGCGTCTTTCGTGTGTGGGCATCGTTGGCATGTGGGCGTTCCAGACTTTCGAAAACATCGGCATGTGCATCGGCATGATGCCGATTACCGGTATTCCGCTACCGTTTATTAGCTTCGGTTCGTCTTCGATGATGATTCAGCTGCTGACGGTGGGTATCGTACAATCCATATGGCGGCATCGTTCGGGCGCCGCGTAACCGCTGGAGGGTTTTGCTATGAAAATTCCCGTAGATAAGCTGACCCGCGCTTTTAAGATGGGCGCGTCCGTTAAGAAGGATTCCGATACACCTGTGCGCGTCTCGGTCTATCTGGATTCGTCCGCCTCGCGCTTTCTGGCCGAGACGGTGCGTGACGCCTTTGTGCCGCAGACGACCTCGGGCATTGTGCGCGTCGAGCGTCTGGGGGAGGAGCGAATTGCTCCAAAGACCGATACCGATGTGGTGCTGGTGCTCTCGTGTGGTTCCGACCGCTTGGAGAGTGCCGTGCAGGAGCTCGTGATCGCCGGCGCGCCCGTGTGCGTGCTTGCCGAGTCTGCTGTGGAGGTGCCGTTTATCGAGGAGTCCACGCCCATGCTCGGCGTGGTAGCGGCAACCGATAAGACGTATCTGCTCGAGACGCTTGCCCGCTGGATTCTCGATCGCACCGACAAGGAAACGGCTTTTGCGGCGAACTTTGCCTTCATGCGCATCGCTGCGGCCAATCGTATCATCACCTCGTGCGCGCTCACCAATATGGCGACCGGTGCGCTGGTGTTTTTGCCGGGCGCCGATTATCCCGTTATGGCGCTGGCGCAGGTGGGCATGCTCTTTGAGCTCGCTGCCGTCTTTGGACGCGGCATTAAGCCCGAGCGCGGCTACGAGGTCGCGGGCGTGCTTGCCGGCGGTCTTGTGATCCGAGCGGTCACCCGCGCACTTGTCAAGCAGACGCCGCATATTGGGTTTGCCGTCAAGGCGCTCACTGCTGCCGCGGGCACCTATGGCATGGGCCGTGCGCTCGTTTCGCTCTACGAGCGCGATGTCGACTACAGCCGTGCCAACGAGGTGGTCACTGCCACGTTCTCCCGCGTTCGCGATCTGGTGACCACGGTCGCGGGCGCTACCCGTCCTATGGCGTCCTATCAGGACGCATCAGATCTCGCTGCTTAGGGGTTTTCCGTTGCGCGTTGCATACCAAGACTGTTTTCATTTAATTGAGCCGTTGCTCGCCAAGGTCGAGAAGCCGAGTCGCTATATCGATCACGAGTGGGGCACGCTTTCCAAGGCCGATGCCGACTACCGTTGCTGCCTGATCTATCCGGATGTGTACGAGGTCGGTCTGCCCAACCAGGGTATCGCCATCCTCTACAACATCCTTAACCAGGCCGAGGGCATCTCCTGCGAGCGTGGCTATGTGCCGTGGCCCGATATGGGTGACGCTATGCGCGAGGCGGGCATTCCGCTGCTCTCGCTTGAGGGTGCAGCGCCGGTCGCTTCGTTTGATATCGTCGGTCTGCATGTGCCGCACGAGATGGCGGTGACGAACTTCCTCGAGGCACTCGACCTCGCTGGCATTCCACTGTTGGCGGCCGACCGAGGCGAAGACGACCCTATCATCATCGCCGGCGGCCCCTCGGTGTACAACCCCGAGCCGTACGCGGCCTTCTTCGATGCCATCCTCATCGGTGAGGGCGAGGAATCGCTGCTCGAGACCTGCCAGCTGCATCGCCGCCTGCGTGACGAAGGGGTCCCGCGCGCGCAGATTGTCGAGCAGCTTGCATCCATTGCCGGCAACTACGTGCCATCGCTCTATGAGGTTCGTCACGACGAGCCCTGCTCGCCGCATGGCTACACCGTGCCGCGTGAAGGCAAGGATGCGCCGACCGTGGTCTACAAGCGCGTCGTCGAGGATTTCGGCGCCACGAATCCGCTGTCGCAGTCGTGCGTGCCCTATGCGCAGCTGGTTCACGACCGCCTGTCTATCGAGATCCTGCGCGGCTGCGCCCGCGGCTGTCGTTTTTGCCAGGCCGGCATGACGTATCGTCCGGTGCGCGAGCGCTCGGCCGACCAAATCGTCTCGTCGGTGATTCAGGGTCTGGAAAAGACCGGCTATGACGAGGTGTCGCTGACCTCGCTCTCCACGACCGACCACTCCTGCATTCGCGACGTGCTCGGCAGGCTCAACCGTCGCCTGGAGGATACGGGTATTCGCGTGTCTATTCCGTCGCAGCGCCTGGATTCGTTTGGCGTGGATATGGCCGAGTCGGTTGCCGGCGAAAAGAAGGGCGGCCTGACGTTCGCGCCCGAGGCCGGCAGCCAGCGCATGCGCGACATCATTAACAAGAACGTGACCGAGGAGGACCTGGACCGTGCGGCCAAGGCCGCCTTCGAGGCCGGCTGGAACCGCATGAAGCTCTACTTTATGATGGGCCTTCCCGGCGAGCGCGACGAGGACATCGTGGCCATCGCCAATCTGGCCGATCACGTGCTGGAGCTCGGTCGTTCCGTGGTGCCCAAGGCTCGTCGCGGCTCGATCTCGGTGTCGATCTCGGTTTCGGTCTTTATCCCTAAGGCTGCCACGCCGTTCCAGTGGTGCCCGCAGCTCGACTACGACGACGTCAAGCGTCGCCAGAAGCTGCTCATCACGAGCGTTCGCAACCGTGCCGTCCGCGTTCATTACCACGATGCCGAGACCTCGCTCATCGAGGCCGCACTGTCCCGCGCCGGTCGTGACATGACGCCTGTCATCATCGACGCTTGGCGCTCGGGCTCTCGCTTTGACGCCTGGGTAGAGCATTTCTCGCTCGATAACTGGAAGGAAGCTGCTGCCAAAAACGGCATCGACCTCAATGAGCTCGTGCACCTGCCCTACGAGTTGGATTGGCGCCTGCCGTGGGAGCATGTGAGCCCTGGCTGTACGCGCGGCTTCCTCGAGCGCGAGTACCGTCGCTCGCTCGAGGGCGTCACGACTCCCGACTGTACCCGCACGTCGTGCACCGGCTGCGGGATCTGCCCCACGCTCCACGCCAAGAATGTATTGATGGGTGATCGCGCATGAGTGAGCGCCTGACCGACAACCCCTCGCTCTTTAGACTTCGTGTTCGCTATGGCAAGCGCGATCGCCTTAAGTACCTGGGCCATCTCGAAGTAATCCATACCATTGAGCGCATCGTGCGCCGTGCGGGACTTCCCTATGCCGTCACGCAGGGCTTTTCTCCGCACATGCGCGTGGGCTTCTCTTCGGCGCTACCGGTGGGTACGTCGTCGACCTGCGAGTGGTATGACCTGTTTATGACCGAGTTCGTGGCGCTCGACGAGGCGTTTGGGCGCCTGGCTGCGGCGTCTCCGGCCGATCTGGCGCCCATCGAGGCGGCGTACATCGACGTGCGCACGCCGGCGTTGACGGCGCAGCTCACGCGCCTGTCGTATCGCATCGACCTGCACTTGGATCCCGAGGCGCCCGTAAGCGCCGACGAGGTGCGTCGTGCGCTCGACACGCTGCGCGCGGGCAATGGCATCGACTACGCGCGCGGAAAAAAGAGCAAGCGCTTGGATTTGGATCACACGCTCGTGGGCTATGAGCTCACGGCGGGGGAGCGCCCGGACCATTTGGTGCTCATGCTCGACACCCATGCCGACAACGAGGGCTCCATGCGTCCGGATATTTTGCTTTCCGCTGCTGATGTTTTGTTGCAGGGCTTGACCCCGGGCGTGGATGCACCTATTGTTTCCACCGGTATGCAAGACCTCGTGACCATCTGCTCCTACGATGTCGAGCGTCAGAATCAAGCATGCGAGGACGACGAGGGCCGACTCGTCAGCCCCATACCTGTGCGAACTTGTGGATTTGTTCCACATACTCGTTGACGGGGGTATTTTCGCCTGCTACTATATTCGGCTGTTGCACTAACTGATGCATGAAGGGCAAGTAAACATGTACGCAATCGTTAACACGGGCGGCAAGCAGTACAAGGTCGCCACCGACGATGTCATCACCGTCGAGAAGATCGAGGGCAATGAGGGCGACAAGGTCACCCTGCCGGTTATCTTCCTCAACGATGGTAAGAAGATCGTCACCGATCCCGACAAGCTGGCCAAGGCCAAGGTTACCGCTCAGATCGTTGAGCAGTTCAAGGGCGAGAAGCAGCTGGTCTTCAAGTTCCACAAGCGCAAGCGCTATCGTCGTCTGAAGGGTCATCGTCAGCAGCTCACCAAGCTGAAGATCGTGAAGGTTCAGGCTACCTCCCGCGCCAAGAAGGCTGTCAAGGCAGAGGCTGAGGCTGTTGCCGAGGCTCCCGTCGCCGAGTAGATTACACTCGTAACGAAAGAGTAGGTATACACAATGGCACACAAAAAAGGACTCGGTTCCTCCCGTAATGGCCGTGACTCCCGCGGTCAGCGCCTTGGCACGAAGCGCTATGCCGGCCAGACGGTAACCACGGGCACGATTCTCGTCCGTCAGCACGGCACGCACATCCACCCGGGTGAGAACGTTGGCCGTGGTAAGGACGACACGCTGTTCGCGCTGGTCGACGGTACCGTTGAGTTCCACAAGGGTATCAAGCACAGGGTCAGCGTACGCCCGCTCGCGAACGCGTAATTCACCCTTCATAGAGCACATATGTGGGAGGCACTTGAGTTTTAGGATTCAAGGGTCTCCCTCTTTTTTGTAGGAGGCGATTCTGTTGTCACAGTTCACCGATATCAGCCGCATTAACGTGTGCGGCGGCGACGGCGGAGCCGGATGCATGTCGTTTAGGCGCGAGGCATTTGTCCCCAAGGGCGGCCCCGATGGCGGCGACGGCGGTCGTGGCGGCAATGTCGTCATCCAGGCCGATGCTCAGCTGTCTTCGCTGATCGATTACCGCTTTAAGCATCACTTTCGCGCCGAGCGCGGCACGCACGGGCAGGGTGCCCGTCGTAACGGCAAGAGCGGCGAGGACCTGATTCTCAAGGTCCCTATGGGTACCGTGGTGCGCGAGCTCGACCCCGAGACGCAGACCCCGATGTTCGAGATTGCCGATCTGGTGCATGATGGCGAGTGCGTTGTCGTGGCCCCTGGTGGCGCCGGTGGTCTCGGCAATACGCACTTTGTGACGTCGGTGCGCCGCGCGCCCGCGTTCGCCCAGCTGGGCGAGCCGGCCGAGGAGCACTGGATCGAGCTCGAGATGAAGCTTATGGCCGATGCCGCGCTCGTGGGCTTCCCCTCGGTGGGTAAGTCATCTCTCATCGCGCGCATGAGTGCCGCCCGCCCCAAGATCGCCGACTACCCGTTTACCACGCTCGTGCCGAATCTCGGCATGGTGCGTGCCGGCGAATATTCTTACGTCGTTGCCGACGTTCCCGGTTTGATCGAGGGCGCGAGCGAGGGCAAGGGCCTGGGTCACCAGTTCCTGCGCCACATTGAGCGTACGGCTCTGATCATGCATGTCGTCGACATGACGGGTGGTTTTGAGGATCGCGATCCGGTCGAGGATTATCGCATCATCAACCGCGAGCTCGAGCAGTATGGCGCCGAGCTTTCGGAGCGTCCGCAGATCGTTGTTGCCAACAAGTGCGACGCGCCGGGCACGGCCGATAAGATTGCCGACCTCAAGCGCGCAGCGCTCGACGATGGACATATGTTCTTTGCCGTGTCTGCCGTGACGGGCGCCGGCCTCAACACGCTGATGCTTGCCGTGGGCGAGCAGGTGGCTAAGCTGCGCGCCGAGTTGGCTGTCTCGGATGAGCCGGTCGTTCTGCGCGACGATGAGTGGGAGCGCCGTCGCCTGCAGCGTGAGAAGCGTTTCCGCATTGTTCAGGAAGAGCCCGGTGCCTTCCGCGTGGTCGGTCGTGCCATTGAGCGTATGGTCATCCAGACCGACTGGGAAAACGAGGAAGCCGTCATTTACCTGCAGCATAAGTTTGCGCGTATGGGTGTTGACGACGCGCTCGAGAAGGCCGGTTGCCGTGCGGGCGACGAGGTCCGCATTTGCCAGCGCGCCTTTGACTTTGAGGGCGCCGAGGACTTCTCGGAGTACGAGGAGCTCGAGGATGCTGGCGAGGACGTTGCCGTTGAAGCCATTGACGTGGCCGATGCTGCGGATGAGGGCGTCGAGGTTGTCGATGCGGCGGATGCCGAGGACGATGCCGAGACCTCGGAGGGCGAGTAAGCCATGTCGCTGCGCGGTGGAATCGGTCTGCCCGAGCTTCCTCTAGAGGACGGGCAGGAGTTTAGGCTCGGCATTATGGGTGGCACCTTTGATCCCATCCATTACGGGCACCTGGTGACCGCTGAGCAGGCGCGTGAGTCCCTCGACTTGGATGCCGTGCTCTTTATGCCGGCGGGCACGCCTGCCTTTAAGCTTGACAAGCCGGTGACGCCTGCCGAGGACCGTTATGCCATGACGGTCCTCGCCACCGCCGCGAACCCGGCCTTTTTGGCGAGCCGGTTCGAGATCGACCGTCCGGGTGTAACCTATACGGCCGATACGCTTCATGCCCTTCGCGACTTTTACCCGTCGCAGGTAAAGCTCTACTTTATTACGGGCGCCGATGCGATTATCGATATCGTGACCTGGCATGATGCCGAACGAATCGCTGAGCTTGCTACCTTTATTGCGGCGACGCGACCGGGCTTTGATATCGATACGGCGCGTGCCCGAATCAAAGAGTCGGGGCTGCCGTTCGACGTGCGCTATATTCAGATTCCGGCGCTGGCGATCAGCTCGACGAACATTCGTAAGCGAGTTGCCCGCGGCATGAGCGTGCGCTATCTTACGAGCGAGTCCGTGCTCGGCTACATTCGCAAACGCAGGCTATATGCCGATTTGGGCCAAGAAGATTTTGAGTGATGGGGGTCTACGTTGTCGGTAGAGGATCAGTTTGAGGGCGATGAGCGCGCACTGCTCAAGCGCATTCAAGAGCTGCTCGATGTTCGCATGAAGGATAAGCGCAAGCGCTATGTGCATTCGCTGGGTGTTGCCGAGACCGCACTTCATCTGGCCGAGGTCTACGGCGTTGACCGCTTTGATGCCGCTGCTGCCGGTCTGATCCACGACTGGGACAAAGTGCTCTCCGACGACGAGCTGGTTACGCGCGCTCTGCATTACGGCATTAAGATTGCCGGTTCTCCTTCCGCCGCGACGCCGCTTTTGCATGGCCCTGTTGCCGCCTATGAACTTCCGCAGCTTTTTCCCGAACTGTCGCCGGCCGTTTTCCAGGCTGTCGACCGTCACACCGTGGGTGACTGCGACATGACGCCGCTCGATATGGTGGTCTTTGTGGCCGATGCCATCGAACCCAACCGCCACGGCGATTATGCCCATGCGCTGCGCAAGATGGTGGGGAAGTCCTCACTCGACGAGTTGTTCTTCTCCTGTTTTGCGCAGGGTCTGGTCTATGTGATCCAGTCCGGGCGCTATCTTTATCCCACGGCTATTTCGATTTACAACCATTACGCCCAGCTGCGCTAGCTCGGGCTGTCTAGAAAGAGGTATTCCATGGCCGACGAGACCATGACCGACGAGCAGATTCTTGAACATGTGGAGCACAAGAGCTTCGCCGCCACGTCCGACCGCACTGCCGCCTCGCTGTCCGCGAGCGGTGTCGCCGCCGAGGATGTCGCCCGCGCCGCCGCGCAGGCCGCCTACGACAAGAAGGGCGAGGACGTTCAGGTGCTCGACCTGACCGAGCTTTCCGACGTATGCGACTACTTTGTGCTTGCCACCGGTACCAACAACCGCCAGGTCGATTCTATCGTCGACGAGATCGAGGAGAAGGTCGCCGAGGCTTGCGGCGAGCACCCGTTCTCCATCGAGGGTCGCGAGCAGAAGACCTGGATGCTCATGGACTACGGTTCGGTTGTCGTCCACGTCTTCACTCCCGAGGCGCGCGACTTCTACCGTCTCGAAAAGCTCTGGGGTGACGCCCCCCAGCTCCCCCTCAACCTCCTCTAGTAGCTCATTTGAGACGGGGTTTAGCTACCCTCACGCATATCGCCGGGCAGTTGCGGTTTTCCGCAGCTACCCGGCTTTCTTTTTGCCTCAGGGACTAATCGTTGAAGCGGGATTGGCGGCCGAAGGATAGGGCGGTGTCGCCGAATTTGTCTCGGACGGCGTCGATGGCGACGGAGAGGTCGCGTCGGTCGCTGGATTGGGCCCCGCGGTCATCGACTTCGCAGAACAGGTCGGTTTGGATGCCGCCTTGGTGGTCGAAGTCGCTCATGCCGATGCCCGCCAGGCGCACATGCATGCCTTCCTGCCAGATATTGTCGAGCAGCTCGAGCGCTACGGCAACAAAGATATTCTCATCATCGGTGGGGTGTGGAAGCCGCCGCTGCGCCGAGCGTCCGCTGCCATACGAATATTTAAGCTTGAGCGTTACCGTGGCACCCGTCAGCCCCTGACGGCGCAGGCGGCGTCCCACTGACTCTCCCAACAGCGCAATCGCCGCCTTAATATCCCCACGCTCAGTCAAATCTTTAGCAAAGGTGCGTTCATTGCTGACCGACTTGACCTCGCGCTCTTCATCGAGGCTCGTGACTTCGGAGATTTCGAGTCCCAGCGCACGCTGGCGCATGCGTTCGCCGTTGACGCCAAAAATAGAGGCCAGTGTGGACTCAGGCGCGCGCGAAAGCTCGCCGAGGGTGTAGATGCGCATGCGGCGCAGTCGCTCCTCGGCCGAGCGCCCTATGCCGCTCATGGCAGATACCGGCAGCGCGGCCAAAAAGCGCTGCTCGGTTCCGGGGCGCACGATGGTCAGCCCAAACGGCTTATCCCGCTCGCTTGCGATCTTTGCGACCGTCTTGTTGCAGCCCACACCAATGGAGCACGTCACTCCCAGCGCTGCCACGCGGTCGCTTATACGCCGCGCAACCAGCAGCGGGTCTTCGGGCGCAAAGCGACCCGGTGTGATATCGATGAAGGCTTCGTCGATGGATACGCGCTCAACGCGCGGGGTCTCGTCGGCGAGAATTGCCATAACGTGCGCGCTCACCTCGCGGTAGCGATCAAAATGCCCGTGCGTCCAAATGGCCTGAGGACACAGACGCCGTGCCTCGGCCGAGGGCATGGCGGAGTGCACGCCAAAGCGACGTGCCTCATATGAACACGTGGACACGACGCCACGCGAATCGGCGTCTCCGCCCACGATGAGCGGTTTTCCGCGCCATTCGGGATGGTCGAGCATCTCCACGCTCGCAAAAAACGCATCGAGGTCCATGAGGCCCACCGCCGGACCCGTCCAGGGAGGCGGCGTGACGCCCATGGCATCCTCATAACCGTATGTATGTTCGCGTCTTTCCATGTCATGAGTATACCGCGCAGCTCATGTGGGGTGCGTGTATGTGCTTGCAAATCCCGAATTCTTGTCTAAGATATGGATTTGCCCTCGACTACACCGAAGAAGTTGGTCTCACGGACTTCACCTGCCCGCGTCGATGGCGTATTATGTTCAACTGTTTGTTTGTAGTTGCAGCCTAAAGCTGCTTGGTTGGAGGAGTTTCCTTTGGCAGTCAAGATTCGCCTTGCTCGTCACGGCGCTAAGAAGCGTCCGTACTACCGTGTCGTCGTCGCCGATTCCCGCGCCCCGCGTGACGGTCGTATCATCGAGGAGGTTGGCCGCTACAACCCGATGACCGCCCCCAAGACCATCAACCTTGACCTCGAGAAGATCGCCGACTGGCAGTCCAAGGGCGCTCAGCTCACCGACGCCGTCGCCGCTCTGGTCAAGGCCGCCAACGAGGGCGAGAAGACCGAGACCGTCGTCAAGAAGTCCAAGAAGCAGCTCGCCAAAGAGGCCGAGGCCGCTAAGGCTGCCGCTGAGGCCGCTGAGGGCGCCGAGGAGTAAATCGTGCCTGAGGTTGACGCTGCACAGCTCGAGGGTGAGGCAATGCTCTCAGATCGCATCGCCGATCTCGTCGAATATCTCGTTGTTCAGATCGTCGACGACCCGGATTCCGTGAGCCTTGAGGTCATCGATGGTGACGACGCCTCTACGATTGAGGTTTCGGTCGCCGAGGATGACGTCGCTAAGGTCATCGGCCGTCGTGGCCGTACCATCAAGGCCATTCGCACGCTCGCCCGTGCACTGGCCGCTCGCCTCGACACTGCTGTCGAGGTAGAGGTTCTGGGCTAGGACCTTGAGGTCCCAGTACAAAAACATCGCCCGTGTGGTCAAGCCGCACGGAAGGAAGGGGGAGGTCCTCGCGCAGCCGCTGCGGGGGCTTCCTTCTGTATTAGAGCCGGGTATGCGCGTCGCCCTGACGCCGCCGGCGCTCAAGCGCGACCGCTTTTGCACGGTCGTGTCCGTCACCGATACGGGCGATGGCGATCTGGTCTCGTTTGAGGGCATTGACGACTTGACGGCCGCCGAGGGCATCACGGGATGCTACGTGCTGGCAAATCGTGACGACTTTGAGCTCGATTCGCTCGACGCTGCCTATACCGACCTGATGGGTCGCGAGGTGGTCGACGAGCGCATCGGTTCGCTCGGCACGATCGTCGAGATCATGTCGACGCCCGCTAACGATGTTTGGGTTGTCGAGGGCGATCGGTACGGCGAGGTACTGATTCCCGTGATCGAGCAGGTCGTGCTCGATCTTCCCGACACAGGAACAATTTCCGTCCATGTTATGGACGGCCTGATCGATATGGACAAGTAGGGAGGACAACATGCTGATCGAGACCCTTTCGGTCTTTCCCGAGATGTTTGAGCCCGTCATGTCCACATCGATTTTGGGCCGCGCCCGCAAGGCCGGCCTTTTTGATTTTAAGGCGTATAACCTGCGCGACTGGACGCACGACCGCCATCGTACCGTCGATGACGAGCCGTACGGCGGCGGGCAGGGCATGCTCATGAAGGTCGAGCCTATCGCGGAGGCCATCGAGGCCATTAGCGCAGAGGGTCCCAAGCCCACGGTTGTGTTCTTCACCCCCTGTGGCGAGCCCTTTACGCAGCATGTGGCCGAGCGCCTGCTCAAAAGTGAGCGCCTGCTGTTTGTGTGCAGCCGTTACGAGGGCGTCGACGAGCGCGCGTATGCGTATGCCGATGAGCGTCTGTCGATCGGCGACTACGTGCTTACGGGCGGCGAGCTTCCCGCTATGGTCGTTGCCGATGCCGTCGTACGCCTGATTCCCGGCGCCCTGGGCGACGAGATGAGCAACGTGGACGAGTCGTTCTCGACCGCCGAGGATGGAGGCCTGCTCGAGTACGCGCAGTACACCCGTCCTGCCGAGTTCAACGGCGAGGGCGTGCCTCCGGTGCTTGTGAGCGGCGATCATGCTAAGGTCGATGCGTGGCGTCGTAAGAACGCCATCGAGCGCACCTGTCGTTGGCGTCCCGATCTGATTGAGACGGCGCGGCTCACGCCCGAGGAGTGCGCTTACGCGCAGGAGATTCTGGACGCTTCGTATTCGCAGAGCGAGGAGTGAGGATGGTTCCATCGCAGCATTCCGTGCTAAAGGGTGCGTTTGAGTGGATCGTGGTCGTCGCGATCGCACTGGTCGCTACCTTCTTGATTCGCTCGTTTGTGGTCGAACCCTTTGTGGTACCCACCGGTTCCATGGAGTCCACGATCGAGATTGGCGACCAGATCCTGGCACAAAAGGTGAGCCTCGAGCTCGGTCAGCCCGTCAAGCAGGGCGATATCGTGGTGTTTCACAACCCCGATGGCACCTCCGAGCATGATGTTCTCGTCAAGCGTGTTATTGCCACGGCCGGGCAGACGGTCGACCTGCAGGATGGCAAGGTGCTCGTTGACGGCCAAGCGCTCGACGAGGACTATACGACGGGCATGAGCTGGCCACTTTCGGTCCAAGCGCCCGGCGCTCAGGTAAGCTATCCCTACACCGTTCCCGACGGGTGCGTGTGGGTGATGGGCGACAACCGCGAGAACTCTGCTGACTCCCGCTACTTTGGCCCGGTCGACCGCTCCGAATTGATCGCCGTGGCGCTCGTGCGTTACTGGCCGCTCAACCGTCTGGGCGCTATCGACTAAAAACCGCTATAGTACAGTACCTAACCGTGTAATCGTTTCGACGAGGGGATATTAGAGGCATGAACGCTTCATCGCTTTCCTTCCAAGACATCATCCTGCGCCTCCAGCAGTACTGGGGCGAGCAGGGCTGCGTCATTATGCAGCCCTATGACTCCGAGGTCGGTGCCGGTACCTTCCATACCGCGACCACGCTGCGCTCGCTCGGTCCCGCCGAGTGGCGCACCTGCTATGCGCAGCCTTGCCGCCGTCCCGCCGACGGCCGCTACGGCGAGAACCCCAACCGCATGCAGCACTACTATCAGTTCCAGGTGCTCATCAAGCCGTCGCCGGTCAACGCCCAGGAGCTCTACCTGGGGTCTCTTGCCGCCATTGGCCTGGACCCCAACGACCATGACGTCCGCTTTGTCGAGGACGACTGGGAGAGCCCGACGCTCGGCGCCTGGGGCCTTGGCTGGGAGGTCTGGCTCAACGGCATGGAGGTCACGCAGTTTACGTACTTCCAGCAGGTGGGCGGCATCGAGGTCGACCCCGTGCCCGTCGAGATCACCTATGGCCTGGAGCGTATCGCCATGTACGCTCAGGGCGTCAACTCCGTTTACGACCTGGTGTGGAGCTATCTGTCCGACGGAACGCCCATGACCTATGGCGACGTGTTCCTCGAGAACGAGCGCGAGTTCAGTGCCTATAACTTTGAGGTCGCCAACGTCGAGATGATGCGTCAGAAGTTTGACGACTACGAGGCCGAGTGCCACTCCTGCCTGGAGCGCAAGCTTCCGCTGCCGGCGTACGACTGCGTCATGAAGTGCAGCCATGCCTTCAACCTGCTCGATGCCCGCGGCGCGTTGTCCGCGGTCGAGCGTGCCAACTATATCCTGCGCGTCCGCGCCGTCGCCAAGGCGTGCTGCGAGGCCTACATGGCCGAGGTCGCCGGAGTCAACGAGAATGCCGACCAGGAAGGCGAGGTGGCGTAAGCCATGGCAGACGCTAAGGATTTCCTGTTTGAGATCGGTACGGAGGAAATGCCCTCCGCGCCGCTGAACAATGCCGTCAAGCAGCTTGGCACCATGATCGCCAAGGGTCTCGATGAGGCCGGTCTGGCCCACGGCGAGGTCCGCGTGATCTCGAGCCCGCGTCGTCTGGCTGCGCTCGTGGCCGATGTCGCCACTGCGACCGATGAGGTCCATGAGGTCAAGCGCGGTCCCGCGGCAAACATTGCCTTCGATGCCGACGGCAACGCCACCAAGGCCGCCCAGGGCTTTGCCCGCAAGTGCGGTGTGGCTGCCGAGGACCTGGTCCGTCGCGAGGACACTGACGGTCGCGAGTATGTGTTCGCCGAGAAGAACATTCCCTCCGCACCGGCTACGCCGATTCTGACCGCTCTGTGCGAGAAGACCATCGCCGGCCTGCAGTGGCCCAACTACCGTAGTCAGCGCTGGGGCCACGAGCACGCCACGTTCGTGCGTCCGGTCCGTTGGATCTGCTGCCTTTTGGGCGAGGATGTTGTTCCCGTGTCGTTTGCCGACGTGACGAGCGGCAACACCACGCGTGGTCATCGCGTGCTTGGCCCCGGTGACCATGTGGTTGCCAGCCCCGCTGTTTATGAGCAGGTGCTCGAGGACGCCGGCGTGCTTTCTGCCGAGCGTCGTCGCGAGGCCATCCTCGCCGGTATCGCTGAGGTCGAGGCTGCCCGTCCCGGCTGCCATGTCGACACGCCCAAGAAGGTCTTTGAGGAGGTTATCAACCTCTGCGAGTGGCCGACGGTGCTCGTCGGTACTTTCGATGAGGAGTTCCTCAAGGTTCCGCACGAGATCATCTGCGAGTCCATGCTCACCAACCAGCGCTACTTCCCGATCTATGACGGCGAGGGCAAGTTGACGCGTGAGTTCGTGGTCGTCTCCAACAGCAAGCCCGAGAACGCCGAGCGCGTGATCGACGGCAACGAGCGCGTCGTGCGCGCCCGTCTGGACGACGCAAAGTTCTTCTACGAGGAGGACCTGAAGATCTCCCTCGACGAGTTCCGTGAGCGTCTGGCCAAGGTTGCCTTCCAGGAGAAGCTCGGTAGCGTGCTCGCCAAGTCCGAGCGCATCGAGCAGCTCGCGCTCGCTATCGCCCGCGAGGCTCACCTGGGCGCCCATCTTGCCGCCGACGCTGCTCGCGCCGCGCACCTGTGCAAGGCCGACCTGGTGTCCAACGCCGTCGTCGAGTTCACGAGCCAGCAGGGCGTGATGGGCGGTTATTATGCCTTCGCGATGGGGGAGAACGACGAGGTCGCCCACGCCATTCGCGATCATTATCGTCCCCGCTTTGCCGGTGACGAGTTGCCCGAGGGCACCGCTGGCTGCATCGTGGCCTGCGCCGACAAGCTCGATACCATCGCCGGTATCTTTGCCATCGGCGAGCCCCCGACTGGCTCTTCGGACCCCTACGCGCTGCGTCGCGCCGCCATCGGCATCATCAACATCCTGCGCGACCGTCTGCCGATCGATCCCACGTCGCTTATCGACTTTGCCCTTGAGCTCTATAGCGAGCAGGGTATCGAGTTCGACGCCGCCGAGGTCGCTCAGCAGGTTCGCGACTTCTTCCACGGCCGTCTGGTGAGCATGGCCCGCGACGAAAAGATCCCGGCCGATACCGTTGCCGCCGTCTCCGCGGTGCACATCATCGCCCCGTCCGTCTTCTTCGCCCGCTGCGCCGCCCTCGACGAGGCCCGCAAGAACGACGCTGAGACGTTCGATAACCTGGCGACCGCCTATGCCCGCGCCGCGCACATCTCCAAGCCCGAGCTGGGCGCGGAGTACGACCGCGCCCTGATGGGCGAGGTCGAGCTCGCGCTTGCCGATGCCTCCGAGGCTGCTCAGACCGCTGTCGACGCCGCCCTTGCTGCCGAGGATTACCCGGCCGCATTTGCCGCCCTTGCCGCCCTGCGCGCCCCCATCGACCGCTTCTTCGACGAGGTCATGGTCATGGACAAGGACGAGCAGCTTCGCGATAATCGCCTTAAGCTGCTCAACCGCTTCGAGGTCGTTTTCTCCGGCATCGCAAACATCGGTGAGCTTGCTCGCAAAAAGTAAGCCAGCCTGCGCATAAGCGCAAAAGGAGCCCCGCATGGATTGCCCGGTCACCGCTCGTCCCACCGTTATCGTTATCTCCGACTCGCTCGGTGATACCGCTTGTGAGGTGGTGCTTGCTGCGTCCGGGCAATTTGATGAAGGGGCTTTTTGTGTTTTGCGCCTGCCTAAGGTGACTTCTGTGGAGCAGGTCAAGTCATTTGTGGGGCCGCGCGTCGATGCCGACCATCGCGATATCGCCGTGTTCCATACCATCGTCGACCCGGCGCTACGTGCTCGTGTGCTCGATTACCTGGGCATGCTGCATATTCGCTCGGTCGACCTGATCGGCCCGACGCTCGCCGTGCTGTCGTCGCTCATCGGTGTACCGCCCAAGGGCGTCGCGGGCGTGATTCACAAGACCGATGACCGCTATTTCCATCGTATCGAGGCCATGGAGTATTTCGTTGAGCACGATGACGGGCGCGGCTGCGACGATCTGTCGGGTGCCGATATCGTGCTGCTGGGCGTATCGCGCACGTCCAAGACGCCGCTGTCGATGTTTTTGGCCTTTCAAGGTTACAAGGTTGCCAATGTTCCGTTGGCCCATGGCATGGAGCCGCCCAAGTCAATTTACGAGGTCGACCCGATGCGTTTGTTTGGCCTGATTTCGACCGTCGACGTTATTTCCGAGATTCGCGATAGCCGCTTGGGCGACGACTATGCCCGTGCCGTCGCCGGCTCCTATGCCGAGCCCGAGAGCGTGCGAAGCGAGCTCGAGGAGGCTCGTGCTCTCATGAAGCGCCTGGGTTGCTTTGTAGTGCGTACCGACGGCAAGGCGATCGAGGAGAGCGCCTCCGAGATCATCGCTCACCTCGATGAGATCCAGGAAGCAAGGGCCCGCCGAGCCGCCCGCCGCGCCCAGCAGCGGTAACTACTGAGTAGCTAATTTGGCACGTGTCTCTATAGTATTGTCAAATCTCCTGGGACGAGCCCGCCCTCCTCGAGTCGCTCGGGAGGCTCGGCGTTGCAGAGACGGCGAGGCCGGGCGGGGATTACCTCTTCGTGATGGAGGGGAACCCCGGCGCTGGAGGGCGACGGGGAGGCGCCTCGGGTGCAGCTACACAAGGGGGCCTGTCCACGAGGTCCACGTGCGGGAAGTCAATTAATTTACCGTTCAAAAAGGGGGCAATGTGGGAAAGGGCCAAGCCGACTATTGAAATGACGATAAAGACGAGGCATCCTGATGTATGTCGGAATATAGATAGGACAAAACGTATCATCTATATCGCTTCTATGAAACCCGATGCAAGTTCTTCTCAATCTCGAAATAGATTGAAGGCATTGAGAGGAACTTTATACTACAAAAATCGTAGGTCTGCCACCTAGACAGAAGAAGTGATTTTGTATGCGGAATCTTGCATTTTGAAAACCGGTGCCAACTATGAGGTGTGAGTCGGGCTCGGTAAAGCGCGGGGGAAATGAGATAGGCTGCGCGTCATCAGAGAGTGGCGCGCAGCCTATTGACCTGCTTTCGTATGACGGATGCTTTAGAGGATCCAGGGGCCAAGTGGGTTGCCATCTGCGGAGCAGTCTTGAATCGTTAGGATGGGATTTTGAAAGGGCTGTCTCTCCCTCCACGCCTTCAAGTGATAGGTGCAGACGCGGTCGTAGTGGATTTTTTTGTATGCGCGCGATATCTGTTTTACAGCCTCCTCTTTGCTGGAATATTTTCCTGGAGCATGTGCAACAGATGTGCATGCGATACCGTCGATCCAGCCAGATTGGGGTCCGAGGTTAAAGCTCGAGATTATTGTCAAGACGCCATTGAGGCCAGCTTGCAACAAATCGTTCTGTATTCGTTCAAATGCTGATTGATTGTTGGTTCCAAGGCCAATCATTCCAATTGCAGAGAGGTATCCGCTATCAGTGAGTTTATCTCCTGCACCTCGAATAACCTTGCTTGTGATGTTGAGGCCATCTGGGCCGCCATCGCCAACGAAGGGGTATGGTACGTCTTCTGGGATTGGGAGCAAAGGAGGATTCACCGTAATGAGTTCATAGCTGCAAGAGCTTTCGATATTGTTTAGTGCGTTGTAGAGACTTCCGGTTAGAACAGTTAAATCTTCGCTAATACCATTGACCAGTGCGTTTAGTTGGCAGATTTCTGAGGCGATTGGATTGATATCTATCGCCGTGACGTGCATTCCAGATTTTGCCAGTATGAGTGCCTGGATGCCTGGTCCAGAGCAGAGGTCTAAGGCATTCTTTCCGGGGGATGGGCTTAGCCGACGAGCGAGCCCAATTGAATCAGAGCCAAAATATAGTAAAGGCGAGGGTGATGGCGCATCGGCAAAAAGCCAGATGCCATGATATCGGATTAGAGATAAACCGGAAAGGGAGGCATTGCCATTGTGCTTGCTTAGCAGCCCGAGTGAGGCTATGGTTTCAACAGTGCCTTTCAGCAGACTTCTTTTTGCCACTTCTGAATCGAGATCAATCTCTCCACCTAGCATCAGGAAGGAGACGATCTCTTGATGCTCCCTGTCAAGTTGATCCCAGATGCGATGCGCGCATTCAAAAGGATCTATAGATATGTCAAGTGTGTCTAAAAAATCTGTTACTCCAAGAGTGTCCAATCTACGGAGTGGATTACTCGAGAGCGAATTTAAAGAGGGTAGCACTTCAATCATGTATATCAGACCCATTTCCGATAAAGGTAGTCTCGAATTTAGTCTCGACAATCAAGTCGGCTGCCAGTTTAGGAGCTAGCTTTGCAAGACAGGTCTGTGCCTCTTTCGAGAGGGCGATGTCTTCGCAAATCTCGCATTGAGAGAGGTAGCTTGAGCGCCCAAATGAAGAAAGGCCTCCGCTCGTGCGCAAGTGCTTCAGCAGCCCTCCTGGTCCTATGTATTGTATGTAATTAAGTAGGAGCAGCTGCAGTTCATTAATGTCATCCGTCAGATTGATTTTGCCAAGATCGAAAAGCCAAGTTCCCTCTGCATTTATTCCGCAGCAGGGTGCAAGATGGCAGTTTGGGGAAATAACGAAGTCTCGGCCGCAGTCGGAACAGTGTGACGCTAAGAGACGTGCCTGCGGTCGCGCATTTTGGTTGAGACTGAGATTTCGTGCGCGCCCAATTCGCGTGATGCCTGAATCCGTGATGAAGCGGGCTGGCGCGCTGGGAGGCTGGGTATTATCGTCGAACTGATGCAGGAGTGGAATGTCTTCATTAAGGTACTTGCACAGGTATGCCGGGCTGATTGTACTGTTGTTATCTCTGCAGACCGCAATGCCGAGAGTTTGAAAGCCCATTGTTTTTGCTGAGTTCCAAAGGTTGCGCACATTCTCGAGGGGTATATATTCCGCATGAAAGTCGTCGCAGCTGATATTGATTTCGTCAAGGCCACATGACTTCAATTCGTTGAGGAACGTTTCTGCGTCTCTTTCGCTTTTTGCCCACCACGCATTCGTTACAATTCGAGTAAAGAGTCCTAAAGAATTCGCATATGCGATGGCCTCGAGAAGGTCATCGCCAAGAAGGGTGCATTCTCCGCCCGTAAACACAACAACACCACTTCCGACGCATACTTCGGCGAAGCTATCGATGAATTGCCGCATTTGGGGAAGAGTAAGCCTGTCACTGTTGTTCGGAGTGCAGCTCATCAGACAATGATCACACACAGCGCCACATTTATATGTTGTTATAAATGTCAGCATTCGAGGTCTGCGGAACAGCACGTGCTGCGAGCTTTCGGAAATCATGCCGCGAGCAAACGGGCGTCGGTGATTACCAAGGTGCCTTCGTTCTCGGAGTAAGTAACTTCGAATTCGACGGAGCGATAATACCCGCGGGCGACCCCATTGGAAGCCCCTTCGGGGTTGATGGTATTGGAGCTGGAATTCTTGATTGCTGTTTTAAGCATGGCTGCTTGCCTCGCTGCACTCAAGCCCTCTTGATCAAATTTCCTGAAAACAGAAGTTTGTTTGTACGATTCCGATAGTTCAACAACATCAGGTTTGTTCATAAAAATAGCTGATCCATAGCCCATTGTGTTGACGTCGTACTTAAGGTTGGCGTTGTTTTGAGCATTCGCGTTTGCGTTTGCCATTCCGTTTGCGTTCAGAATGATGTTTGCGTTCGTTACTGCGTTTGCATTAAGTACAACGTTTACGAGAGGTATCGTTTGCGGCTCAGCTTCGTTGTCCTCGTCATAATATGCAAGTTGGATACGACGATATACTGCGCGTGCAACGGGGACACGCGCCTCCTTTTCGGTTGACTCCACCAGTTCGTACAGAGAGACTTTTCGATTTCCCGCTTTGATTTGGAGGTCTGTAATTCCATATTTCTGGAATACGGCACGAGGCTGAGCTTCGAAATCGCGTCTTGCGTCGGTAGATTGTTCCGCGTCCGCGACCAGTTTTTCAAGGATGCTAAGCTGGGACTGTATTGAGAGTTCGTTTAGGTGGTTCACATTGTCCATAGCGGTGACCTCCAATGTTGAATAGCTGTCATGAAAGACTACGTCATGCTAGTGTCGGTATCGATTTGATACTACGAACAAATTAGAACTAAATGGATATAGTTTCCATACTAATCAAAACAAACTTGCATTCAAGTTTTTATTTATACTTGATTTAAGGCGGAGTGGAATGTGGGTGCGCAAGGAGACGCGGAATCGATGAGAGCCTCAAAAAAAATTACTGCAGTGTTATCATCTTTCATCCTCTCTATTCTTCCATTTCTGATTCTATGGGCGGCTTGGTCAGTCCTCCCTGATACAATTCCCGCTCATTGGAGTGGGGGTGTGGTTGATCGATGGGGTAATAAGCTTGAATTGCTGGTTGTTCCGCTGTTTTCTCTGATTGGTTCTATTGCAATTTCTGTGTACCTTATTGTTTCCACGCGGCGAAGAGAGTTCGCGGATTTCTCTGTTCGAATGCGACGGGACTTTGTTGCGTGCTATATTTCTAGTCTTCTTTTATCGACAACCTGCTCAGTGATAATTGCCGTTTGGGTTCAGTTGATTCTTACGCAAAACACTGCGGTTGATGGGGGGCTTGGACTATCGATCCTGTATTCCCTTCCCGGGCTATATGTGATCTTGTGCGCTTTGCCGCCTTTTTATGCGAGCGGCGAGAGCAAAAAGGCAGAGCGCCTGATAACAGTTCTTATTGGCGGCGCGGAGATTGTTCTTTGTGGAATAGTGCTTGAAGGTCCGGCTGCCTCTTATGCGATGATTGGACTGATGATTCTGTTCTGTGCGTTTGAGATTGTGTCACAGGTAAGGGATAGCCGGTCCTTATGAGTTGAATTACTCGCGTGCGGATATAAAGGGTGGCATGTTAAGCTGGTCGTTTTCTCGTTCTGGGACATTTGCAGTAGGATGAGTGGGACTAGGCGCGCTGCGGTGTGATGGTTGAGACTTGTATCGCTGCAAATCCGCTGATGCACATTTTGCTATTGGGCTTGAAGGTGGGACCGGCAGGCCTTTGTTTGGGTTGTTCTGGTCGTCCAACGCGTGTTGCACGGCTTTATATTGTTACCCTCGTTCGGCGCTCCGTTGGAGCATTTCCGGGTTTGTCGGCATCATGACTTGGCCAAGTGACACGCTTGCCGGGACGGTTGTAACGCCGCGCCGGTTCCGTGTGCTCCTTCGTTGTTGGCCTGTCCAGCCGGGGGCGGATTCGGCCTCATGTTGTGGCGCACGGCCTTCAGGGGCTTCCCCTGGCGAGTTATGTTCGTCCGTATGGGTAAGGGTCGGGTTGAGCTGACAATCCCGTGTCGGAAGGGGCTTGGACCATGCGCGCGATGACAGAGATTGAGTGGCTGGACGGCCGTGTGACGAAGGTGCCGGAGCTCGCCCTGGGCGATGCGTTCGGCGAGAGCGTCCAGGCGGAGCTCGATTTCGGGTTCGACGACGTGTTGGAGGGCCTTTGGGTTGAGGTGCGCCATCATGAGCCGGATGAGGACTCGGACGGCGACCCGCGCGGGAGGGGCTGCGCACTGTACGCGGACTGCCGGTACAGCCTGGTCGAACCGTCGGACCTCGACCGTGTCTTCTGCATCCTTTACGAGGGGCAGCCGAGGGTCTGCCGCGTCGCGGGGGAGCTCGTGAACCTTTTGCGGGCCTGCGCGTTGTCCTGCCTCATGCTCGGATCTCCCTACCCGCCAGGCGCCCTCGAGGCCCTGGCCGCGTGCGCTCGATACCTCTGCGGTCCGGCTTTCACATCCGACCTCGCCGCCCGTGCCCGCGCCGCGGGGGAGCTAGGGCCCCCGCGGCGGCGGTGAACGCGGCCGCTGCGTGGGAATTTGGGATGGGGGCGGGTTCCGAAACGCCTGCGGAGGGGAGAACCCCGTTGGGCGGGGACTATTCGTGATGCTTGATATCGCATTGCAGTATGGAAGCACGGATCATCTTCGCGATGGTCCGACCGGTTGATGGGCTAGGACGCGCATTCAGCAGGGAAGGGGATGGCTTTTAATGCCGCTTTTGGCTTATGCGTGCCGCGCTCCGCGTATGGCCATCCTGCGGTGCTAAAGCATTCTTGAAGTCTGTTAAGTGAATTCGTTTTAATCGCGCACGTGGCCGTTTGCCCATGTCGCATAACAGGATTCACTGTTGATTGCCCGTGTGATGACAGCGTGAGTTTCGGGGGGGGGTGGCGTG
>UROZ01000012.1 GCA_900549655.1 uncultured Collinsella sp.
CATGGCGCTGGCCATGTCGCACGTGAACTCCGAGCCCCGCGGCGCGCTCGGCTTCGCGACGCCCGCGCGCGCCTTCAGGGCGATGCTCGGGGAGGACGCGGCGGCGCTGCTGGACGCCTACGGTGTGTGGGACGTGCCGCTCGGCGACCTCGACCTGACGCCGGGACTCATCGAGAGGGCGCGCGCCGAGAGGGGCGATGCCCCGCTGGCCTAGCCTAGAAGGAAAAACGGAATAGACGGACCGACCGTCCGGCTGAGTCTGGGAAGAGGTGCCGGGCGGCGGGCGGAGCATGGCCACCGGACCTATCGAAACACATCTCCACCGTTCCATCAACTGGGAAAACGGCGCCCCCGGACCCCAGGAGGGGCCGCGGGGGCGTTCAGCTAACTGCGGGAATGGCCTATTTGCTCAATGTGTTCGGCTGAGATCGGAAATCAACCATCGATTTGCACGCACGGCAAGCACCGCCGCAATTCGCCACTAGTCGCGACGGCCGAGGATGTTCAGAATGCGCAGGAACACGTTGATAATATCCACGAACAGGTTAGAGGCCATAAGCACGGCGTTGGGCAGCGTAGGCGGCACCGTCGTGGCAACATAGGTGTCGTAGCCAATAAAGCCGGCGAACACCACGATCACGATCAGGTCGGTGATGGTCTGTGAGACGCCCATGAACATCAGCACGATCTCAACCAGAATAGTAGCGAGCAGAATGCCAAAACCGATGCCATATACGCGCTGGAAAAACTTGGGGAACGTCACGCCCAAGGCGCCAAAGACAAAGGTGATGGCGGCCGTGGCGATAAAGGCAGTGTTGATGGTGGGCAGGTCGTAGTTGGCAAGGCCAAACGACGCGGTCAGGCCAAAGGTGCTCGCAAAGATTACGTAGCCCACAAGGGACAGGCCCACGGACTGCTTGCTGGCGGCGGCCGACATCATGACCATGCCAACGATGGTCAAAATAAATGAGCCAAAGACCAGCGGCAAAGCGGCGCCGCTCATCATCATGCGCGCAAACGACATGGTGCTCGTAAAGTAAGCACCGACGCCCATGGCGCAAAAGCCCAAAAAGATCAGGGCAGACATGACAAGGTTGTACGCGCGCGGCGACATCTCCTTGGCGCGGCTTGCGCCGCTCTCGACGGGGCCGTTCTGATAGCCCTGGATATCGTTCATAGGTTCGTCCTTTCAAAAAGTGCCGTGAAAGACGGCGCAGCAGGTGACAAGATTCCTGTCATTGTACCCGAATGCCGTACGTCCTTACCCACGGCGCTCGCCCTCGAGCGTACGGTCGAATGCCCACACCCACCAACGCATCAGATGGGCCTGCGAACCATCTGGTCGTTCGCGCGTCTGGTCCTCCAGATACAACTCGGTCGCGTGCCCGCCAAAACGCACCTTATAGGTTGCCGTACGGATGCCGTGGACCATCAGGCCAAACCCGGCGGTCGAGATAATTTCGTCAATCGTAAAGCAACGACCGTCGACCCAGCAGACGGTGACCGGCACGACCTGTCCGCCCGCGAGGATGCGAGCCACGACGTCCACATACTGCTTGTGCACGCGCCGAGTTTTGCCATCTGTCTGTCGATATTCCATGCCTCCTATTATCGAACGCATGTTTGCATGTTGTAAAGCGAACAGACTGTGGTTTTGGAGTGTCGTAGTAATCGCACGTGTCCGCATGGCGTGTTAGCAAAAAGAACACCCGCGGTCAACAGGGCTAATATTCAATTTTAGTGCCAAAAAGTTCACTTCTCCCATCAGAACTCGGTAAAGAGACCCGCAGGAGGTGATACGATTTATCATGTTTTTGTAACGTGTCTGCAAACTTCGAGAAAGCCCATATATGGACGTAACGTTCTCAACCTTCCTCGGCCAAATTGTGTCGAACCCAGTCCTTGCCGTCACCGTGATCCTCGCGCTCGGCGCCATCTTCGTCAATGGATGGACCGACGCGCCCAACGCCATCGCGACCTGCGTCACTACGCGTTGCATGCCCGCCCGCGCCGCCATTCTCATGAGCGCCGCATTCAACTTCCTCGGCGTGCTCATCATGACGCACTTTAACGCGAGCGTCGCCAACACCATCTCACATATCGTCGACTTTGGCGGAAACAGCACCATGGCGCTCGCCTGCCTATGCGCGGCGCTGTTCTCCATCGTCGTCTACGGCGCCACAGCGTCGCGTTTTGGCATCCCCACCTCGCAAAGCCACAGCCTTATCGCCGGCCTGACCGGTGCCGCCATCGCCCTCGGCGGTGCGAGCAGCGTCAACGTCCACGAGTGGATGAAGGTCATCTACGGTCTGGCGCTCTCCATCGGCCTGGGCTTTGTCATGGGCTGGGTCCTGTGCAAGCTCGTCTCGATTCTTTTCGCCGCCGCCAACAGGCGACGTGCCAATGTCTTCTTTAAATACGCTCAGATCGCGAGCGCTGCGGCCATGAGCTTTATGCACGGCGCGCAGGATGGACAGAAGTTCATCGGCGTGCTCTTTTTAGGCGTGGCCTTTGCCAGCGGCCAGACGAGCGTCGGCGATGCAGGCATCCCCATCTGGATTATGCTGCTGTGCTCGGCCACTATGGGTATCGGCACCAGCGTGGGCGGCGAGCGCATCATCAAGTCCGTCGGCCAGAGCATGGTTAAGCTCGAGAAGTATCAGGGCTTCTCCGCCGACCTCGCGGGCGCCGCGAACCTGCTGCTTGCCACCCTTACCGGCATCCCCGTGTCCTCCACACACATCAAGACCTGCGCCATCATGGGCGTCGGTGCCGTCAAGCGCCTCTCAGCCATCAACTTCGGCGTCGTCAAAGACATGATGTTCACCTGGTTCTTCACCTTCCCCGCCTGCGGACTCATCAGCTTTGTCATGGCCAAGCTGTTCATGATGTTCCTCTAGTCAAACCGAACGTCCATCCGGACTGCATTACCTCGCCCACCCGTCTTCGCCTCGAAAGGACCCACCCATGGCAAAGAAACCCGATTCGTTCTACTTCGACAACTACGTCGCCTGCGCCGACCTTGCCGTCCAGGCCGCCGAGCTGCTCACCAAGATTTTCGAGAACTTCGATCCCGCAAAGATTCACGATATGCTCAACAAGATGCACGCGATCGAGCATGCGGCCGACAAGAAGCACCATGAGCTTGAGGACGCCTTGCTCACCGCCTTTATCACCCCGCTCGAGCGCGAGGATCTGGATCTGATGAGCTGCGCGCTCGACACCGTGCTCGACCGTATTGAGGGCGTCGTGCAGCGCGTCTACTTCACCAACATCCAGAGCATCCATCCCGACGCCATCGTCATCGCCCACAAGGTGACTGACGCCTGCCGCGCCATGAAAGACCTGATGGTCGAGCTGCCCAACTACCGCAAGTCCAAGACCCTGCGCGAACTCGTCATCCAGATCAACACCATCGAGTCCGAAGCCGACGAGCTCTATATCAACGCCATGCGCAACCTGCACGTTAACGGCAAGGATCCGCTCGAGGTCATCGCTTGGCGTGACGTCTACGCCTTCCTGGAGTACTGCGCCGACTGCTGCGAGAATGTGGCCGATGTTGTGGATTCGATTGTCATGAAGAACAGTTAATTGGGGGTACATGTCCCACCGGTCGCGGGCCCGACCACAGATAACCTTTTTCACTCCGGCTGCAAGCAGAGTCGTTCAAAAGGTTATCTGTGGTCGGGCCCGCTCCCTTATGTACCACCATTGGAACTTTGGCTGATAGGTTTAGCGCAATGGGGGGGGTTTGGCTGAAGGGACCTTTGGTATCCGTTCGGACACTTTGGCCCTTGATGAGCGATTGGCTGATTGCTGCTTTGGGTACCGTTTGGGTTACTTTGGGTTTGTTTGATTTTTAATTGTTGGAGGGCTTGTATGTCTTATTTGGATCTGGCTCGGGGTCGGTATTCTTGTCGTGAGTTTGAAGATCGGGCTGTTGAGCAGGCTGTGGTGGATGCCATTGTTGAGGCTGGGCGTATTGCTCCTTCTGCTTGTAATAACCATCCAACCCGTGTGATGGTGTTGGATACGCCTGAGCTTCTGGAGAAGGCTGCTGCTTGTCAGCCTCGGTTTGCTCGTGATGGGTCTATCTTTGGGGCTCCGCTTGTCTTCCTTATTTGCAGCGTTACCGATGACGCTTGGGTGCGCCCGTATGACCAGATGAATTCTAGTGAAATCGACACCTCAATCGTGTGTGATCAGATGATGATGGAGGCCACCGAGCAGGGCCTGGGAACGTGCTGGGTATGCCATTTTAAGCCTGAGGTGGCGCAGGAGCAGTTCAATCTGCCCAAGGGCGTCTATCCCTATCACATGCTCGTCTGTGGATATCCTGCCGACCACATCGCCGATCCCGAGCATCGCGAGGCCCGTACCATTCCCCTCTCCGACTTCCTCCTCAAGTAGGTTTTGGGACATGCCTTAAAACCTACCCTTGACCGCTCACCCGTTCGCCGAGTTCTGCGCCATTATGTGCAGGGCTCGGTTTTTTATGTTACGCACTCCGGCACAGTCATAAAAAAGGACCCGCAAGCTGCGGGTCCTTTCTAGGCACTAAATTGTAGGCCGAATGTTAGTCCAGGTCGTCGGCAGCAAAGTTGTCGATCGGGGCGAAGGGATCGGCCACGGGGACAACCGGGTCAGCGACGGGCAGCGGCTCGGCGGGAACAGTCACTGCAGGAGAAGCGGCAGAACCGACCGGCGTGGAGGCCATCAGATCGGCCGGGAAGGAATTCTGGGCATCGTCCATGAAGTGCTGGATGAGCTTGAGATACTCTGCCTTGAACTCCTCACGGGAAGCCTTGAGACGATCGATCTCCTCGAGCTCGGCCTGCTTCTCGGTCAGAGCCTGGCGGATAACCTCGCGGGCCTTGGCGTCAGCCTCGTTGCGGATACGCTCAGCGTTCTCGTTGGCATCGTTGACGATGGTCTCAGCGGTCTGCTGGGCAGCGATCAGGGCAGCAGAAATCTGGCGCTCCTGAGCGGAGAAGTCAGGGGCGGGAGCAGCCACGGGGGCGGCAGGAACGGCCTGGGCGGTGGCATCCTGAGCTTGGGCAAGCTGAGCCTGCGCATCGGCAAGCTGCTGCTCGGTAGCAGTCAGACGACCCTTAAGGTCGACGATCTTAGCGAGCATAGCGTCAACCTCGGAGGACAGCGTCTCCAAGAAGACGTCGACCTCAGCAGGATCGTAGCCACGCTTGGCCTCAGAGAAAGTCTGAGCCTGGATGTCTGCAGGGGTAATAGCCATAACAAGTCTCCTTTTTCATCGCCTCGGCGCTACACGCCCGACGTAAGTTACTAAGACAGTTCTACACGAGTATACCTATAAGAAGCTGCAGAACCAGCCTCTGCACCAACTGCAACGCAATAATCGCAACGACCGGCGAAAAATCGATACCGCCCATCGGCGGGATGAAACGACGGAACAGGTTGAGCCACGGACCGCACACGCTATCAAGCACCGCGGCAATATCCTGAAGCAAACCACCCTGCTTCATGGGAATCCACGTCATAAAGCAGTAGACGACAATGAGCGTGGAATAGAAGTTGAACAGCGTGTTGACCAGCTGGACGATAGTGTAGATGTTGATGGGAATCTCCTCGTCTTGTCTTTACTTAAGGTAGCCGTCGGCACGAAGCTTCTTGAGATCGGAATCTTTGACCTCGCAACCGGCGGGCAGCACCATGAACACGCGGTCGCCCACCTCCTTGACCGTGGCACCCAGACCGCAGGCAAAGCCGTAAGAGAAGTCCAAGACGCGCTTGGCAACTTCGGTGCGTACGCCCACAAAAATCAGTGCGACAGGCTGCTTGGTGCGAACGCGGCGCACCACGGTCTCCACGTCGTCATAGCTCTCGGGGCGCAGGACATAGGCCGGCAGCTGCGGTGTGGCGTTGATGATATTGCTCGCATAGGCCGAGGCATCGCTCGGTGCAGGCGCGGGTGCAGCGGCGGCACGGGCGCGGGTGTTCTCGGCGTAGCTAGACGGCGTGTCATAGGCACCAGGACGATAACCGCTCGCAACACTGTCCTGCGAGCGCGAAGGCGGGTTATACGTCGTGGCATGGCGGGAGTCATCGCCGACCAGCTGACCGGAGCGCGTATACACGGCAACCGACTCAGCTTCACCGCGGCGCGTCTGGCCAAGCAGGCCGTTGCTCGGCTCGTCTTGGGTGTAGAAGCCCTCGCCCGAAGCACCACTGTAGCCGTTGTTCTGATAGCCATCGTCGTAGCCGTCATCGTAGCCGTAGTCGTCGTCCTGGCCATAACCCTGGTCGTAACCCTGCTGGCCGCCCAGGTGCATCTTATTTTTAATCTCGTCAAGGAAGCCCATGGTTGTGTCCTCTCGCGGTTTAGTGCAGGCGCCCCGATAATCAGTGCGCACTTCAGAGCCTTATTTTACTGCAAACTCCGGGCTAAATACTACCCTGCCCAGGCGAACGAGCGTAGAGCCCTCCTCAAGGGCAGGCTCAAAGTCTTCGCTCATGCCGCAGGAAAGCTCAGGCAGGTTCAAATCGGGATGCGCCGCCTCCAGCTCATCCCTCAGCTCACGAAGCCCCGCAAAGGTGCGGCGTGCCACATCCTTATTCCCCCGGGGCGCCATAGTCATAAGCCCCTGTACGCAAATTCCCTCAAGTTCTGCAAGCTCACCCGCGGCGGCGCGAATCTCATCGGGCGAAAAGCCTCCCTTCGACTCCTCACCACTCACATTGACCTCAATGAGCACACGCTGGGGGCCGACGAGCTCGCCTGCCTCAATCTTGCGAACAGCACGGCTCGAGATCGCCTGCGCCAGATGCAGCGAACCCACCGAGTGAATCAGCTCGGCTGAGCCCAGCACCGCATTGATCTTATTGGTCTGCAGGTTGCCGATCATATCGAAGCGCACCTCGGGCAGCTCCGGATGCTCCGCCAGACCCGTGAGCTTGCGAACCAGCTCCTGCGGGCGATTCTCGGCAAAATGGCGATACCCCGCCTGGATGGCGGCAACGGTCTCATCGACACCAACGGTCTTGGACACGGCAATGAGGCTCGCGGCGTCGTGGGGACGGCCCGCGCGATCGAGCGCCGCATAAAAACGTTCCAGAATCTGCTCGCGGCGAGCGCGCATCAAGTCCAAATAGTTATCCATTGCCAATCGCCTCCGCTGACAGCCAAACAAGTAGTCCCATGCTAACGCAAGAGCGCGGCCCCGCATGTGCAAGGCCGCGCTCACTTAGGTATTTACAATCTTTCGACGAACGGGGTTACTTACTCCTCGTCGTCCTCGCCATCGTCCTCATCCTCAAGATGATCGAGCAGGTAGCGAAGACCCTCGCTGACCTCGTTAACGGGCACCTTGGCAACGTAGCGTGCATCGACGGCGGGCCTCATGATAACACCCTCGCCCGAAGGCACGCGCATGCTCTCGAGCTCATCCTCATCAGTGCAGGCGATATCACCGGCAGTCATACGCTGTCCGGTCAGCAGGAAGGTCAGACGGCAGGCGGCATCGATGGAAATCGAGGCGATGCGATCGAGATAGCGCGATACCATGATGGCGCGGCGCAGGTCGTCATAGTTGCTGTCGTCGTCCATAAAATCGCCCGTGTCCATGCGGTTAAAGGTGCGGAAGAACTTCTCGTAGGCGGCGTGCACTGGCTCGTCCTCGACGGCCAAGTTGCAGATGATGGACATGTCGTTGGTGACGAGCGCAGAAAGCGAAGAGCCCAGCACCTGGTAGACGGCCTCAGCCTCGGCCTCGACCGTGCCGACAAGCTCCTTGGGCAGCGAGATGTCGGCCTTGATCATATGACGCGTGGCGCGGCAAATCTGGCGAACCTTATCGGTCATGCGCTGCAGGTTAAAGTCGACGTAGATGATCGTCTGCAGCAAGCGGAAGTCGGAGGCGACCGGTGACTGCGTGGCAATCAGGTTGTAGCAGACGGCCTCCAGGTTGGCGCAGCGTGCGTCAATCGAAAGCGTACGCTTCTTGGTCTTGGTGGCGAGCTTGCGGTCGTCGGTCACATAGGCCTTCACGGCATCGTGGAGGGCCAGATCGACGGCCTCGTAGATGCTCAGCATCTCGTGACGGGCCTCGATGAGCTGACGGGAAAACAGTTTGCGCATGGTTCACTCCAATCAGTTGGGTGCGGTCATGCCGCCCGCACAGTGAATACGCACCGGACCAGATCCGATCGGCTTGGGACTAGTCGCACCGATCAGCCAAAGCGGCCGGTGATATAGTCTTCCGTCCGCGAGTCCACCGGGCTGGTGAAGATCGCGTCGGTTTGACCATACTCGATGAGCGTAGCGGGCTCGCCGGCAACTTCCTGCAAGAAGAATGCGGTGTAGTCGCTAATGCGAGCTGCCTGCTGCATTGAATGCGTGACGATGATGATCGTCATCTCGGGCGCCAGCTCGGCCATCAGATCCTCGACCTTAGAGACGGACGTGGGGTCGATGGCGGAGCAGGGCTCGTCCATCAGAAGGACATCGGGTTGCACCGCAAGCACGCGCGCGATGCACAGACGCTGCTGCTGACCGCCCGAGAGCGCCAAACCATCCTTGTTGAGCTGATTGGATACCTCTTTCCAGAGGTTGGCGCGCTTGAGCGATTCTTCCACGATGTCATCGAGGTCACTTTTGCTAGTCACGCCCTGCAGACGAGGGCCAAAGGCGACATTCTCGTAGATGGATTTGGGAAACGGGTTGGGCTGCTGAAAGATCATGCCCACGCGACGACGGAGATCGACCGGATCGACACCCTCGGCATAGATATCGTTGCCGTCGAGCGTCATGGTGCCCTCGACGCGCGTGCCCTCAATCAGGTCATTCATGCGGTTGATGCAGCGCAAAAACGTCGACTTGCCGCAGCCCGAAGGGCCAATGAAGGAGGTGATGGCGTTTTTGGCGATGTTGAGGTCAAGCCCCGTCAGCGCATGAAAGTCACCGTACCAAAAGTTGAAATCCTTGGCCGTAATGGCCGCTTGCTCCAACGTGGGAGCGGACTGATAAACGGACATGGGACTCCTTAACTAGCGACGCTTGCGCGACAGGAAGCGCGCAAACAGGTTGAAGGCCAGAATGATCACCATCAGCAAGAGCGCGGTGCCGTAGGCTGCGTTCATGTTGATGCCGTCGTTGGCAAGCAGGTACAGGTGAACGGTCATGGGACGACCGGAATCGAGCGGCGAAATAGGTAGATTGATGGCCTGGCCCATGGTGTAGAGCACCACGGCGGTCTCGCCGATGGCACGGCCGATGGCAAGGACGATGCCCGTGGCAATGCGGCCAAAGGCCGAAGGAAGCACGATCTTGGAGACAACCTGCCACTTGGTGGCGCCCAGGCCATATGCGCCCCAGCGGATATAGCGCGGAACGGCGCGAATGGCCTCTTCGGTGGTACGCATGACGATGGGAAGCATCAAGAGCGCGAGTGCCAGGGCGGCCGAGACCATCGAAAGGCCCAGGCCCATGGCCTCGACAAACAAGGCGTAGCCAAACAGGCCCATAACGATGGAGGGCACCGAGGCCAAAGCGTCAGCAGCGTAGCGAATGAGCTCGACGACCTTGCCCTGCTTGGCGTACTCGGCCAGATAGACGGCTGCCAGCACAGCGATCGGCGTGCAGATAAGCATGGCGAGCGCCGTCACGTAGACGGTCGAGACGATCGTGGGCCAAATTCCGCCCTCGGCGTTGACGCCCTGGGGCCAACCGAAGATAAAGTCGAGCGAGATGTGTGGCAGGCCGTTGATGACCACGTAGGCGATGATAGCGACCAGCACCAGCGTGGTGATGTAGGCAGCGGCACGAAACACGCCAAGCATGATCTTGTTGGACAGGTCCTTGTTGATGCGGCCCTTCTTGCCGTGGGAAAGGGCACGCTTGATGCGCTCGCGCGACGAGGTCGTATCGACCGTCGTGTCAACGGAATCGGACATAGCCTACCCCCTCTTCTTCTTGGAAATCAGACGGACGATGCCCACCAGCGTGGCGGAGATGATAAACAGGACCACGCCCATGCCGAACAGCGCCGAGCGATGCAGACCCGAGGAATAGCTCATGTCGAGCGCGATCTGGCTCGTGAGCGTCGAGATAGGGCTCGCAATGCTGTCGGGAATAACCGGGGCGTTACCCACGACCATGAGCACGGCCATGGTCTCTCCAATGGCACGGCCCATACCCAGCACGATGGCATCCACGATACCCAGCTTAGCGGCAGGTAGCACGACCTTATAGATGGTCTGCCACTTAGTAGCACCCATGGCATACGATGCCTCGCGAATGCCCATGGGAATGGAATTGAGAGCATCGATGGTGAGCGTGGTGATGGTAGGGACGATCATGATGGCGAGCACAAACCACGCCGTCAGCGCACCAAAACCAAGGCCGCCGGTCAGTTGTGCGATAAACGGGCGGATGATGATCATGCCAAAGAAGCCGTAGATGATGGAGGGTATGCCCGCCAGCAGGTCAACGGCGGGGCTGATGAGCTTGCGCACGCGCTTGCTGGCAATCTCGACCAGGTAAACGGCCGTACCCACGCCCAGCGGCACGCCCATGGCGAGCGCACCGACGGTCACCAGACCCGAGCCAGCAAGCAGCGACAAGATGCCGTAGTGGCCCTCGGAAGGCGCCCACGTAAAGCTAAAGAAGTCAGCCAGACCGATGTCAGTAAAGACGGGCAGCGCCGAGTACGTGGTAAAGACAAAAATCAGGATGACGGTAACGACCGCCAAGAACGCGCAGGCAAAGAAGATCCACTGCAGCGCCTTCTCCTTGATATAGGTACTGCGCGATACGAGCGCCAGCTCGCGCTTCTTGGGCGTCTGAACATTCTGCTCAGTCTGGGAGTTTTCCTGTGCTTCCATGCTACTCACTCCCCTTCTCGTCGTTGGTGACGGGAATAAAGCCCGCCTCGCGAATCTGCTTGTCCATCTTTTCGGACGTCACATAGTCGATGTAATCCTGCGCCTGCTGCGAAGGCACACCCTTCACAAAGAAGTAAAGGTCGCGCGAGATGGGATAGCCGCCACTCGCGACCGTCTTCTCGGACGCCTCAACATGATTGACCGAGACGGCCTTGACCGAGGTCTTGGCGTTGAGGCTATCGACGAAGCCCAGCGAAATGTAGCCGATAGCCCCACGCGAACGAGATACCACGTCGCGCACCTGGCCCGTACCCGAAAGAACGGCCGAGCGGCGATCGAACGGCGTGCCATCCATCACGATGGTACGGAAGGCCTCGCGCGTACCGGACGCCTCGTCTCGGTTGATGACCTGAATCCTCAGGTCCTCGCCACCGACCTCTTTCCAATTGGTAATCTTGCCGGCGTAGATATCGCGGAGCTGCTCGGTCGAGAGGTTATCGACGGGGTTGTCGTCGTTCACGATGACCGCAATACCGTCGTGGGCAATGACAATGGGAGTCAGGCCCAGATCCTGTTCGTCGGCATTGAGTCCACGGGAGGAGCTGGCGATATCGGCCGTGCCGGCGCTGACGGCCTCGATCCCAGCGGAAGAACCCAAACCGGAAACGAGCACGTCGATGCCGGTCTCCTCCTTAAAGCCCTCGGCCGCAATCTCGGCGATAGGAAGGCAGGTCGTGGAGCCGGCCACGGTAATGGAAGAGCTAGAAGATCCCGAAGAACAGGCGCACAGCGTAAGCGTAAGCACAGCGGCGCTCAGGACCGATACGATCTTTCTCATAGCATCACGCCGATCGCAGCATGGCGCCCACAGGTGCCGTCCTCGTTACGGTAGGAATAAAAGCGGTCGTTCTGACGCACGGTCGAAAGCTGGGTATCCACGATATTATCCGCGTCGACACCGACATCTACCAGCGCCTCGCGAATGGCAGCGGAAAGATCGAGCATGCGAGAGGTATTCGCATCGATGCAAGAGAACTCGGCGGTAAAGCGATCCATGAGTTCCTGGGATACCTCATATTCGTCACCCAAGATATGGGGGCCGATATAGGCGGAAACGTCGCTCGCATCGCAACCGGCAGCATCGCAAAGCGCCTGGCACGCCTTGGCGGAAATACGTGCAATCGTGCCCTTCCAACCGGAGTGCACCACGGCAAATCCGCCGGGGGCCACCAGCACCACGGGAACGCAGTCGGCAAAGCAGAGCAGCACGGGCACGTTATGCGCCGTGCAGACGATGGCATCACAGCCCTCGGCAATCTGCTCGCGAACGTCCTCAAGGTCATCGGCGCCGTTCGAGGTCACCGCAACGATATGGTCACCATGGACCTGATTGGGAACGAGCAAGTTGTGCTCGCACTCGGCGGCACCCATAGCCTCGAGCACGCGACGACGATTTTCTTGAACAGCAAAGGGGTCATCGCCAACATGCGAGCCCAAATTGAGTGAGGAGTACGCATCTTCGGAAACACCACCGGCGCGCTCGGTGAAGGCAAAGCGAACATCGGATGTCGCGCCTTCCACCAACGTAACTCCATCATGGTCGACACGCGAAACGTTGTCCGCACGTGCTGCCATACTAAAGCCTCCTAATAACACAAGTACCGCGGCATCGCCGCTACAGCCCGCGTTTATACGGCTGTCATACTTCTCTAAAAGGATACCTGCTGCGCTGGAGGCAATCGTAAAGGGAACGTAAAGAGATTGGAGGTTCTAGTTTACAAAGTCGAAATAAAAAGGGCGCGTCCATACGGACACGCCCCTGTGCACAACAATGCAAAGAACGACTTAGAAGCTACCGCGCTTCAGGAAGTCGGGAAGCTCGAACTGATCGTTGCCGAAGTTAGGAAGCTCGGTGCCACCGACGTTGCGGGTCGGAGCGGCCTGAGCCGGGCTGGTGGCCGGAGCGGTGCGCTGCGGCTCAGCGGAGGCAGCGGCCTTGCTCTGAGACTGCTGAGCAGCAAAGAGCTCGTCCTGACGGTTGACGTTGGAGTCGGAGAAGCCCGTAGCGATGACGGTGATACGCACCTGATCGCCCAGGGACTCGTCGACAACGGTACCGAAGATGATGTTGGCCTCGGGGTCGACGGCGTTGGCGACAACGTCGGCGGCGTCGCTGATTTCCTGGATGCCCAGGTCCTTGGAACCGGAGATGGAGAGCAGCACGCGCGTGGCGCCATCGATGGAGCTCTCGAGCAGCGGGCTGGAGATGGCCTGCTGGGCAGCGTCGACGGCACGAGTATCCCCAGAAGAGGTACCGATACCCATCATGGCGGTACCGGCCTGCTTCATGATGGTCTTAACATCGGCGAAGTCCAGGTTGATGATACCGGGGACGGTGATGAGGTCGGTGATGCCCTGGGTGCCCTGGGAAAGGACGCCATCGGCAATCGCGAAGGCCTCGAGCATGGTGGTCTTCTTCTCGGCGATGTCGAGCAGCTTATCGTTAGGGATGACGATCATGGTGTCGACGCAATCGGAGAGGGTCTTAATGCCCTCCTCGGCGCTCTTCTTGCGCTTGCGGCCCTCGAAGGTGAAGGGCTTGGTCACGACGGCGACGGTCAGCGCACCGACCTCGTTCATCGCGATATCGGCAACGATGGGAGCAGCGCCGGTACCGGTGCCACCGCCCTCGCCGCAGGTGATGAACACCATGTCGGCGCCAGCGAGCGCCTCGGCAATGTCGTCGCGGGACTCATCGGCAGCCTTGCGGCCAACCTCGGGGTTGGCGCCGGCGCCCAGGCCGCGGGTAAGGTCGGTGCCGATGTGCACCTTGATATCGGCATCAGAGATCGCGAGTGCCTGAGCATCGGTGTTGATGGCAACAAACTCGACGCCGCGGATGCCCTCTTCGATCATTCGATTGACCGCGTTGGTACCGCCGCCGCCGACGCCGACCACCTTAATGACGGCAAGGTAGTTGTTGATCTCTGTCTCGTGCATGTCGGTCCTCCGAACAAAGGTTATAGCCATAGCATGGGTCGACCCCTGCGCACATTAACCTTCAGGTTGAAAGTAAATGCAAAGGTAAACCGTATTATGTTTGCACATTATGAACGTATCAGTCAAATAATTGACCGTGAAAACCAAACAAACCAGATAAACGGCGTGGTATGGCCCCTCAACAAAGCATCAACCAGCGCTACGAGGTCGGAGCGTTCCTAAATGTATAGTTACCCGGAGAGCGCACATTGATATACGTTACGCCCTCTACCTGCGAAAGCAGCTTGGTGACTACGCGCTCCTTCTTGACGATATCGTTCGAATCGCCCAGCGACACCTCAATGCCGTTATTGAGGTTTGCCGAGATGGCTTCGACCGAAGGCGTGGAAATATCCTTGACTTGTCCCAAGAACTCGCTCGAAAAACCACGCACATAATCCAAGCCAGCCTTAACGGCCTTGGAGCTCACTGCCTGGCCGGAAACCGGAGCGACATCCGCCGAGACATCAGTCAACAACACCGCGCCATAGTGCTTAGCGAGCGCCAGCGCGGCATCGATTCCGGTCAAGGTATTTGAGCCCTGCCCTGTCGTGATGACGTTGCCTTGGTCGTCCACTTCGACCGACGTCGACAGCGGGGCGATCCAGGTGTCATCATCCCCGATGGCCCAGGCAAGGTCATCGGAACTGATATAGGCAATTGCGATGACCTTGCGCTCCATCGGCGTAATGATGAGCGTATGCGGGAACTGACGCTGGACATCTACGCCCGAGACCCACGGGTTCTGCTTGAGGTCCTCGGTAATCTGGTCGGGATCGACGTTAAAAAGCGACGTTCCCTCGGGCAAATCGATCAGCTGGATAGCATCGTGCTTCGTCACATGCTCGCTGCCTTGAATCTGAATATCAGTGGCGGTAAACAATCCAGAGTTAATCACCACGATGGCAACGACGACGAGCACGGCCAAGACGGCCAGGGCGCCGCCAACGATTTTGCCTTTGCCTGTAACGACAGAAGCGGCGTCTGATGTTTTATTTACCATCGCCCCAAGTGAAGACAACGGGTTGACGCCTTTTTTACCCGAAGGCTTCTTGGCGGTAGCCGGCACCGATGTCAGCGAGCGCGGTTTCGATGCGCCCAGCGTGCGACCCGGACGCAGCGTTTTAGTTCCCGTCGGTGGCTTAGGAGTTGCCCTGGGACGGGCAGGCTTGGCGCCCATAACAGGCTTTGAAGTCACCGAGGGACGCGAGGACTTTTTTGCGGCCGGACGATTACCGAGCTGCGAGCCGACGACCGGACGACTGGTCTGTCGAGCATGCCCGACAGACTTAGAGTGCGCGACGGTATTGCGTTGAGGTTTGGCAGGCGCGCCGGAACGCCCTCCGGCGCGGCGGAAGGTGGGTTTCGATGCTCTAGAAGCCGAGGAATTTAACTTCCGGTCTGAGCTCGATGCCATACGCCTCCCTCACCTTTCCGTGCACATGTCTGATAACCGCGGCAACGTCATCGGCCGAGGCAGTTCCGTTATTAACGATAAAATTAGCGTGAACGGGCGAAACTTCCGCGCCGCCAATCGAAAAACCCTTTAATCCACAATCCTCGATAAGCTTGCCCACGCTCGCATCGGGCGGGTTGCGAAAGACCGACCCGCAGGATGCGCGACCCATGGGCTGCGTACGCTTGCGCCTCGTCAGGTACCGCTCCATGCGCTCGCGAATGTCGGCCTTGGGCGCCGGTTTAAGCTTGAGCACGCACTCGAGGATAATCTCATTGCGGGGAAGGCTACATTCGCGGTAGCCCCAAGTGATCTCGGACCCCGCATAATGCTTGATACCGGATGCCGGGTCAAACGTTACGACATCCTCAACCAGCGAGCCAATCCACTCGGTCCGTGTGCCGGCATTCATAGATATCGCACCGCCAACCGAGCCAGGGATGCCAACGGCAAACTCAAGGCCCGAGAGGCTACGCGACAGGGCATCGTTGACCAGGCGCGCAAACATCACGCCCGCACCGACCGTCAGCGTACAACCGTCATCGGCAACAACCGTGCGCTGAAACTCACGTCCGAGCGAAATGACGGCGCCGCGATAACCGCCATCGGCAACCAGCAGATTGGAGCCCTTGCCGATGATGACCCACGGCACCTGCTCGCGATCGAGCACCGCCACGGCGCGGCGGAGGGCATGATAGCTATGGCACGTCACAAAGAGGTCGGCCTTGCCGCCGATACGATAGCTCGTATGACGCGCAAGGCGCTCGTCCTCGATCACATCCGTGTCGATCATGCCCGAGAGCGCCATGACGGCGTTAAACAGACCCATTAGACTTAAGCGTCTTTCTTGGCAGTCAGATACTCAATGAACTCGGGACCGACGGTCGTAACGTCACCGGCACCCATAGTGAGCAGCAGGTCGCCCTCGCCCACCATCTGCTCGAGCTCCTGATTGAGCTCAAGACGGCTGGAGCAGTACACGACCTCCTTGCCAGGATGCTTGGCGCGCACGGTATCGGCGAGCATCTTAGAGGTGACACCCGGAATGGGCATCTCGCCAGCCGAGAACACATCAATCAGCAGCAGTTTATCGGCATTGGCAAATGCATCGGCAAAGTCGTCGCACAGGGCCTGCAGGCGCGAATAGCGGTGCGGCTGGAACACGACGTCGACGTGCTTGTAGCCCAGCGACGAAGCAGCAGCAAGCGTCGCCTTGATCTCGGTGGGGTGATGGCCGTAATCATCGACCACGGTGATGCCATCGATATCGCCCACGTGGGTAAAGCGACGGCGGACGCCCTCAAAGCTCGAGAGCGCCTTGGCGGCGGCGTCGATGTCAAGGCCCAGGACATGGGCGACGGTGAGCACCGCCGTGGCGTTGAGCATGTTGTGGCGACCGGGATTGCTCTTGATCTCCACAGCGTGCTCAGTGCCGTCCTCAAAGCGAACGATAAAATCGCTCTGGATGCCCTTGACATCCGGGTGCATGCAGACGATGTCGTTGCTCTCGGCAAAGCCGTAGGAAAGCACGTGACGACCCGTCGACTTGGCGAGCTCGACCAGATGCGGGTCCTCACCGCAGACGATGACGGTGCCGTCCTCGCCCACCAGGCTCATGAATTTGGCGAAAGTCGCCTCGATCTCCTCGATACCCGAGTAGTGATCGAGGTGGTCGGCCTCGACGTTGGTCACGATGACCACGTTGGGGTTCAGGAACAGGAAGGAGCTGTCGGACTCGTCGGCCTCAGCGACAAAATAGTCGCCCGAGCCGTTCTTGCCGTTCGTGTCATAGCCCTCGACGATGCCACCGATCAAGAAGCTCGGATCCAGACCCATGCGGTCGAGCATGGTGGCGCACATCGAAGACGTGGTGGTCTTGCCATGCGTGCCGGCAACAGCGACGGTGGTGTAGCCGTGGCCCAAAGCAGAGAGCATCTTGGCACGGGGCCACACGGGAATACCAAGCTCGCGAGCGCGCACGAGTTCAGGGTTGGACTCCGGAATAGCGGTGGAGACAACAACCACGTCGGGCTTGACCTCGTCGATCGTGGCGGCCTCATGGCCCACATGCACCTTCACACCAGCGCGGGTAAGCTGGCGGATATAACGTGACGTCTTAAGGTCGGAGCCGGTAACGGCATAACCGCGCTCGTGAAGAACGAGGGCGATGCCGCTCATGCCGGCGCCGCCGATACCGATAAAGTGGGCGCTCTTAAACTCGGGCGCGGAGGTTGCAGTCTGGGAATCAGCCATGTGCTCGTGTACTCCTTGCGTAAACACTGCCTGTAACCCGTTAACTGTACCGCACCTACCGCATCAGCGCGAGGGCGACCGACGATATCCCGTCTAACTAACGCAAACCCTCTACCGCATCCGCCAGAAGAGCGGCGGCCCTATCCTGAGCCAGACCACGCGCCGCCTGACGCATGGCGTCGCGCGCCGCCGCGTCATCGACCAGGTGCAGCAGTTCATCGGCAAAGGCAGAACTGTCGATATCGGCATCGGCGCAGAGCACGCCGGCCCCAGCGTCGACCAGATAACGGGCATTGGTGGTTTGGTGGTCGGCCGTCGCATGCGGGTACGGCACGAGCACCGAAGGCACGGCGAGTGCAGCGATCTCGGCCACGCTCGATGCGCCCGAACGCGAGAGCACCAAATCGGCAGCAGCCAGCATATCGCCCATGTTGTCGATGTAAGGCTGGACGCGGTAACGCTTCGCCTCCTCGGGCGTCAGCGCCAAAGCGCGCTCGGTCTCCTCAAAGCCGTCGGCACCCGTCGAATGCAACACATAGAGGTTCTTGCGCGAAAGCAGCTCGTTTTTGAGCGAAGCCACACGCTCGTTGAGGTGCTGGGCGCCAAGTGAACCGCCAAAGACGAGCAGCAGCGTAGCGTCCTCGGGAACGCCAAGTGCCTTGCGGCCGCGAGCGCGATCGCCCTCGATCACCGAGCGACGTACGGGGTTGCCGGTCATGAGCACGTGGTCAGGGTCACCTTCGCGCTCAAAGACCGAACGCGCTGCCGGCACCGAGATGCACACGCGGGCGGCGTGGGAGTTCATCATCTTGTTGGCCAGGCCCGGAACAGAGTTCTGCTCATGCAGCAGATACGGAACGCCCGCGCCCTTGCACCACCCCAGCAGCGGAACCTCGACATAGGCACCAAAACCAATGGCGGCATCGGGCTTGCCGACCTTTGAGAAATGACTGGCGAGCGCACGCTTGGCCTTGTTGACACGCCACAGCGAGGTCAGCGCCGTCCAAGGACGGGAGCGGTCGAAGCCCGTGACCGTAATGGGCACAAAATCAAACCCAGCCTCGGGGACCAGACGACCCTCGAGCTTGCGCGACTGGCCCACGAACACAACGTGGTTGCCACGGTCACGCAGCTCTTCGGCCAAGGCGAGCGCGGGGTTGATGTGCCCGGCCGTGCCGCCGGCTGCAATAGCAACGGTCATTTTATCGGTCATGGTAGTCCCTTCGTACACGCGGTCCCTGGTCGTCGGTACGCAGACGCGCCGACGGGTCCGAGTTCAAATCGATTCGATTATATCCGCCGCCCGCGTTGCGAGGGCTGGGGCGCTGAGGACGACCTTGCGGCGCCGTTCGCTGACGCGGGCGGGCTGCCGGCTCGGTCGCAGAGCCATCCAGGACGGTAAAACCGTTACGCGAAGATCGCTCGCCGCGCACGTGGGGCACGCCGGCGGTACTCTCATCCATAACGGCAAAGCTCTCGCGGCGGCGGTCATACTCATCGCGGCGGGCGCTCTCGTACGAAACGCGCAGGATCAACCCGGCAAGCATGAGCGACACAATAATCGACGAACCGCCGTAGCTAATAAACGGCAACGGTTTGCCCGTCATGGGAAACACGTTGAGGATGCCCAGCGCGTTAATCAAAAACTGCACTGCGAGAATGACCGCGGAGCCAGACGCCATAAGCGCGCCCCGGCGATCGGTCGCCTGCTCGGCAATGCGAAACGCCGAGTAGATCAGCATCGCAAACACCAAGAAGAACAGCACGGTTCCGACAAAACCGACTTCCTCGCCAATGATGGCCAGGATGTAGTCATTGTGCGCCTCGGGCAGATACGAGTACTTCATGGTTGAGTTGCCGATGCCACGGCCGAACAGACCGCCCGAGGCAAAGGCCATAATGGCAAGCGTGGCCTGATAGCCGTCACCATACTCGTCGGCCCAAGGGTTCAAGGCAACCTGAATACGCACCATACGGTACGGCTCTGCGACAAGCGCAATCACGATCACGAGAATGCCGAAGATTAGCACGCCGATGATAAATCTGGGGTCGAGACCCGCAAACAACGCCATGCACATGAGGGTCAACAGGATGATCAGGACAGTACCGAAATCGGGCTGGATAAAGATCAGAAAGAGCGAAATGCCCAGGTAGATGCCCATCTTGCGAAGGAATTCGTTGATGTTGCCACCGGGCGAAAAGAAGCGATCAAGCATGATGGCCGAATACGCAATGGCAAATGGCTTTAAAAACTCGGAAGGCTGGAACTGAATACCGGCGATGTTAAGCCAGCGCGTGGCGCCACGGCTGCCGCTGCCCACCAAGAACACCAGAAACAGTAGCCCTATCATGCCTATGAGGAAGATCCTGAGCACATCCTCCCCAAACCAGCTGTCCGGCAAAACGCGCACGATGGCAATCAGCGCCAGAACACCGACCACGGCAAACGCGGCCTGTCGACCCAGAAAAAACGTCGCCGAGCCATTCTCGTGCAGCGCCTCGACCGAAGACGCCGAGTACACCATCAGCAGGCCAAAGCATACCAAGGTAAACAAGCAGGCCATGAATATCAAACGGGGGCGCATGATACGGGCGGGAACGCCGGCAATATAGCGTTCGCTAAACGACTGCCCGCCGCGACCGGAACGCGGTGTGCTGCGCCGCGAGGAAGCACGGTCCGAGTCGGGCCTCCTCATACCTTGTCGGGGGCTCTCCTCTCTCACCGGCAACCCCTATTCCATTTGCGATTTCGCCGCAGCGGCAAGCTGGGCCACATAGTCCTTAAACACGCGGCCGCGCTCCTCATAGCCCGAGAACTCATCGAACGAAGAGCAGGCAGGAGAAAGTAAGATCACGTCGCCACGGCTCGACAGCGAACGGGCGACGTCCACGGCATCGCGCAGGTCATCCGCCTGGGCGATATCCACATCGCCGTCGACATCGGCCTCGTCCATAGCGGCGGTGAAACGCTCACGCGCATCGCCAAAGCAGACGACCGAGCGTACGTTATCCATAACAACGCGCGCGAAGTCCGTGAGCGGCGTGCCCTTATCGTGGCCGCCGAGCAGCAAGATCACGTCGTCATCGGGAAATGCCGTCAGTGCCTTCTCGACCGCATCGGTGTTGGTCGCCTTGGAATCGTTGACGTAGCGCACGCCGTCAATCTCGCCACACGGCTCCACGCGGTGCTCGAGCGGCTGGAACGAGGCAAGACCGCGGCAGACACCATCGACATCGGCACCGACCGCCAAGGCAGCCGTGGCGGCGCACAGGGCATTGATAACATTGTGATGGCCCGAGATCTTGAGCTCGGATGTAGCGATGAGCGGGGTCTCGACGCCCTTCAGGCGCACGACCATCTTGCCGTCGCGCACAAAGGCGGCATCCTCGCCCTCAGGCTCGTCAAAGGCAACCTTGCAGATGCGACGACCCGGCGTGTAGATGTACTCATCGAACTCGTGAATGCCGGCGTCTTCGACGTCGACAACCGCCAGATCGTCATCGACCATATTGTCAAACAGTTTGATCTTGGCAAGCGCGTAGTTCTTATGGCTCTTATGCCAGCCCAAGTGGTCGGGAGTGATGTTGAGCAGCACCGCCACGCGGGGGTGGAGCTCGGTTGTCGTAGCAATCTGATAGCTCGAGAGCTCAGCCACAAACCACTCGTTGTGGGCTCGGCCGTCAATCTCGTTGACCGGCGGCTCGCCGATGTTGCCGACAGCAACGCTGGCCTCGCCGGCAGCCTTAAGCAGATAATCAGCCAGCGACGTGGTGGTCGTCTTGCCGTTGGTGCCCGTGATGGCAATCCAGTTATCGGGCGACAGGCGATAGGCAAACTCGGGCTCACCCATAATCTGGGCGGCATGCTCGCGCCCGGCCTTAAAGAAGCCCGAGAACTCCGAGATGCCCGGGCACGTCACGCATACGTCATAGGCGCCCTCGACCTGTTCGGTCCCATAGACAAACGACGCACCAGCAGCCTCGAGCGCACGCGTGGCGTCATTGGGTTCAGAGGTGCCACCGCCATACACGGTAACGGCACTTACGCGCTCGGGATGTGCCAGCGCCCAGCGGGCGACATCGAGACCGGATTTGCCCTGACCCAAAACGAGCAGGCTAAAGACATCAGCAAGAGGCATGAAAGACCACTATCCCAACTGGAAGAACAGGGCAAGGCCAACGGCACCAAAGGCAGCAGCGATAATCCAAAAACGGATGACGACCTTGGTCTCGGCCCAGCCCTTCTTTTCGAAATGATGATGGATGGGCGCCATAAGGAAGACGCGCTTGTGCGTAAAGTGGAAGTAGACAACCTGAATCATGACCGACAGGGTCTCAACGATAAACAGGCCGCCGATGATGAGGGAGACGACCTCGGTGTTGGTCATGATGGACGTGCAGGCAAACGCGGCGCCTAGGGCAAGCGAGCCGGTATCGCCCATAAAGATGCTCGCCGGATAGCAGTTGAACCACAGAAAGCCCAAGCAGGCACCGGCACACGCGGTGCAGAAGATGGACAGGTTCACGTCTCCGTGCAAAAACGCCATGGCAGCCATGGCGAGCATGGCAATCATGGAGGTGCCGCCAGCAAGACCGTCAAGGCCATCGGTCAGGTTCACGGCATTAGAAAGACCGGCGATCATCAGCCAGCAAAAGACAATGTAGAGCCACGGGAACGAAAGGCCGCAGATGGTGGTCGAAAGCACGCCAAGGTCAATCGTCAGGCCGCCGGGAAAACGAATCTCGGGGGCGACGCCGCACCAGTTAACGGCAAGTACCGTAAAGGTGACACAGATAATGGTTAGGCCGATCATCTTGGCATGAGGCGTCAGACCGAGCGAGCGCCCATGCGTAACGGAGGTCAGGTCGTCGATCAGGCCCAGCACGCCTGTCGCCAGCGTGGCGAGCAGCACGAGCACGAGCTCGGTGGTGAGCTTGCCCATCAGCAGGCAGGTCAGCGAAATCGCGACGAGAATGACAACGCCACCCATGGTGGGCGTTCCCTGCTTAACCAAATGACGCTTGGGGCCGTCGGCACGAACCTGCTGGCCGATACCCTCGACCTTGAGCAGCTTGATCCACCACGGCATGAGCAGCAGCGCAATGGCAGCGGCGATGCCAAGCCCCAAAAAAGCCTGATACGTTGGATACGAGGGATTGCCGAACATGGGCTAGCACACACCTTCCACAAAGCGGTCGAGCTCAACAAAGCGGGAACCCTTGACCAGTACAACATCATGTTTTTCAAGCGCGCCGCCCATGCGGTCGAGCACCTGCTGATAATCGGAGAACACCTGGATGCGGTCCTCGTCCATACCCATCATGCGCGCGGCATCGGCCATAAGCTGGGCCAACTCACCACCCACGCACGCCAGCATGTCGAGCTTCTTGGCGGCGGCATAGGCGCCCACGAGCTCATGCATGCGAGGAGCCTCATCGCCCATCTCGCCCATCTCGCCCAGGATCGCCATGCGAGACCCCGTGCACGAAAGCGAGCACAGTAGATCGAGACCAGCAGCCATGGATTCGGCGCTGGCGTTATAGGAATCGTCAATGACGCGGGCACCGCTCTTGGCGCGCTTGATCTCCTGGCGGTGCCCGGTGATCGTGAGGCCCCTAAAGGCAGCATCGATCTGCTCGGGCGTCACGCCCAGGCGATAGGCAACTGCGGCGGCCTTAACGGCATTTGGGACGGACTGCACGCCGGGGATGGCAAGCATGGTATCGGTCGTCTCACCCTGGCCAAAATCGAGCGTAAAGACCGGACGGCCCTCGTCATCAACACGAATGTCGCGGGCACGGACCTCATCATCGTCCGAGACGCCGGCCAGCATCACATCGATACCAGCAGGCTGGGCGAACGTATCGCGAATGAACGGCGTAAAGTCGTCCTCACCGCCCAAAACCAGCAGCGGCAAGAAGTCGCCGGCGGCGCACATGCCCTGGACAATCTCGGCCTTAGCGCGGGCGATGTTCTCGCGGCTGCCCAAAATGCCGATGTGAGAGGTACCAATCTTGCTTACGATGGCAAGGTTGGGATTGGCGGACTGGGACAGGCGCTCAATCTCGTGGAAATGGTTCATGCCCATCTCGAGCACCAGGACCTCGGTATCGGCCGGAGCAGAAAGCACCGTGAGCGGCATGCCGATCAGGTTATTGAAATTGCCCTTGGTGGCCCAGACACGATAGCGCTTGGCGAGCACGGCGGCGAGCACGTCCTTGGTCGTCGTCTTGCCGATGGAACCGGTAATACCAACGACCAGGCAGCCAAGCTCCAGACGGTACGCGTGCGCCAAACGCAGCAGAAAGTCCTCGGGATCATCGGTCAGCAAGATGGCACAGCCCTTGTCCTGCGCCAGCGAGACCAGCTCGGCCTCGGGCTCACGCGTCATCACGACGGCGCCGGCACCCGACTGGACGGCACGGGAAGCAAAATCATTGCCGTCGACGTTTTCACCGGGAAAGGCGACGAAAATCGTCCCTTCCTCGACCTGACGCGAGTCGATAACGCACCCGCGGCATACCCGATCGGCTTCTCCCGTCACGGTTCGGGCCCCTGTTGCGGCCGCGAGGTTGTTGACGGCGATCTCTATCATTGCAGCTCCCCTGTAAACCTAATAATGCTATCGGCGTATTGTATCCCAGCGCCGCACATGCGTGGTGCAGGGCATGTGAACACCCTCATATGGGACAACAAACCACGCCCCAAAGATTGTAACCCCCTACTTCGTGTGCGGGATACCCAGCACGTCGAGCGCGTTGGCCATAATGGACTGGAACGGCACCGCAGCGGCATCTGAGCCGCTCGGCGTTCCGTCGAGCGTGATATAGCACAGCACCTTGGGCGATTGTGCCGGTGCAAAGCCCATAAAGGACGACATGTAGTTCTCCTTGAGGTAGCCGCCGTTCTCGTCGGCTCGTTCGGCCGTACCGGTCTTACCCGCCACGTCATAGCCGTCAACCGCGCCGCCAACGCCCATTCCCTCGGACACGACCGTCTGCATGCACGATGTCACCTGGGATGCGGCGTCCTCAGAAATCGCGCGTTCGCCTTCGCCCCAGTCCTTCTCGTCGCCTTTGCTGGACTTATAGAAGTGCGGTGTCATCATCACGCCGCCGTTGGCGATGCCGCCCACGGCACGTGCGATCTCAATCGGCGAGACGGACAGCGCCTGTCCAAAGCTCATCGAGCCCAGCGTGGCGCCGTCATACTGGTCACGCTCCTTGACGATACCCAGGCTCTCTCCCGGAAAATCGACACCCGAGCTGTGACCGATGCCCCACTTGTCCACATAGGCGGCAAAGTCGTCGGCACCGATCTTGCGCCCCACCAGGACAAAGCCCACATTGGACGAACGGCGCATCATCTCGCGCACATCCATGGTCATGGCATAGTCGCGCTTGTCGACATCGGTGACGGTATCGTCGCCCACCTTGATGCTCGCCGGCACCTCAAACGACGTACTCGATCGTACGACGCCCAAGTCGAAGCCGGCGCCCGCCACGAGCGTCTTAAAGACCGAGCCGGGCTCGTAGGCGTCAGTGACCAGGCGCAGGTTCATATCCTCGGTCTTGGCGTTCTCCAGATCGGTCTGGTCGTAGGTCGGGTACGAGCAGGCTGCCAAAATCTCGCCTGTCGTAGGATCGGTGACCAGCGCCGAGCCGTTCTTGGCCTTAGTCTTCTCAACTGCCTCTGCCAGGGCATCCTCGGCCGCACGCTGGATATTGACGTCGAGCGTCGTCACGATATCAACGCCGTCGACCGCAGCCACCTTTTTATAGGCACCGCCCGCGATATAGCTGCCGTCCCTCGCGCGCTCGCGTACGAGAGAACCGTTCGTGCCGGTCAGAAGCTTATTGTATTGCTTTTCGAGACCCGTCAAGCCGTCGTTGTCCACATTCACTACACCCAGCACCTGCGATGCCAGATTGCCGTATGGATATACGCGCTTCATGGCCTGCTCAAAAAGCACGCCGGGCAGGTTCTTCTTCTCCAGCACCGCAGCATCGTCTTCGTCCACCTGGCGCTTGATATACACCCAGGTGCCATCGGACTCGACGAGCTTGCGGCAGGTCTTTTTATCGATTCCAGTTGCCTTGACCAGCGCCGACACCGTCTTGTCAACATCCTCGACAAGCTGCGGGTTCACGGCGATGTTGCGACATTCGACCGACGACGCCAGCACGTTACCGTTGCGGTCGTAGATGGTGCCGCGTTTGGCATAGAGGGTCTGCGCAAGCAGGCGGCGCGCATCGGCACGCTCGCGCAGTTTATCGGCTTCGACAATTTGATAGTCGGCAAGGCGAAAGACGCCCAAGCCCAAGCCAAGCCCAATGAATCCCATGACGGCTTTGCGGCGAGGCAGAGGTGCGCCTGTGAGCCATTCGGTCGACGAACTCTTGCGCGACCTGGTGTTATGCACTTGAGGGCCGCCCGAGCCACGGAGACGCGACGCGGGGTCGTTGCCATAGGACGGCCTCGCGTTGTAAGATGGCCGACCCGTTCCTTGATAACCAGAACGTCCCCGCGATGAGGGACGTCCAGAACCGCGACCCCCGTCGGAGCCGCGGCGATAGTCATTTGTCATACTCAGCTACCGTCTTGTTACTGAGCGGTCGCGGTCGAGCTAGCGCCCGCGGCTGCATCCTGCGAAAAATCAAGTGTAACGCTCTCGCTGGGCTCCACCATGCCATAAGCGCCCGCAAGGTCGCGAATGCGTGTGTCGGCACCATAGACCGAATGCATGACCTCCAGGTCGGAGCTCTCGTCGGTCGCCTTCTCGAGCGTGTTGGTAAGCGCGGCGTTGCTGTTGAGCACCTGGGCCGTAATGCCGGCGAGCGCCACACGGGCGACACCGATCGTCATGAAGATGGCCGCAATGATGCAAAACGTTTTAAGAACGCTCATGAAAACCGGGCTTACCGCCTGGTTTGCCTGACGGCCCGCGCCCGTGTAGACATCAAAGCGCGGTGTGCGCTGCTCGCGGGGAGCAACGGGGGCCTGCGGTGCCTCACGATAGGCGGGCATGGCGTTCATATCATAGGCGAGTGCTGCGTTTGAAGTGTTGTAGCCCATGATATGCCGCCTCCCATCCCGAGTACGTTGGTAGTGTGTTTAAGCTTCGTTTGTGGTACGAGCGGGAGGTCCAATATCGCGCAGTCGCGTCTACAGACGCTGCGCCACGCGGATCTTGGCTGATCTCGCCCGAGGGTTGCGCGCAACCTCATCGGGTTGGGCAACCAGGGGTTTGCGGGTGATGACCTTGAGTATCGGCACGTTGCCGCACACGCACACCGGAATCTCCGGCGGACACGTGCACCCCTGGCTCATCTCCTTAAAGTGGTTCTTTACGATACGGTCCTCGAGCGAGTGATACGAGATGACGCAGATGCGTCCGCCCGGGTTGAGCCACCTTGTGGCGGCGTCAAGCCCTCGCTCGAGCACATCGAGTTCGTGATTGACCTCGATGCGAATGGCCTGGAAACTTTTCTTGGCTGGGTGTCCGCCATGCCGACGAGCGGCAGCGGGGATACCAGCCTTGATGATCTCGACAAACTGGCCTGTGGTTTCGATCGGCTCATGCTCGCGGCGGCGCACGATCTCGCGCGCGATCTGCGAGGCGAACTTCTCTTCGCCGTAGACGCGTAGAATCCGGGCGAGGTCGTGTTCGTTATAGGTGTTGATGACCTCAGCTGCGTTTAAGGTGTTGTTACCCGGATCCATCCGCATGTCCAATGGGGCGTCCTCGTTGTACGAAAAGCCCCTGCCAGGGATATCGAGTTGCGGCGACGAAACGCCCAAGTCGAACAGGAAGCCATCGACCCCGGGCACCTCGGCCGAGCAAAGCAGCTCGTCCAAGTCGCCGAAGTTGCCCTTCAGCAGCTGGTGCGGTACGCCGGGAACCTCGCGGTCCAGACGGGCGCCAGCGGCCTCGAGGGCCATGTCGTCCTGATCGACGCCGAGCAAAAGGCCGGTCTCCCCCACCTGCGCGGCCATCTTTACCGAATGGCCGGCACCGCCAAGGGTGCAGTCGCAGACGACGGAGCCGCTCTTTAGCTGCAGCGACTCAAGCACTTCGCCGAGCATGACAGGTTCATGCCGATATTCTTGTGTCAAGATCCCACGCTCCATCCGTTACCCGTGCCTTGCCCTTACGAGAAGAAGAGGTCCAGCAGGGCCTCATCGTCATCGTCCTCATCGGCCGCGGCGCGATCCCAAACCTCAAGGTGGTCGTAGTTGCCCACAACCGTGACCTCGCGGTCGAGGTTCGCCTGCTTGCGGAGAGACTCGGAAAGACCGATACGACCCGCGCTGTCCACATCCATCGACGTGGTGCGCTTGTTGATCGCCCTCATGAGCTTCTGGTCGTTGATGTCACGCGGGTTAAAACCCTCGTGGCCCTCACGACCCGCGAAGAGTCCTTCGACCCACTTATCGAAGGCCTCGGCAGAGAACACGTACAGAGCATCGACATCCAGGGCTTTGAACACGCGAACGTGCTCTCCAAGCTCCTCACGAAGGGGTGCAGGCAGGGATAGACGACCTTTTGCATCGAGATTGCGCTCGTATGCACCCGTCATTCCCATGTGCGCCCTCCCCTCGGTTACTCAGATGGCACGTACGCGGGGAACCACCCCGTTTGTCGACGTCATCAATAATATGGGGAACCGCCCCATTTTTCAACACCTTTCCCCACCCCTTCCCCC
>UROZ01000013.1 GCA_900549655.1 uncultured Collinsella sp.
GTGGCGGGGTAAGATTGATCGCGGTTTTGATTGATAATCGATTGGGTTTGTTGGGCGGAGTCTATGTCTGCTATTGATATTGCGCTTGTTGTGATTGCCTTGGTGGCGGTGGGGGTTGCTGTGGTTTGCGTCCTGCAGCTTAGGGGCCTTCGTGCCGAGTTGCGAGAGCGTGGCGGCAACGATGCGGAGACGCTTGCGGCGCTCGAGCAGGCCAACAGCGCGCTCGATGCCCTCAACGTCGCGCTGGCAGAAACCCGCCGCACGGCAAACGCCATCGCGCAGCAGCAGACAACCGACGCCGCCGTAGAGCAGCAGCGCTACCTGACCATCGCGCGTGAGTTCTCGCAGGCTGGCGACCGTATGGACGACCTACGCCGTGAGACGGCCCAACAGCTTGGCGCCAACCGCGAGGGCATCGAGCACCGCCTGGACAAGGTGCGCGAGACGGTCAATGCCCAACTGGGTGCCATTCGCAAGGATAACAACGTGCAGCTCGATCAGATGCGCGCGACGGTGGACGAGAAGCTCTCCCGCACGCTCAACGACCGACTGTCGGCATCGTTTAAGCAGGTGAGCGACCAGCTCGAGGCCGTGTACAAGGGCCTGGGCGACATGCAGTCCATCGCCACCGGCGTGGGCGACCTTAAGCGCGTGCTGGGCAACGTGAAGGCGCGTGGCATTTTGGGCGAGGTGCAGCTGGGTGCAATTCTGGCGGACATCTTTACGCCCGACCAGTATCTGGAAAACGTCGCCACCAAGCCCGGCGCCTCGGAGCGCGTTGAGTTTGCCGTCAAGCTGCCGGTGGACGAGGGCGATCCCGTGCTGCTGCCAATCGACTCCAAATTCCCGGGCGACGCGTACGAGCACTTGCTCGACGCGCAGGAGTCGGGCGATGCGGAGACCGTGGCGGCTGCGCGCAAGACGCTCGACACCATGGTCAAGCGCGAGGCAAAGGACATTTGCGAAAAGTACCTGAGTGTGCCGGCAACGACCAACTTTGGCATCATGTTCGTGCCGTTTGAAGGGCTGTACGCCGAGGTCGTCAGCCGCTCCGGGCTTATCGAGACCCTGGGCCGCGACTATCACGTCAACGTTGCCGGCCCCAGCACCATGGCGGCCATTCTCAACAGCCTGCAGATGAGCTACCAGACGTTTAGGCTGCAAAAACGCACCGACGATGTACTGCGAGTGCTCTCCGCCGTCAAGGCCGAGCTGCCGCGCTATCAAAAGGCGCTGCGCCGCGCCCAGCAGCAGATCGAGACCGCGGGCAAAACGGTCGAGGGCATCATCACCACGCGCACCAACGTCATGGAGCGCAAGCTCAAGGACATCGACGCGCTGGAAGACGCCGACCAAGCCGATGAGATCTTGGGACTCACGTCCGCGAGCCTTCTCGCGGACCAAGAAGACGAGGACTAATTGCAACAAGACGGCGGGGCACCGGTGCAAACGCGGGCGCCCTACCGCTTTTCGTATCGCACTTGTCTGGAGCGTGCTCCAATGTGCAACAATGGCGTTTCGCCCTATCAGATGCGAAAGGAAGCCCATGTCTCAGAGAAGCACCAGCCCGCTCAGCTGCTCCACCGTGCGCCGCACGCTGCAGCGGTTTTGGGGTGTCACGCGCACGCAGCCGCTGATTGTCTTTCTCTCGGTGTTCTCGTCGGCGGGCTACATCTTTTTGCTGACGTTTGCCAATACCTATGTGATGGCCCTCATTGTCGACCGCGTTCAAGCCGGTCCCGTGGCGGGTGATCAGGTGTTTGAGGTCTTCGGCCCCTATATCCTGGCGCTCGTACTCGTTAACCTGGTGGGTCAGATCCTCTCCAAACTGCAAGACTACACCGTCTACAAGCTTGAGATTGCGGGCAACTATCACCTGGCGCGTCTATGCTTCGACACGCTCTCCAACCAATCCATGACATTCCATACTAGCCGCTTTGGCGGATCGCTTGTGAGCCAGACGAGCCGTTTTATGAGCGGCTACACGGGTCTGGTCGACGTGACGGTGTATTCGCTCATCCCCACCATCACCTCGGTCATCTGCACCGTGGCCGCACTCGCCCCGGTGGTACCGACGTTTACCGTGATCCTGGTGTGCATCATGGTCGTCTACATTGCGTTTGTCTGGCTTATGTACAAGCGCATCATGCCGCTTTCGGCCGCGACGTCCGCTGCGCAGAACAAGCTCTCGGGCGTGCTCTCCGACGCGGTCACGAACATCTTGGCCGTCAAGACCTGTGGGCGCGAGGACTTTGAACGCGATCTGTTCGACGCCGCCGATCGTGCCGCGCGCGATGCCGAGACGGTCTCGATGCACGCCATGATGCAGCGCAACTTTACGACCTCGGGTCTTATCGTCATCACCATGGCCGTGGTGAGTGTGTTCGTGGCGGGCGGCAACGCGTGGTTTGGCATCTCGGCCGGCTCGCTCGTCATGATCTTTACCTATACCTATAACCTCACCATGCGCCTGAACTACGTGAGTTCCATGATGCAGCGCATCAACCGCGCTTTGGGCGATGCGGCCGAGATGACGCGCGTGCTGGACGAGCCGCGTTTGGTGGCAGACGACCCGGGCGCCCCTGAGCTCAAAGTGACCGAGGGCGCGATTGATTTTGAGCACCTGAGCTTTGCGTACCGTGACGCTGCGGCGGGCGAGAGCGTGTTCGATGACCTGACGCTTCATGTGGCGGCGGGCCAGCGCGTGGGCCTGGTGGGCAAATCGGGCTCGGGTAAGACGACGCTCACCAAGCTGCTGCTGCGCCTGGACGATGTTCAGGGCGGCCGCGTGCTCGTGGACGGTCAGGACGTCTCGCGCTGCACGCAGCAGAGCCTGCGCCGCCAGGTTGCCTACGTGCCGCAGGAGGCGCTGCTGTTCCATCGCTCCATTCGCGAAAACATTGCCTACGGTCGTCCCGACGCCACTGATGAGCAGATTCGCGAGGCCGCGCGCCTGGCCAACGTCCTGGAGTTTATCGACCGCTTGCCCCGTGGCTTTGACACCATGGTGGGCGAGCGCGGCGTCAAGCTCTCGGGCGGCCAGCGTCAGCGCGTGGCTATCGCCCGCGCCATCCTAGCCGACGCGCCGATTCTGGTGCTCGACGAGGCGACCTCTGCTCTCGACAGCGAGTCCGAGGCGCTGGTGCAGGAGGCGCTCGAGAACCTGATGCGCGGCCGCACCTCCATTGTGGTGGCACATCGCCTGTCCACCGTGGCGGCGCTCGACCGCATTGTGGTGCTGGCCGATGGCGAGATTGTCGAGGACGGCACGCATGCGCAGCTCGTCGAGGCGGGTGGCGAGTACGCGAGCCTGTGGAGCCGTCAGACCGGCGCATTCTTGGAGGCGTAAGCGTCTCGGACGTGGGACAATTGTGCCCATAAGTTTATTGTGCCGCTGAGCCGAGGAGTCGTTATGCCACGCGAGACCAATGCCGCCAAGCGCGAGCGCGCCATCGAGGTGTGTGAGCGCCTCAACCGTCGCTATGGTCCGGTCGAGTGCTTTTTGGACCACGAGAATCCCTTCCGCCTGCTGATCGCGGTGCTGCTTTCGGCGCAAACGACCGATGCACAGGTCAACAAGGTGACGCCGCGGCTGTTTGCCCAGTGGTCCACGCCCGAGGCCATGGCCGGGGCGAGCGTGGCTGACGTGGCAGACACTATCAAGTCACTCGGCTTCTACAAGAGCAAAGCCAAGCATGCCGTCGAGGCCGCGCAGATGATCGTCGCCGACTATGGCGGCGAGGTGCCGGCCGACATGAAGGAACTCGTGAAGCTGCCGGGCGTGGGACGCAAGACGGCGAACATCGTGCTCAACGTGGGGTATGGCATCGTGGAGGGCATTGCGGTGGACACGCACGTCAACCGCATTGCGCACCGCCTGATGCTGAGTCCCAAGACGCATGCCAAGGAGCCGCTCAAGACCGAGCAGGATCTGCTCAAGATTTTGCCGCACGAGTATTGGGAGTCGGTCAACCATCAGTGGATCACCTTTGGTCGCGAGATCTGCGATGCCCGCAAGCCCAAGTGTGACGAGTGTCCGCTGGCAGACCTTTGCCCCAGCGTGCGCGTGACGGGGTAGGGCCCGACACGTTTTGCCGGCACCCGAAGACGGCGACCAATGTTGCGCAACACATTTGGGCTGCGAAGGCTCAATATGATGGCGACAGATGCCGTTTGTTGTGAGGGGATGCCCGAATATGTTTTGCACCAAGTGTGGATCCGAGATGCCCGACGGAACCGATTTTTGCACGAACTGCGGGGCACGCATGGGCGCCGCTTCTCCGGCGGCCGCGCCTGCTGAGCCCGCATCGATGCCGGCGGCAGGGATGCCTCCCGTGCAGAAGAAGTCACATAAGCGCGCGGTGATTGTCGGCATGTGCGTGGTAGGCGTGCTCGTTGCCGGCGGTGCCGCTCTGGCGCTGACCGGCGTGCTGGGTCCGCTTGGGCAGGGCAACTCATCGCAGATTACGGTACTGGGGTCCGACGAGGGTTCAGCCGAGCACAAGGACAAGGGAAGCGCCAAGGAGAAGCCTGCCGATGAGCAAGAAGAGCCGGAAGAGACCGAGCAGACGAGCAGCAGCGTAAAAGTCGACCTTAACGACCAGGCAACCTATGCCGCCGCAAACCTGTTCCTGTCGAACTTTACGGAGGAGCACTTCGATCGGGACTGGTATCAGACGGGCGGCTTCGATTCGACTGACGGACTTTCTGATGACGAGAAATACAAGCTGGTTAAGTTTATCTGGTGCCATTTTATTGACAACGCGCCGTATCGAATCGAGAAAGGCGACTATGACAACGGTAATAGCCAGCGTGTGGCGACTGATGTGATCAATAGGGAACTCAATCGCTTGACGGGTCTGACGCTTTCCGATGCCGATATGACTTATGACAGAACGCCGGAGGGGCAGGCGATTCCTGATTCGGCCGAAGCGCATGACGGGTACTTGTATCTGAAACAGGAATATGGCCAGGGAAATTACAACCCACCGTGTGCCATCGTTACGGGCACGACTGACCTTGGCGACAACATTTACGAGCTCACCTATGAGGTCTACAGTGCTGGCGGCATGTTACTTCCTTCCGACATCCCCGAGAGCACTTACGGCCTGCCAAAGAACCAGTTCATCGCCGCAATTCAAGCGGACGCATCCATGGGCCGTACCGAGACTTGCACGGTCCGCGTCGCGCAGGGTGACGGCATCCCGACCTTCATGCTGCTTAAAATGGGCGTCTACGATTAGACTCGGCGTATAGCTCACTCTGATAGCGCCAGGCGGCTTGCCCGTCTGGCGTTTTTGTTGCGGGGCTGGGCGTACGCTTGAGCAGGAGTATATGTTGCCTCATGCCGCCCCATGCAAAAATGTGTTGCTAATTTAGAAGCCTATTCAAGCGCGCCGAAGTCGTGGCGTGCTGGCGTAGCATGAGCAAAAAATCAAGCAATGGAGGGTAACGTGGCAATATCGAAGACGCGAGAGCTCGAAGATTATTTTGAACGCATCGTGCGCACGCGCGAAGGCGACCTGCCTGGTCGTCGCAAAGGCGACGAATACTTGTCTCAAACCCATGCGCTCTACCATGGCGACCCTGCGCCCTGGGCTCTGACGCCAAAGATATTCGACAAGGATATGACGGCGCTTCTTAAGGAGGCGTCCGAGCGCATGTACGGCATTATGGACAAGGTGACGCGGGCGTTTTGTTCCGATGCCTCTGTGCGTGCGTGGTTTCGCATGGATCCAGCTTTTGCTGACCTGTGTGCTATGGATGCCGGCTGTGATTGCCAAATTCCCCTTGCGCGTGTTGATATCTTTCTTGACGAGGACACCGGTTCGTATACGTTTTGCGAGCTCAATACCGACGGCAGTGCCGGAATGGTAGTGACCGATGCGGTCTGTCAGGCAGTGCGAACGACGCCTTCCTTTGAGGAGTTTGCATCCGACCACCCCGGCTTTCGGCAGTACGATTTGTGCGACGACTGGATAGATGCATTGTTTGAGACCTATGCAGAGTGGAAGCTGGCCCATCCTCGCCGCACCGAGGATAGTGCACGATTGGACGACGGGGCCCGCGTTGACGAGGGGCTCTATGCACCGCAATCAAAGAAATGTCCCGCTTCGGTGGCAATCGTCGACTATTCGGAAAGCATCGACTCGGAAGATGCGGCTCATTTTGTCGACCTTATGAGGCGGCGGGGTGTAGCCGCACGCTTTGCGGATGTGCGCGACCTGCGGATTGGCGAAGGCGAAAGCGGTGCTAGGTGCCTGTGCGATGCCGCTGGTCCTATTGATTGCGTCTGGCGGCGCGCGGTGACCGGCGAGTTGTGGGATAAGCCGTGCGATGGACGCTCGGCCTTAATTGAGGCGGCTCAAGAAGGGATTGCGTGCATCGTCGGGGGATTTAGAACGTGGCCGTGTGCGACTAAGACCGTATTTGCATTTCTGTGGTCTCGAGCCGGGCAGTCCTTGTTGAGCCCGGAGGAGCAATCGTTTGTACGGGAGCATGTGCCCTATACCGAGATTTTGGACGAAAGCACCCAGTTGTCGAGATTTGCCGAAAAGGACCGATGGATCGTCAAGCCGTGCGGCGGCTACAATGCGGTTGGCGTTGTCGCTGGTTTGGATGCCACGGAACAGGAATGGTCCCAGGTGCTTACTCGTGCTGCGGCCGCTGGGGCGATTGTACAGGAGTATGCTCAGCAGTATCAGACTCCCTGCTTGCGCGGAACGCTTGTCGATGGGCCGCATCGAGGAGAGGCGCCCAAAGGACTTGTGGATGATCTTGGTTTTGCGCCCGCTTCTAATATGGAAGGCTTGTATCTGTATCGCGGCCGTTTTGCAGGCGTGTACACACGTGTGGGCTTTGCCAACACCATAGGAGAGTGGACGAGCCGTTTGAACGTTGCGAGCTTTTTTGAGGAATAGCCGTTTCTTGGGGAGCCTTCCGTGGTTGCGGCGTTTGACGTGACGGGGAGATTTTGGCGAAGCCGGCGAGTCCAGTTCTATCTGGCGTTTTTGTTGCGGGGCTGGGCGTACGCTTGAGCTGGAGTCCTCTCCATGCGCTACCATGACAGGCAACGAATTTGACGAACGACCCGCCGAGCTTGCCTCGGCGGGCTTTTGGCGTTGCAATGCCGGAGGAACAGCATGCTCATTCACCGTATAGCCGCGCAGCTCTACACTGCCGAGGCGCTGCAGACCGTCGAGGCCGGGCTCGATTCTGGCGAGGACGTGACGCTGGCCGTGTCTCAGTCGGGCCGAACGCTTATGGCCGCCGCCCAGTTTGCGCGTCGTCCGCGCCCCACGGTCTACATCGTGAGTGGCGAGGATGCGGCCGATCGCGCCGCACGCAGTCTGGCCGCCTATGTGGGCCTGGCGCACGTGTGCCGCTTTCCCGAGCGCAAGGACTACCCTTGGCGCGAGCAGGCGCCCGACGACGCCGTGGTAGCCCAGCGCTGCGAGGCACTCGGGCGCATCGTGCGCGGCGACAACTGCATCATGGTCGCCTCGGCCCGCGCGCTGCTGCGTTGCGTGCCGCCAGTCGAGAGCCGCTACTGGGAGTCCACGACCTTCGCGGTGGGCGAGGAGATTCCTTTTGACGAGGTGCCGCAGCGCTTGGTGGGTATGGGCTACACCAATGCCGGCGCCGCCGACGCGCCCGGCCTGTTCCGTGTGCACGGCGACACCGTCGAGGTGTTTCCCGCGCAGGAAAAAGCGCCCGTGCGCATCGAGTTCTTCGGCGACGAGATCGATCGTATCCGCCGCATGGTGAGCTCCACGGGGCAGACCATCGGCAACGAGGACAGCATCGAGATCTTCCCGTGCCGCGAGCTGGCGCTTACCGACGAGGCCGTCCACAACATGCATGTGGCGCTCTACCGCGCCAGCCAGGACGACAGCAAGTTGGCGGCGCTGCTCGAGATGGTGGATGCGCGCATCGTCACGCCTGAGCTCGACCGCTTTTTGCCGGTGATGTACGGCCAGACCGTGAGCCCGCTATCGCATGTGAGCGGCAAGGCGCTCGTGGTTCTGTCCGAGCCGCGCTCGCTGTTCGACGACTGCCTGCGCGCCTACGAGGATATCGAGGCGCGTGCCGGCGAGGCGGGGATTGACCGACTGGATGGCCTGTATGTACGTGCCCAGCAGCTCGATTTTGGTGCTCAGCAGCGCCTGAACTATGTGAGCCTCATCCGTGCCGGCGGTGCGGTTACGGCCGAGCTCAAGATTGAGCAGCCGGCCATCGCGGGCTCGGACAACCGCTTTATGACGCGCATTCAGGAAGTCGTAGGCAAGCGCTACGCCTGCGTGTTTGCCATTCCCGACCGCGGCGCGCGCGAGTCGATGGAGCTCACCTTTGGCGACGAGGGCATTACCTTTGAGGAATCGCTGACCGCGGCGCCCGAAAACGCCGGCGCCATCGGCGACCGCGTGCGCGTGGCAGCGGCGGATTCCGCCGACCGTGCCGCACGCCAGGAGGCCCATGCTTCCATTCGCGAGCGAAAGGCCGATGCGCTCAACGCCCGTTCGCTCGAGGCGGGCGCCGCGCAGGCTGCCGCCGGCGCCGCCGTGCCCACCATCTCGCGCGGGCGCGTGACCTTTGTGGACGCTGCCCTGCCACAGGGCGTGGTGGTGCCCGACGCCAATTTGGCCGTGTTCTCGATTGCCGACCTCAACGCCCGCATGGATGCCAACCGCGCGCGCAGCCGCCGCAAGGTTGACATTACGCAGATCACCTTCCCGTTTAAGCCGGGCGACTACGTGGTGCACGCTACCCACGGCATCGCGCTCTTTAGCGAGATCGCGCGTCAGGAAGTGGGCGGCAAGGAACGCGACTACTTTTTGCTGGAATACGCCGATGGCGACAAGCTCTACGTGCCGCTGGAGCAGGTTGACCGCATTACGCGCTACGTTGGTCCCGACGGCGATAAACCGCGCTTGACCAGGCTCAACACCGCCGACTGGACGCGGGCTACCAACAAGGCGCGCAAGAATGCCAAAAAGCTGGCGTTTGACCTGGTCGACCTGTATACGCGCCGCTCGTCGATTACCGGTATCGCCTGTCCGCCCGATACGCCCGAGCAGATCGAGATGGAGCAGAGCTTCCCCTACGACGAGACGCGCGACCAGCTGGAGGCCATCGCCGACATCAAGGCCGACATGGAGGCGCCCAAGCCCATGGACCGCCTGCTGTGCGGCGACGTGGGTTTCGGCAAGACCGAGGTCGCCCTGCGCGCGGCCTTTAAGTGCGTGGACTCCGGCCGCCAGGTCATGGTGCTCTGCCCCACGACCATTCTGGCCCAACAGCACTACGAGACATTCTTTGAGCGTTTTGCCCCGTTTGGCCTGGAGGTCGAGGTGCTCAGCCGCTTCCGTACCCCGGCGCAGCAAAAGCGCGCGCTCAAGGCATTTGCCGAGGGCACGATTGATGTGCTGATCGGCACGCACCGCTTACTTTCTGCCGATGTGAACCCCAAGAACCTGGGTATGGTGATCATCGACGAAGAGCAGCGCTTTGGTGTGCAGCACAAGGAGCAGCTCAAAAACCTGCGCGAGCAAATCGACGTGCTCACGCTCTCGGCAACGCCGATTCCGCGAACCATGCAAATGGCCACGAGTGGCGTGCGCGACATGAGCCTGATCACCACGCCGCCGACCGGGCGTCGTCCCGTGATCGTGCACGTGGGGGAGTACGACCCCGACGTGGTGAGTGCGGCGATTCGCCTGGAGGTGGGGCGCGGCGGTCAGGTGTATTACGTGTCCAACCGCGTCAAGACCATCGACGATGCCGTGGCGCGCGTGCACGAGGCCGCGCCCGAGGCGCGCGTGGGCGTAGCACACGGCAAGATGAGCCCGCGCGAGGTCGAGGACGTGATGATCGAGTTCGCGACCAAAAAGATCGACGTGCTTATCGCCACGACCATCGTGGAGAGTGGCATCGATAACGCGACCGCCAACACGCTCATCATCGAGGACTCGCAGCGTCTGGGTCTGGCACAGCTCTACCAGCTTAAGGGCCGCGTGGGCCGTTCTGCCACGCAGGCCTATGCGTACTTTATGTTCCCGGGCGAGCTGCCGCTCACCGAGGAGGCAACGGCGCGCCTGACCGCGCTTTCCGAGTTCCAGGACCTGGGCAGCGGCATGCGCATCGCCATGCGCGACCTGGAGATCCGCGGTGCCGGTTCGCTCATGGGCGCCGAGCAGCACGGCAACCTGTCGAGTGTGGGCTTTGACCTGTTTACGCAGATGCTGGGCCAGGCCGTGGCCGAGGCGCGCGGCGATGACGATGCCGGCGTGGAGGCGGCGAGCGTGGGCATCAACCTGCCGGCCGACTACTTCTTGTCCGAGGAGTACATGCCGGCGGTGGACCAGCGCGTGCTCATGTACCGCAAGCTCGCGGCTGCTGAGGACCTGGAGAGCATCGACGAGGTGCAGGAGGAGACCGAGGCCGCGCATGGCGAGCTGCCGTTGGCGGGACTCAACCTGTTCAACCGCGCTCGCATTCGTATTCGCGGCGAGCGCTTGGGGCTCGAGAGTGTCACGCTCAGCGGTGGGCGCATTACCTTCCTGGGGGTTGACGTTCCCAAGAAGGTGGCCTTTGAGCTTAAGACCCGCTATGGCGCGGTGAACTTTCCCAAGAGCCGCAAACTGTCGGTGCCCTACAAGGCGGGTGCCGGCGCGGGCAGCGGCCTGGGTCGCGGTCTCGACGCCAGCGACGGCACCGGCCCCGTGGCCGCGGCACTCATGCTGCTGCAGCAATTAGGCACGAGCGACGATGACTAACAAGTAGGGGCGTGGCGGGGCATAGCTACCAGTTGTTCTTTGCCCCGCCACCTCGCAGGTTGATTCCAGCCCCATCGAAAGGAAAGCATGTTCGGATACATCTATAAGAAAGATGTCGCCATTATCGCGGTTGTCCTGTGCCTTTGTCTGGGCGTGGGCAGCTTCTTTGATTATCAAATCTCGAGTGCGCTGTTCAACTCGTCCAGCCTGTTCGGTCGCTTTGTCGAGGCGGCCGGTGAGCTGCCGTTCGAGCTGACGGCGAGCATCGCGGGCGTTATGCTCGTGCGCTCGGCATGTCCCGATTCCAAGGCGAGCAAGTGGCTCGCTGCGCTGGGCGTTTTGATCAACGTGGGTCTGGTCGGCTACGAGATTATCGGATCGCTGCGCGTCGGCGGCAAGCTTATTGCGTTTCAGCTGGTTCTGACGTTTGCGTTGGTCATCGCAGCCAACTTCATCGCCTACCGCCTCACGCGCACGACCGAGCCCGACGAGCTTACGCGCTGGGCGTTGATGGTACTGGCCGTGTGGGTCGCTCAGGCCATCATCCTCAACGTCATTGTTAAGCCGTTATGGTCGCGCCCGCGCATGCGCGTGATCGAGGTCACGCCGGGGCTCAATTTTCAGCCGTGGTGGGTGATCGGCAACCCCGACAAGTGGACCTATATCGCCGCCGGCGTGATAAAGGACGGGTTCAAGTCGTTTGCGAGCGGACACACGGCGCATGCGGCGATCGGCCTTATGCTCGCCGGGCTTCCCGCGGCAGCCTTTAAGGAAAAACCTTCGCGTCGCCGCGTGATCTTTTGGGCGGCGGCGGCCGTCGCAGCGTTCGTCGCCTTTGGGCGCATCGTGATCGGCGCGCACTTTTTGAGTGACGTGAGCTGCGGTTTTGCCCTGGTACTGGCACTTGAGTGCCTTGCCGCACGCATTGCCTATCCCAACGGCGTACAATAGCTCCGTTTGAATCATCTGGCCGATACCCGGTAAGAGAGGATTGCCATGCTCGCGTTTAACAACGACTATTCCCACGGTGCACATCCGGCGGTGCTGCAGGCGCTTGTCGACACCAATATGGAGCCGCAGCCCGGCTACGGTACCGATGCGCACACCGAGCGTGCCAAGCAACTTATCCGCGAGGCCTGTCAGGCCCCCGATGCCGACGTGTTTTTTCTGGTGGGCGGCACGCAGGCCAACGCGACGGTGATCGACATGTTGCTTGCGCCGTACGAGGGCGTCGTTGCTGCCGAGACCGGCCACGTCGCCTGTCACGAGGCAGGCGCCATCGAGTTTGGCGGCCACAAGGTGCTCACCATCCCCGGCTACGAGGGCAAGATGCACGCCGAGGACCTCGAGAACTATATCCAGGTGTTCTACGAAAACGAGAGCTACGAGCACACGGTGTTCCCGGGCGCCGTGTACGTGAGTCTATCGACCGAGTACGGCACGCTGTACTCCAAGGCCGAGCTCGCGGCGATCCATGCGGTGTGCCAGAAGCGCCAGATTCCGCTGTTTGTGGACGGTGCCCGCCTGGCCTATGCGCTGGCGGCCGATGAGTGCGACATTACCCTGCCCGAGCTGGCGCAGCTGTGCGACGTGTTCTACATCGGTGGCACCAAGTGCGGCGCTCTGTGCGGCGAGGCTGTGGTGTTTAGCGGCATGCACGCTCCGGCGCATCCCATTCCGCGTATTAAACAGCATGGTGCGTTGCTGGCCAAGGGCCGCCTGACGGGCGTGCAGTTTGAGGCACTCTTTACCGACGGCTTGTATTTTGAGATTGGTCGACAGGCGATCGAGACGGCTCAGGCGCTGCGTCGTGTGCTGCACGAGCGCGGCTACCAGTTCTTTTTGGAGACGCCCACAAACCAGCAGTTTGTGATTCTGCCCAACGAGGACATGGCGCGCATTCGCGAGCACGCCTCGATCGAGTACTGGGAAAAGTACGACGAGACCCACACGGTGGTGCGCTTTTGCACCAGCTGGGCCACGACGCAGGAGGATATCGACGCGTTGGCGGCTGTCCTGTAGCCTGATGTAATGACGAGGGGCCGCCTTGCGCTTGGGTTTGGCGCAGGGTGGCCTTTGCTTTTGGGGGAGAAGGGTTGTATGACCGAGATGTCCGAGCCGACGATTCGCCTGGCGACGCCCGATGATGCGCCGGCGTTGCTTGCCATCTATGAGCCGTATGTGCGCCAGACGGCGATTACCTGCGAATACGAGGTGCCGAGCGTTGAGGAGTTCGCCGAGCGCATCGAGCGCACGCTCAAGCGCTATCCGTATCTGGTGATGGAGCTGGACGGGCGTCCGGTAGGTTATGCCTATGTGAGTCCGCTCAACAGCCGCGAGGCCTATGACTGGTCGGTCGAGACGTCGATCTACCTGGCGCGCGACGTGCGCCACGGCGGGCTGGGCCGCAAGCTGCATGACGCGCTCAGGCAATGCCTGATCGCGATGGGCATTACCAACATGTGCGCCCTCATCGCCGTGCCGCACGACAAGGACGATGAGTACCTGACGCACAACAGCCAGGACTTCCATGCCCATATGGGGTATCGCCTGGTGGGCGCCTTTGACCGCTGCGCCCAAAAGTTCGGCCGCTGGTACGACATGTGCTGGATGGAGTTGGTCCTAGCCGAGCGCGTCCCCAACCAACCCAAACCAACCTGGTTCCCCGACCTCCCCAAACCTACCATTTAGGGACAGGTTTATTTTGGCAGGTTAGCCGATGGGCTCGGTGTATTTGGCACGGTCGGTGCGCTGGATGCGCTTGGAGACATGGAGCGGTCGGCCGTCGGTGTCGTACACGTAGTCGGTGATCAGGATCAGCGCCTGCCCGCGCCCAACGTTGAGCAAAAACGCCTCGTTTTGCGAGGCATAGCACACCTCAAAGGTCTTATGTCCCTGTGCCGGCGCGCGATGGAATTCCTGGCGCAGCGTGGCGTAGAGCGAACCGTTGATATCGCGATCGATGAGTGCTTCGAAGCTCGGTGGTAGATAGGTGGTCTCCAGGCACAGCGGCGCATCGTCCAGATAACGCAGGCGGACAAGTTTGACGAGCTTGCTGCCCACGGCGACATCGAAGAACTTGGCCGCATTGCCCGCGGCCTTGGCAAAGCCCGAGTCCACCGTGCGCGTGGTGGGCTTCATACCCTGACCCTGGACCTGTGTCGTGTAGCTCGAAAACACCAGGTTGTTCTCGTGGAGCGCCGGCGTGTCGGCCACAAAGGCGCCACGCCCGCGTTCGGTGCGCACCAGGCCCTCATCAACGAGCACCTTAAGGGCGTGGCGCACGGTGCTGCGCGACAGCCCCGATTCGTCCATGAGTTCCATCTCGGACGGCAGCTTGTCTCCGCGCGCGTAGGTGCCGGAGGCGATGCGGTCGCGCAGCATGCCCGCCAAGCGCTCGTATTGGGTCAGTCTCTTTTTAGATGAAGCGTTCATGCGATCAACCTGTATCTAACCTGTATGCGTATCTAATCAAGCATGTATTCAATACAACAACAAAACCGCTGGTAGCAAATTATCGAAAACCGTATCAGCAAATTTTCTAAGACAAATATAGCATACAACTAGTCGACATAACCAAAACATGTATGTAACTTGTATGCCATCGAGAGCATCAAACGAGAAGAAAGGCTGATGCACGATGACTACTCAGGAACAGGTTAAGGACGTCGTCTCCCAGGTTTTGGCCGACAAGGCAGACAAGGGCGGCATCAAGCGCGTCGTGTGGATTGGCGCCGGCGGATCCAACGGCGGCAACTATCCTGCCCAGTACTTTATGGAGCACGAGGCCACGCAGGTCGTGAGCTCCAGCTACACCAGCAACGAGTTCGTGCACGCCACCCCGGCCTACGTCAACGAGAACACCCTGGCCGTCGTCGTGTCCATGCGCGGCACCAAGGAGACCATCGTCGCCGCCCAGGTCGCCAAGGACCACGGCGCCAGCACCATCGCCATCTATGTCGACGAGTCCGGCCTCACCGAGGTCTGCGACTACAAGATTCAGTATGACAGCCTGGCCGTCGACGAGTCTTGCATGGGCCGCACCAACTCCGCCGTCGTGACCATGATCGCCATGGAGCTTACGCAGCAGACCGAGGGCTATGCCGAGTACGAGACCGCTATGGCCGCGTTTGACTTGGTCGACCCCATCTATCGCAAGGCCGTCGAGTACACCCGTCCGCTTGCTGCCAAGTGGGCCGAGCAGAACGCCGACAAGCCCTGCATCAACGTCATGGCTCAGGGTCCGCTCTTTGGTGCCGCCTACGTCTTTAGCATCTGCAACGTGCAGGAGATGCTGCAGATCGACTCCTGCACCATCAACACCTGCGACTTCTTCCACGGCCCCTTCGAGATCCTGGACAAGCGCACCTCGCTGTTCCAGCTCATCAGCGTCGGCCGCAGCCGCTGCAACGACGAGCGCGGCATCCGCTTCGTCAACCAGTACGGTGGCGAGCGCGTCTATCAGCTCGACGCCAAGGAGCTCGGCCTCAACGACATCAAGGACAGCGTGAGCGAGTACTTCAACCACCTGATCTTTGCCCCGATTCTCAACAACGTCTACATGCGTGCGCTCTCCGCCGTCACCCACAAGGACTACATGACGCGCCGCTACATGTGGAAGCTTGATTATTAGTTACGGCGTTTTACCAAACGCCGTAACGGCTCGACGCTGCAAACCCACCTGTGCGGCAATCTGCCTTTCAGCTTCAGCGGCATGACCAGAAGGTCAATGCCGCTTCGCTTCAAGGCACCTTGCTCGCTCAGGTGGGTTTTCGCTGGCGTTGCCAAAGCATCGGCGTCGCCTTGGCCCAGATGCGGCACTTGGAGACGTTCGGCACTTGGGGACAGTCCTAGTCATTGGGGACAGGTTACTTTACACCAAGTTGGCGCATATGAACCTGACCCCTTTGCACCAATGGGTTGTAGCGGTAGAGCAGATTTTTCCGCTCGCCGATTTGTGTCTTGAAAAATGTATATAACGACTATAACGTAGTGTGAAACATATTGGAAACAATACCGAGGAGGCTGCGTTGAAGAAAAGCAATCTGGGCTATGTGCTGGTGCTGGTCGCCGCGCTTATGTGGGGCAGCATCGGAATCTTTGTAAACGGCATCTCGGCCATGGGCGTTTCATCCCAGAGCATGGCTGCCTTTCGCTTGTTGTCGGGTGCTGTCTTAATGGCTCCGGTCTTGGCATTTATGGGTTGCCAGGGAGGTGCTCGTGAGGGAAAAGCCTCGGGTGCCATGGCACTGTTCAAGGCAAGTCCTAAAGAGCTTGTTCCCTGCGCGCTTCTTGGCATTATCGGCCTCGCCACCGCTAACACGCTTTATTACGAGTGCATGGGCGAGGTGGGCATGTCCACGGCCTCGGTGCTGCTTTACACCTCGCCGGTGTTTGGCGTCGTGCTCGGCCGCGTGCTTTATCGCGAGGACGTGACCCCCAACAAGCTCGTCGCCATCGTCTTTAACATTGTGGGTTGCGTGCTCGCGGTGACGAGCGGCGACCTGTCCGGTTTCCATTTCTCGGCTTGGGGCGTCGTGTCGGGTGTGATCGCCGGGCTTTGCGGTGCGCTACTGGCTGTGTTTAGCCGTATGGCTACCAAGACGCTGCATCCGCTGGCGGTGACGTTTTGGGGCTTTGTCTTTGGCGGATGCTTTATGGCAGTGCTTTCGGCTCCGTGGTCCGATGTGGCCGCGGCAATGTCCCCGCAGCTCATTCTGCTGTTCGCGGGCTTTGGCTTTATTCCGACGGCTCTTGCGTACATCTTCTATATGCAGGGCCTTTCGATGGATCTTGAGACGTCGAAGGTGCCGGTCGTGGCTTCGTTTGAAACCGTTGCGACCGTTCTGGTCGGTATTGGCATCTATGCCGAGCCCGCCGGCGCGATCAAGGTCCTGGGCATCGTGCTGGTGCTCGCGTCCATCCTGATCATGAACACTAACTTCTCCAAGCTGCGCAACAGTGCCTTTGTCGGCCATATCGTTGAGAGCATGACCTTTAAGCCCAACGCGTGGTGGACGGAGAAATCGCAGGACATGGATCTGTTCCGCGAGCGCACCGGCATCGCGCTGGAGCCCACCGTGCAGGAAAGCCCCTGGTACTTCGTGCGATAGGGGATGAGTGGGGCGCTTGATCGGGCACCGCCAAGCCAGCGCCGACCTACCCAGCCCCAACGTTTCAAGTACGTTAAACCCGTCAACGGTCGATTTTCACCCGCGAACGGTCTTTATACTAATTAGCAATATAAGCAACGTATAAGACGTTATAATGACCATAACGAAAAGGAGGAGGCAAGATGAATCAGATCATTCTCGCATCTCATGGCGGCCTGGCCGCAGGCGCCAAAGACACGCTCGAGATGGTTCTCGGCGACGTGTCGAACGTCCACGTCGTGTCGCTTGCTCGTGACGACAAGGAGCCCATCACCAATAAGGTGGACGCCATGATCGCCACGTTCAACGCGGACGACACCGTCTATGTGCTGACCGATATGCTCGGCAGCTCGGTCAACAACAACATGGTCGAGCTTTCCAAGAACGGCACGAAGTTCACGGTTGTCAGCGGTTTCAACATCCCGCTGGCGCTCACGCTCGCTATGAGCCCCGTCCCCGTCAAGGGCGCCGAGCTCGCGGCCCTCATCAACGAGGCCCGCACCGGTCTGACCAACCCCAACGCACCGGTCGAGGCCGCCGCGGCCCCCGCCAAGAAGGCCACGGCGTCCCGTCACAGCTCCGGTCCCGCCAAGATCGTCCTCGCACGTCTTGACTACCGTCTGCTGCACGGCCAGGTCGTCTTTACCTGGACCACCAAGGTTCAGGCCGAGCGCATCATCGTCGTCGACAACGCTGCCGCCAACGATGACATCAAGAAGGGCGCTCTTAAGCTGGCCAAGCCCCAGGGCGTGCGCCTGAACGTCTTCACCGTCGAGCGTGCCCTCGCCAAGATGGACAAGCTCAACACCCTCGGCGAGCGCGTCATGTTCGTCTTTGGCAACACTGCCGAGATGCTGCAGTTCTGCCAGGGCTACAAGCTCGACGCCATCAACCTGGGCGCCACCGCCAACCACGACGGTGCCGATCAGGTCGGCGGCAAGGACAGCTCCGTCTTTCTCGACGCCACCCAGAAGGCCGACGTCAATCAGCTGCTCGACATGGGCATCAAGCTCTATGTTCAGCAGACCCCTACGTATCAGAGCGTCGACATCGACGCCAAGCTGTAATCAACCAGGCTTTTGCCTGACTGAAAGGAGAAGGGTATGAATACGTTCATCAGTGCGGTGCTCGTCGGCCTCGTCGGCGTGTTCTGCATGTGGGACTCCCGCCTGCTCGGTCGTCTTAACTTCGAGCAGCCCCTCGTTGGCGCTACGCTCGTCGGTCTGCTGCTGGGCGATGTGCCCACCGGCCTTGCCGTCGGTGCCGCCGTCGAGCTCGTGTCCATGGGCCTGGTGCAGGTCGGCGCCGCCGTTCCGCCCGATATGGTCCTGGGCGGCATCGTGGCCGCTGCCTTTGCGTGCCTGACCGATGCTTCCGCCGAGACCGCCATGACGATCGCCATCCCGGTCGCCGTCCTGGGTCAGCTCCTCGGCATCGTGTTCCGTTCCATCATCGCCGCCCTCACCCATGTGGCAGATAGCGCGATCGATAACGGAAAGTTCAAGACCGCCTACCGTATGCACATCTGCGCCGGCTCCGGTCTGTACGCCGTCATGTACTTCCTGCCGATCTTCCTCGCCGTCTTTGTTGGCACCGACCTGGTTCAGGCCATCGTCAACATGGTTCCCGAGTGGCTGTCCACTGGTCTTAACGTTTCGACCAAGATCATGACCGCCTACGGCTTGGCCCTGCTGCTCACCATGATGATCAAGAAGGGTATGACTCCGTTCCTGTTCATCGGTTTCCTGCTCGCCGCTTACCTCAACCTGTCCGTCATCGCGGTCGCTCTGATCGGTGTGTGCCTGGCTGTCGTCTTCATGGGCTTCAAGTTCAACGGTTCCCATGCAGCCGCCGGTGTCGATTCCGACTACGATCCGCTCGAAGACGACGAAGACTAAGGAGGAACACACTATGGCAACCGCAACCAAGGACGTGTCCCTGAACAAGAAGGTCAGCCAGTTCTTCTGGCGCTCCTGGGCCATCCAGGCCTCTTGGAACTACGAGCGTCAGATGAACATGGGCTTCCTCTACGGCATGGTTCCCACGCTCGATCGCCTCTATCCGGATGAGTCCGACCCCAAGCAGCTCGCTGCTAAGAAAGAGGCTTACCACCGTCACATGGCGTTCTACAACTGCACCCCGCAGACGAGCGCTTTCATCCTGGGCCTCTCCGCCTCCATGGAGGAGGAGTACGCCAAGGACCCCGAGAATTTCGATCCCGATTCGATCAACGCGGTCAAGACCTCCCTCATGGGTCCGCTTTCCGGCATCGGTGACTCCTTCTTCCAGGGTACCATCCGCGTTATCGCCTTTGGCCTGGGCGTTCAGCTGGCTCAGCAGGGCTCCATCATGGGCCCGATCCTGGCCATGCTCATTTCCATCATCCCCTCTGTGCTGATCACTTGGTTCGCAGCCAAGATGGGCTATCAGGGCGGCCACGAGTACCTGAGCAAGCTTCAGGGCGGCGACCTCATGGAGAAGCTCATGTATGTCTGCGGCATCGTGGGTCTTATGTCCGTGGGCGGCATGATCGCTACGCTGATCGGCGCCACCACCCCGCTGCAGTTCGCTGACGGCACCGTCGTGATCCAGGACATCCTGGACGGCATGATGCCCCAGATGATCTCCCTTGGCCTTACCGGCCTTATGTACTGGCTCATCAAGAAGAACGTCAACACCGGTTGGCTTCTCGTGATCGCCATCGTGGGCGGCATCGCCCTCTCCGCGGCCGGCATCCTGGCCTAGTCGCGACCAAGCGCCTAACCGCTTTCCCCCGGGGGCCTGTCTGGCATCCCATACCCCAGGCAGGCTTCCATCCCTAAATGCGTCAAAGGGACAGTCCCTTTGTCGCATCCTCAACGGGCCGGCGACTCGGTCCAAACCACGGTAACCCTGCGAGCGCCCGGCAATGTGGCGCCGCAAAAATCGAAAGGAATGTGTCAGATGTACGAGATCGACCTTAACCTCCCTAAGCAGATCGTCGCTGACGTCCTGTCCAACCACGAGATCCACAGTGTCGCCTTCGTCGGCTGCGGTGCTTCCATGTCCGACCTGTACCCCGCCAAGTACTTCCTGGCCAACAACACGGACAAGCTGAACGTTCAGATCTTCACCGCTAACGAGTTCAACTACGACACGCCTTCCTGGGTCAACGAGCACACCTTCGTGATCACCTGCTCCCTCGGTGGCTCCACGCCCGAGACCGTCGAGGCCAACAAGACCGCCAAGAAGCACAACTGCCCGGTCGTCTCCCTCACCAACAAGGCTGGCTCCGCTCTGACCGTCGACGCCGACTACGTCATCGTTCACGGCTTCCACGCCAACTTCGCTGCCAAGTGCGAGAAGCCCGGCTATGCCATCGCTCTTGCTCTCGAGATCCTTCAGCAGACCGAGGGCTATGACAAGTACGACGACATGATCACCGGCCTCACCAACGTCTTCGATCTCTGCGAGAACGCTGCTCAGTCCTGCAAGAAGCTCGCCAAGAAGTTCGCTGAGGACTTCAAGGACGACAAGATGATTTACTTCATGGCCTCTGGTGCCTCCGAGAAGATGGCTTACTCTCACGCCGCCTTCCTGTTCACCGAGATGCAGTGGATCGACGCCGCCGCCTACAACACCGGCGAGTACTTCCACGGCCCGTTCGAGGTTTCCACCGAGGGTAAGCCCTACGTCTTCTTCATGTCCGATGGCGCTACCCGTCCGATGGACGCCCGCGCCCTCACCTTCCTTGAGCGCATGGGCGCCAAGGTCGCTCTGATCGACTCCAAGGACTACGGCCTGGCTGACGCCGTGCCCGCGAGCGTCGTCACCTACTTCAACCCGCTGCTGCACCTCGCCGTTATGCGCGAGTACGGCAACCAGATCGCCGAGGCCCGTCAGCACCCGCTGACCATGCGTCGCTACATGTGGAAGCTTTCCTACTAATCACAAGTAAGTAGACCTTACGGGTTGATTGAGAGGGGATGGGGTTTGCGCCCCGTCCCCTTTTTTGCTCTTGGGAGGGCACGCCTGTCGCGTCGCAAAACCCAGGATAAAACCTACCAAAATAAACCTGTCTCTATTTGGCAGGTGGGAGGAGATGCGTATGATCAAAGCAGTGCTGTTTGACATGGACGGCGTGCTGGTCGATACCGAGTGGTTCTACAACCGTCGTCGCGTGGCGTTTATGGAGGAGAAGGGGTTCCACTTTGACGAGATCCCCGATCTTTCGGGGTCTAACGAGCCGGCCATTTGGGAGGCGCTGGTGCCCGACGATGTTGAGCTGCGCGAGCGCCTTCGCGTGGAGTACAAGCAGGTCTACAGCCCGGACCACCCCGTTCCGTATGCCGAGCTGCTCAACGAGCAGACGGAGCCGGTGATGCGCGCACTGCACGAGCGCGGCGTGAAGTGTGCCATCGCGAGCTCGTCTTATCGTGAGCTCATTGACGAGCTGGTAGAGATTGCCGGTATCGCCGATGTGCTGGACTACACCATCAGCGGTCACGAGTGCAGTGCGTTTAAGCCCGACCCCGAGATCTACCTGCGTGCCATGGAGGCGCTGGGGGTGGAGCCTGCCGAGTGCCTGGTTATCGAGGATTCGCCTTTGGGGATCGAGGCTGGCAAACGTTCCGGCGCCCGCGTCCTGGCACTGCGTCCGCACGAGGGCGTCAACCTCGATCAATCGCGAGCCGATGCCGTTATTGATAATCTGACCGACATTTTGGCCGCTTTGTAGTGTCAATCCGCCGCGAGAAGCACGGGTTCAAACGTTTTTTGCGGTGGACTGGCTCAATTTGGTTTCGATTTTGATCCGTTTGGCTTCGATTCGGACTAAGTGAGTAGACTTTTTGGTGCAGGACGAGCACAAAGCGCATCTGCTCTAGTAAAACCGCAGGTCACAGGGGTGGCGGTTTTGGGTGTGCTCGGCAGATCGTAAAAAGTCTACTCACTTGGAATTTTGCCCTTTGGTCGTGGGGGTTGCTGGTCCCGTTTTGGTTGTCGAGGGAGGTTGAATTGAAGCGCCCCCGCACGCTCCATGCTACAATCGCGGGCATGCCCCACAACCACATCTGCCTTCGAAAGGAGCCTACGTGGCGAACGCCATCGATCAGCTCACGGACCGCGTGCTCATGCTCGGCCGCCTCACCATCGTCCGCCGTGCCATTACTGCCGTGGCGGTCACAATTTCTGCCGTCCTCCAGACATTCCTGATCCAGGCGTTCATTCAGCCCGCCGACCTGCTTCCGAGCGGCCTCACCGGCGTTGCGGTCCTGCTCGATCGCGTTACCTCGCTGGGCGGCGTTCACATCGACATCTCGCTCGGCATGCTTGCGCTCAACATTCCCGTGGCGCTCCTATGCTGGAGCGGCATTAGCAAGCGCTTCGTCATCTTCTCGATGATGCAGGTCGTGCTCTCGTCGCTGTTCCTCAACGTCTTTCACTTCGCTCCATTTTTGGGCGACAAGATCATGCTCATCATTTTTGGCGGCGTGGTCTCGGGTCTGGGCGCTGCCATCGCACTTAAATCCGGCGCATCCACCGGCGGCACCGACTTTATCGCGCTGTGGGTTTCCAACCACACGGGCAAGACCATCTGGGGCGTCATCTTTGGTTTCAACTGCTTTATCCTGGCGATCTTTGGCTTTATGTTTGGCTGGGACAAGGCGGCGTATTCCATCGTGTTCCAGTTTATTTCGACCAAGACCATCGACAGTTTCTATCGTCGCTACGATCGCGTGACGCTGCAGATTACGACGCGCAAGGCAGACGAGGTCATGACTGCCTACGTAAACCATTTTCAGCACGGCATTAGCTGCGCCGAGGTCGTCGGCGGATACAGCCGCGAAAAGATGTACCTGCTGAACACCGTTGTTTCGACCTACGAGAGCCAGGACATTATCAAGTTGGTGTGCGACGTTGATCCCGGCGCCGTGATCAACGTGTTCCACACGCTCAACTTTGTGGGCGGCTGGTGGGGCGGTCATGTCGACGAGCCCATGCCCACGGCCGTTCCCGATCCCGACAAGCCCGCACGCATGGCCAGCAGGCAGGCGCGCCTCAGCGAACAGGACAGCCTGCAGCAGGACGACGGCAAGTAGGGTATTGGCATTTTGCCGGTCCTGCGCAACCCATCCGAACGAGCCCCCCGAAAGCCCCGTTGCTTTCGAGGGCTCTCGTTTGCCCAGATAAAACCTACCAAAATGAAGCTGTCGCTTTTTGGTAGGGAGGGTGTATCGTTTTATCAATATGAGGTAACATGAAACTAGACGTTATATACGTATTAGAAATTTAGCTATTTTGATAAGAGTGATCAGATATGCCTGCGCCCAAAAATGCACCGCTTTACCAGCAGATTTATGACGAAATCAAGGATGCGATCGAGAAAGGTGTTTATGCACCCAAGGAGCGTATTCCGTCCGAGCTTGAACTAGCCGAGCAGTACGAGGTGAGCCGTATTACGGTGCGCCGCGCTGTCGAGGAGCTGTGCTCCGATGGTTACCTGGTTAAGCAGCAGGGCCGCGGCACCTTTGTCTCCACGCCGCACATCAACCGCCAGTTTCACGCCTCGACGCTGCAGACGTTTACCGCGCTGTGTGCCGGCAACGGCATGAAGGCCGGTGCGCACGTGATCGATCGCCAGATCGTTCCGGCGCGCCAAAACGAGATGGAGTTCTTTGGCCTGCAGAAGGATGCGCTGCTGCTGCATATCAAGCGCGTGCGTACGGCCGACGGCGAGCCCATCTTTGAGGAGAACATCTTTGTGCCGTTTGACGCCTACCGTGAGCTGTTGACGGCCGATCTTGAGGACAAGTCGATTTTTGCCGAGGTCGAGCGTGTTGGCGGAACGCCGATTGTCTCGGTTGGCTACCGTACGGTCGAGGCCGTTCGAGCTAACGCCGAGCAGGCGGCCGAGCTGGGCATTGCTCCGCACGATCCGCTGCTCAACCTGCGTGCCGGCTTTACCGGTCCCGATGACGAGCCGGTTTTGATGGGTAAGCAGTACTACGTGGGATCGCGCTACGTTATGGTCATGTAAGTTACGCGGTTTTACCAAACCGCGTAACGGCTCGACGCTGCGCCTTTGGTTCCGCCGTTCTGCCGAACGACGGATTGGTCGACGCTGCAAGCCCGCCAGGGCGGCAATCTGCCTTTCAACTTCGGCGGCATGACCAGAAGGTCAATGCCGCCTCGTTTCAAGGCACCTTGCTCGCTCTGACGGGCTTTCGCTGTCGTTGCCAGAACATCGGCGTTGCCGCGGTCCAAAGTAGTCGTTGGACGTTCTTAAATGACTAGTCGTTGGGCGTTCTTGTATGACTAGTCATTTAAGAACGTCCATCGACTAGTCTGGGCTGCGGTCGTGTGCTGCTGTCCCTGTGGCGGCGTATAATCGGCGGCAGATGACTTGGACGTTAGGAAACCATGACCGATAGCATGCAGCAGATGGCGCTCGACACGCTCGGCGCCTATTTTGGCTACACCTCGTTTCGCCCGGGACAGGACCGCATGGTCGATGCGATCCTTGCCGGTCGCGATGCGCTGGGTGTTATGCCCACGGGTGCCGGCAAGTCCATTTGCTACCAGGTGCCCGCGCTCATGCTGCCCGGCATCACCTTTGTGGTGAGTCCGCTGCTGTCGCTTATGGAGGACCAGACCCGTGCGTTGCTCGCGGCGGGTGCGCGACCCAGCTATCTCAACTCCAGCCTTACTCCGGCCCAGCAAAACACCGTGCTCAAGCGGGCGCGCGAGGGCCGCTACCAGCTTATGTACGTGGCGCCCGAGCGCTTGCTCGAGCCGCGTTTTTTGGCCTTTGCGCAGGAGGCTGCGGGTTCCGCCGGCATTGGCGTGCCGCTCGTGGCCATTGACGAGGCCCACTGCGTAAGCCAATGGGGTCAGGATTTCCGCCCCGCCTACCTGCAGATTCGCGAGTTCATCGATTCCCTGCCGCAGCGCCCCATCGTGGCGGCCTTTACCGCTACGGCGACCGAGCGCGTGCGCGCCGATATCCAGCAAATGCTCGGCCTGCAAAACCCGGTGACCGTGGTGACGGGTTTTGATCGCAAGAACCTCTACTTTGGTTGCGAGGAGATGGGCGACAAGGCCAAGGCCGCGTGGGTGCGTGACTACGTGATCGCGCATTCGAGCGAGAGCGGCATCGTGTATTGCTCGACCCGCAAGACGGTCGATGCGCTGGCCGCGGAGCTTGCCGAGGCGCTGGACCCCAGCGGCATTCGCGTGGGCCGCTACCATGCCGGCATGGGCAACGACGCCCGCCGCCAGAGCCAGCGTGCCTTTATCGATGACGACATTCAGGTGATGGTTGCCACCAACGCCTTTGGCATGGGCATCGACAAGCCCAACGTGCGCTACGTGATTCACAACAACGTGCCCGAGAGCATCGAGGCATACTACCAAGAGGCGGGCCGCGCTGGCCGCGATGGCGATCCGGCCAGCTGTCACTTGCTGTGGAACGGTAACGATTTTCGCATGCGCCGCTTTTTGATCGACCGCGGCGATGCGGCTGACGAGGCGCTTGACGACGAGCAGCGCGCGTGGGCGCTCCAGAACCGTTATCGCCTGCTCAGCCAGATGGAGGGCTACTGCAATACCACCGGCTGCCTGCGCGAATACATGCTGCGCTACTTTGGCGACGAAGCCGCGGCCGAGCATGCGGCAGCCGCCGCGGGCGGCACGGCAGACGACGCCGAGGGCTGCGGCAACTGCAGCAACTGCCTGACGCAGTTCGAGGTCGAAGACGTCACCGATATGGCCCGCGCCGCTGTGCACTATGTGGCCACGCGTCCCATGCGCTTTGGCAAGTCGCTGATCGCCGATGTGCTCCACGGCGGCAACACCGAGCGCATTCGCCAGATGCATCTGGACGAGGACCGCGGCTACGGTGAGCTGTCGAGCGAATCGGTCGGGCGCATCAAGGACATCATCGGCCAGCTGTGCGGTCGCGGTTATTTGGCCACCTCGCAGGGGCAGTACCCGGTCGTGGGACTGGGTCCGCGTGCCGGCGAGGTCGAGGACGAGGCGTTCGTCTTTACCGTTAAGCGCCGCGCGTCCAAGCGCAAGGCCTCGGCCCGCGCCCGCCGCGCCGTCGATCTGCTGCGCGAGGAGGCCGAGCTGGATCAGCGACCGCGCGTGGGCGACGACGCCGAGCTGTTTGAGCGCCTGCGCGCCCTGCGCAAGGAGATCTCGACCGAGCTGGAGATGGCGCCGTACATGGTCTTCTCCGATAAGGCCCTGCGCGGCCTGTGCCGCCTGCGCCCACAGACGCGCGACGAGCTGATCCAGGTCAACGGCATTGGCGAGAAAAAGGCCGACGCCTTTGGCGAGCAGTTTATGGCGGCGATTGAAGAGTTTGAGTCCGAGCATGCGCGGGATGGAGCGTAACGATGGTAGCCGATAGCAAGACCGACCGTACTGACGTGTCCGCCGTACCGCTGTACCAGCAGGTCATGGACGACCTAAAGGGCGAGATCGCGCGCGGCGTGTACCCCGCCGGCTCGCGCATTCCTGCCGAGATGGAGCTCGCGAAGTCCTATGGCGTGGGGCGCATCACCGTGCGCCGTGCCATCGAGGAGCTGTCGCGTGCGGGGTATCTCAACCGCCAGCAGGGGAGGGGTACCTTTGTGTGCGCTCCCAAGCTCAAGCGCAAGATTGTCCAGAAGGGTGACGTCCAGAGCTTTACTGAGGGTTGTGCTGCCAACGACATGGTGCCGGGTGCGCGTCTGGTGTCGCGCACGGTGGTCGCGGCGACGCACGAGGATGCGGCGTTCTTTGGCGTGGAGCCCGGCTGCGAGCTTATCGTGGTCGAGCGCGTGCGCACGGCCGACGGCATCCCCGTCATGCTTGAGAACAACGCCTTTGTGCTCGCCGACCATCCCTATCTGCAGACGCTTGCCGACAAGGACCTCACGGACAATTCCATCTTTGCGCTCGTTGCCGAGCATTCGGGTCGCGCGCCGCTCAAGTCCGACCCCTGCACCGTGGAGATTGCGCTTGCCGATGCTCAGACGGCCCCGCTGCTGGAGGTGCCGGTCGGTGAGCCGCTCTTCTATATGGAGGCGTACTTTACCGACGCTGGCGGGCGCCCTCTACTGCTCGGCCGCCAAAAGATCGTGGGCTCGCGCTACGTCTTCGACATCTAACGTCCACAGATAGAACAACATAGAACAACTTTGGTGAAATGACTTCACGGGCGTTGCCGTGCGTGTTATAAATAGGACAACATAGAACGACAGCAGGTACGAGCCGTCGTCGCTCAAAGCCGCCCCACAAGGAGGAACATCACCATGAACGCACATGATCTGGTTCAGGAAATCATCGAGCGCAAGGGCAAGATTGAGAACGTCTTTTGGATCGCCTGCGGCGGTTCGATGATTGACCTGATGCCGGCCAACGAGCTGCTCAAGCGCGAGGCCACTACGTTTACCTCGACGGTCTACACGGCGCGCGAGTTTTGCCTGATGGCCCCCAAGAGTCTTGGCGAGAAGTCGCTCGTCATCGCCTGCAGCCACAGCGGCAACACGCAAGAGGTCGTTGACGGCTGCGAGATGGCGCTGGCCGCCGGTGCCGAGGTCATTGCCCTTACCGACTGCGAGGGCTCAAAGATTGACAACGGCAAGTGGACCACCTGGGTCTATCCGTGGGGCGAGGGCGTGTCGCAGGCTGAGGTGCCGCAGGGTATCGGCGCTCTGATCGCCGCCGAGTTGCTCGACCAGCAGGAGGGTTACGAGGCGCTCGCCGACATGTACGAAGGCCTTAAGCAGATGGACGCGCTGCTGCCCGCCGCGCGCGAGAAGGTCAACGCCGAGCTGGGCGCCCGTTTTGCCGAGCTCTGCCAGCAGCACAAGTTCTTCTACATCCTGGGCTCCGGCCCCAACTTTAGCCAGACCTACGCCATGGCAATCTGCTCGCTCATGGAGATGCAGTGGCAGCACTGCTGCTACATCCACTCCGGCGAGTATTTCCACGGTCCCTTCGAGGCTACCGAGCCCGGCGTGTTCTACTTTGTGCAGCTCGGATCGGGCGAGTGCCGCCCCATGGAGGAGCGCGCGCTCGCGTTCCTCAACACGCACACCGATACGATCATGGTGCTCGACGCGCTCGAGTACGGTGTGGGCGAGGTGCCCGCCAGCGTGCGTTCGTACCTGGAACCGATCTTCTTCTACAACATGAGCTGCGAGCTGCGCGCCGCACGCGGCAAGGTGTTCGATCACAGCCCCGAGGTTCGTCGCTACATGGGCATCGAGCAGTACTAGGTACCGGGAAAAGTATTCACCTTCGATTCGCAAGCGTGTCCCGTGAGCAAAAAAGCGGGCA
>UROZ01000014.1 GCA_900549655.1 uncultured Collinsella sp.
TTTTTCCGACCTTGACCTCAATAACATTCCGCACCATATCTCATGCATCATGGACGGCAACGGTCGTTGGGCCACGTCGCGCGGTCTTGCACGCACTGAGGGCCACAAGGCGGGTATCGTCTCGCTGCGCGAGATCATTACCGCCTGCGTGCGCCTGGGCGTCGACGTGCTTTCGGCCTATGCATTTTCGACCGAAAACTGGAATCGCCCGCAGCACGAAGTCAACGTTCTGATGCACCTGTTTGCCAAGACGTTTATCGATGAGCTGCCGCTGCTTAAGCGCGAGAATGTTCGCGTTGTCTTTTTGGGCGATATTTCCGCGCTGCCCAAGAAGACCCGCGACGTCTTTGAGCGCGGCCTTGCCGAGTGCGCCGACCATACCGGTATGACGCTGGCGCTGGCCGTTAACTACGGTGCCCGTGCTGAGATCACCCGCGCTGTCCGCCAGATCGCGCTTGATGCGGCTGCCGGCAAGATCGATCCCGCCGCTATCGACGATGATATGGTGGCTTCGCACCTGTACACCGCTGGGCTGCCCGATCCGGAGCTTGTGATTCGCACCTCTGGCGAGCTTCGTCTTTCGAACTATCTGCTGTGGCAGGTTGCCTATTCCGAGTTCTATGTCACCGATACCTATTGGCCCGACTTTGACCGCTGGGGCCTTGTCGACGCCATTTTGGCCTTCCAGGGTCGCGACCGTAGGTTTGGTGGACTGAGCAAGACCGAGGAGGCTTAATCGTGTCCGAACGTCCCAAGGCATCCGCTCCCAAGGCGCCTGCGCGCAAAGCTGCCGCTGCGGGAGCGCCTGCAGCGAAGAGCGGCACCGGTTCGTGGCTGGCGGGCTTTATTACCCGTGCCGCCGCCGGTATCGTCTACGCCGTTGTCTTTATCCTGTGCCTGGTTTTGGGTATCGTGCCCACGGCCATCTTTGTTTCTGTCATGAGCGGTCTGTGCTGCTATGAGTTTTTCCGTATGACAAGGCTTGATGGCAAGATGGCTAACGAGCGCATGGGTATCGCTGCCGCCGTGCTCTTTCCGCTGTCGGCGTTGGGCGATTCGATGCTGCTGAATGCCCTGCTTTTTGCCCTGATGCTCGCTGTGGGCATTTGGTATGTCTGGTCGCCGCGTACCCGCATATCCGATGTTGCCGTGACACTCATGGGTCCCATCTACACCGGTTTTATGCTGTCGGCTATCGTGCTGCTGCGCGATGCCGTGCCCGGTTTTGCCGGTGCCCTGCTTTCAGTGGGCGTTTGCGCGTCCCTTTGGGTCTCCGATTCGTTTGCCTACATCGTGGGTAGCCGTATCGGCAAGCACAAGATGGTTCCCAAGATCTCTCCCAAAAAGAGCTGGGAGGGGTTTGCCGGCGGCATCCTGGGCTCGGTTTTGATTTGGCTCATCCTGTGGGCGACGCACTTCTACAAGCTCAGCCTGCCCTATGCGCTGCTGTGCGGCGTGGTCGTGTCCATTCTGGGCGTTATCGGCGACCTTATCGAGTCGCGCATCAAGCGCGGTGTGGGCGTCAAGGATTCCGGCAACCTTATCCCGGGCCACGGCGGAATGCTCGATCGTAGCGATTCGCTTATCTTCGGCTGCATTACCGCGCAGCTGTTGCTGATGATCGGAGGCGTGCTGTAATGTCCTTCCAGACGACGTATGGCCCCGATGGACGCCTTCGCGTTGCCATCCTGGGTTGTACGGGCTCTATCGGCACCCAGGCGCTCGATGTGTGCCGCCAGCATGCCGATCGCCTGCAGGTGACGGCGCTGTCCGTTAACTCCAGTACCTCCGAGCTCGTTGCCGCTGCCCGCGAGTTCTCGGTTCCGGCGGTTGCCGTGGCCGCTGTCGATCATGGCGATGACACCGTGCTGCAGGAGTTGCCCGAGGGAACGAAGCTCGGCGTTGGCGCGCAGGCGGTTTGCGAGCTCGCGCGTCGCGACGATGTCGACTGCGTGCTTGTCGCTATTGTGGGCGCCGCCGGTCTCGAGGCGAGCCATGCGGCCTTGACCTCGAATAAGCGCCTTGCCCTTGCCAACAAGGAGTCCCTCGTCGTCGGTGGCGACTTGCTTATGCCGTTGGCGCAACCGGGCCAGCTTATTCCAGTCGACTCTGAGCACTCCGCCATTTACCAGTGCTATCTGGGGGAGAACCCGCGCGAGGCTCATTGTATTTGGCTCACCTGCTCGGGCGGTCCGTTCTTTGGCCGCACGCGAGACGAGCTCGATCGCGTGACGCGTGCCGATGCCCTCGCGCATCCCACGTGGGCCATGGGTGCCAAGATCACCATTGACTCCGCCACCCTCATGAACAAGGGCCTGGAGCGCATTGAGGCCATGCATCTGTTTAACTGCGACCTCGATTTCATTAACGTGGTCGTGCAGCGTCAGTCCAAGATTCACTCTATGGTCGAGTTCTCCGACGGCTCCGTGATGGCGCATCTCGGTGCTTCCGACATGCGTATTCCCATCCAGTTCGCGTTCTCGTATCCCGAGCGTTGGGATACCCCGGCGCCTCGTATCGATTTCTGCGAGCTGGGGCAGCTCACGTTTGATGCTGCCGACATGGATACCTTCCGCTGTCTGGCACTGGCCGAGCGCGCCGGCAAGACGGGTGGCACCATGCCGTGCGTGCTCAATGCCGCCAACGAGGTCGCCGTCGATGCCTTCCTGCACGATGGCTGCAGCTTTACCGATATCGATCGCATTGTGGAATCCTGCATGGACGCCCACGATATGCAGGCGGTCAATTCGTTTGAGCAGCTTCGCGACATCGATGCGTGGGCGCGTGAAAAGGCTGCGCAGGTGCTCGCCGCAACCCGTTCCTAACCCATAAGGATTGCTTTTTCGTTTTATGGATACTGTTCTGAGCGTTCTCTCATCGGTCTTTTGGGGCCTGCTGATGCTTTCCGTCCTCGTGTTTTTGCACGAGGGCGGCCACTTTTTGGCGGCGCGTGCCTGCGGCGTCCGTGTGACCGAGTTCTTTTTGGGTCTGCCGTGCCGCTTTGACATCCATTACACGTCGCGTCGCATTGGAACCAAGTTTGGCGTGACCCCGCTGCTGCTGGGTGGCTACGCTGCCATCTGCGGTATGGATCCGACCGATGTTTCGTGCGCCGATCGCGTGCTCGCGGCTATCTATCGTCATGGTCGCGTGACCGTGGCCGACCTTGCTGTCGAGCTCGAACTTTCCGAGGAGGATGTGCTCGAGGCATGCGCCCTTTTGCTGGGCTGGGGCTCCATCGCGCCCTGGTATGAGGAAGGGGAGAAGCCCTTGCCGAGCTACTATCCCACCAAATATCAGACGTTGCCACGAGACACGGCAGGCTATACCACCTTTGATGGTCGCCGTTTCGATCGCGAACATGCGACTGCCGAGGGCGATGTGTGGGAGCTGCCGTGCGGCGAGGCCGAGTTCCTTGCACAAGAGCGTTCGCACACCTATCTTGGCCAGGGCTTTCTCAAGCGCGCCTTTATGCTGCTCGCGGGCATTCTCGTCAATATCCTGACGGGCTTTTTGCTGCTTATGAGCATCTACTCTATTGCGGGTGTCACCGTGCCGATGGATACCAACGTGATCGGTCAGGTTGACGAGGGGTCTATTGCCGCCAAGGCGGGTATCGAGGGCGGCGACGCGATCCTTTCGGTTGACGGAGTATCGTGCTCTACCTGGATGGACGTTTACGATGCCATCGGTAAGGCTGCCGGTAAGGACGATATCGCCATCGAGTACGAGCGTGACGGCAAGCAGCATTCGACCGCGGTTGCGCTCAAAGAGGACGAGCGCCTAGGTGTGTATGCCTCTACGCAGGTGGTCCGTTTAGACCCCATCACGTCGGCTCGACTTTCGTTCTCCTATGTCGTGCAGACAGCGGAGGGCGTGATGCGCCTGCTCCAGCCGCAGCATACGATGGAGATTCTCGATCAGTCTTCTTCGATCGTGGGCATTAGCGTTATGTCCTCACAGGCTGCTGCTGCCGGCCCTGCCACGTTCCTTTCGTTTGCCGCCCTCATTTCGTTCTCGCTTGGCTTTATGAACCTGCTGCCCATCCCACCACTCGATGGCGGCAAGCTGGTCATCGAGATCATTCAAAAGATTGCGGGCCGCGAGCTTCCGCTCAAGGTCCAGACGATTGTGGGCTATGTGGGCATCGCGCTCTTTGTGCTGCTGTTTGTCTATATGCTTCGTTCCGACATCCTTCGATTTATTCTGTAGGGGAGTGTTTGGATTGTCTTTATCCCATCCTTTGCCTCGCGAGTTGACGCGCCCCGTGCATGTGGGCGGCGTGCAGATCGGTGGTGGCGCTCCGGTCGTGGTTCAGTCCATGACCTGCACCGATACCGCCGATGCCCAGGCAACGCTTGCGCAAGTGTGCGCGTTGGTGCAGGCTGGCTGCGATATCGTGCGCGTGAGCGTGCCCACCGAGGCCGCGCTTGAGGGTTTCCGCACCATCTGTGCTGAGTCTCCGGTGCCGATCGTCGCCGATATTCACTTTAACCATAAGCTCGCCATCGGCGCTGTGGAGGCCGGTGCTGCCAAGCTCCGCATCAATCCCGGCAACATTGGCGATTGGGCCAAGGTCGATGCCGTGATCGATGCCGCGGGTGCCGCGGGCTGTGCGATTCGTATCGGCGTCAATGCCGGTTCGCTTGAGCAGGATATCGCTGAGCGCGACGACCTCACGCAGCCCGAAAAGCTCGTGATGTCGAGCGAGCGTTTCGTCAAGCACTTTGAGGACCGCGGCTTTAAGAACATTGTGCTTTCGGCCAAGGCCCATAGCGTGCAAACGACGCTCGATACCTATCGAGCCCTGTCGCGTGAGATTCCACACGTTCCGCTTCACCTGGGCGTGACGGAGGCGGGGACCAAGCTCCAGGGCACCATCAAGAGCTCTGTAGGCTTGGGTATCTTGCTTTCCGAAGGCATTGGCGACACCATGCGTGTGTCGCTCACAGCTGATCCGGTTGAGGAGCCGCCGGTCGCCTGGGGGATTTTGCAGTCGCTGGGCCTGCGTCGCCGTGGTCCCGAGATTGTCTCGTGCCCCACGTGCGCCCGCTGCCAGGTTAACCTGATTCCCATCGCCGAGGAAGTAACCGAGCGGCTTAAGAACTATGCCGCGCCGCTTTCGATTGCCGTCATGGGATGTGCCGTTAATGGCCCCGGCGAGGCTTCTGATGCCGACCTGGGCGTTGCTTGCGGACGTGGTCAGGCCTTGCTCTTTTCGCATGGCCAGATCATTGGTAAAGTAGCTGAGGATCAAATTGTCGACGCGCTTATGGCCGAGGTCGACAAACTTATTGAGGAGAAATAAATGACCCGAGCAATGTACATGTCTAAGCTCTATGCGCCGACGCTTAAAGAGGATCCGGCGGACGCTGAGCTCGCCAGCCACCGCCTGTTGCTCCGTGCCGGCATGATCCGCAAGGAGGCCGCCGGCCTGTATTCCTACCTGCCGCTTGCTTGGCGCTCGATCCGTAAGATCGAGAATATCGTGCGCGACGAGATGGACGCTGCCGGCGCCCAGGAGCTTATGATGCCTATCATGGTCGACGCCGAGTTGTGGCGCGAGTCCGGGCGCATCGACGCCTATGGCAAGGAGCTTGTGCGCTTTGACGACCGTCATGGTCGCGAGTTCGTCCTGGGCCCCACGCACGAGGAGACCGTCACGGCCCTGGTGCGCAACGAGCTGCGCTCCTACAAGCAGCTGCCCGTCAACCTGTACCACATTCAGGACAAGTTCCGCGACGAGTTCCGCCCCCGCTTTGGCCTGATGCGCGGTCGCGAGTTCATCATGAAGGACGCCTACAGCTTCTCCGCCACGCAGGAGAGCCTGCAGGAGGAGTATGACAAGATGAAGCAGGCCTACGCTAACATCTGCGAGCGCTGCTATATCAAGGCCCTGCCCGTTGTTGCCGACTCCGGTGAGATCGGTGGCGATACCTCCGTCGAGTACATGGCTTTGGCCGACGCCGGCGAGGCTTCGCTCGTCTACTGCGACGATTGCGGCTTTGCTGCCGATGACGAGGCGGCAAGCACCAAGGTCGTCGTGACCGAGGGTCCTGGTGACGGTACGCTCACCAAGGTTGAGACTCCGGGCATGGGCACCATTGAGGCTGTTGCTAAGTTCTTTGGGTTCCCCGAGAACGGCACGCGCAAGTCGCTGGCACTCATCGACGCCGAGGGCAAGCCGGTCGTGGCCATTGTTCCGGGCGATCACGAGCTCAACGATTGCAAGGCCGAGCACGTCTTTGGCAAGGGCTATCGCATGATGACCGACGAGGAGCTTCAGGCGAACGGTCTGCACAAGGGCTTTATCGGACCGGTTAACCTGCCCGATGGTATTCGTCTGGTGTGCGACGAGAGCCTGCGCGATTCCAAGCAGTGGGCCTGCGGTGCCAACGAGGTCGATTATCACTTTACCGGTGCCTGTCCCGAGCGCGACTTTACCGTCGATGAGTGGGCCGATCTGGTCACCGTTGTCGCCGGCGACCCCTGCCCGCATTGCGGCAAGCCGCTTTCTGCTGCTCGCGGCATCGAGGTCTCTCAGGTCTTCCAGCTGGGCACCAAGTATTCCGAGGCCATGGGTGCCACCTTTATGGACGAGGACGGCAAGGAGAAGCCGCTCATCATGGGCTGCTACGGCGTTGGTGTGTCCCGCTCGCTCGCTGCCGTCGTGGAGCAGCACAACGACGAGCACGGTATCGTCTGGCCGGTTTCCGTCGCCCCCTACGAGGTCGCGGTGATTCCGCTCGATCCCAAGAAGGAGGAGTGCGCTACCGTTTGCGACCAAATCGTCGAGGGCCTGTGCGCCGAGGGTATCGAGGTCGTCGTCGATGATCGTGACGAGCGTCCCGGATTTAAGTTTGCCGACAACGATCTTATGGGCTTCCCGTATCAGGTCGTTCTGGGTAAGCGTGGCCTTAAGAATGGCACCGTTGAGCTCAAGGACCGTGCTACGGGCGAGCGTGAGGACGTGGCGATCGACGAGGTCGTCACCAAGGTTGCCGAGCTTGTGAAGGCGGCACGCCGTTAATCGGCGATTTCGCTTGTAGTTCGATATACGGGACGGCCCCTGCATTTCTCCAGATCGGGGAGATGCGGGGCCGTCCTATTATCTTGTAGCATCCTCGATATCTAAAAGGAAAACCCCACAGCCCATGCGAGCTGCGGGGTTTTCCATTGTGCCTCCGATGCGAAATAAATCGCTCAGATATTACTGATAATCGACGACGTCGATCCAGTTCTTCAGGAACTCATCGTTCACATTGCGCTTACGAGCGAGCTCGGAAGCGGCGACGATGCTCGTCCACTGACGCACGACCTGCATGGGCATGTCGGCACGGTCGCAGTAGAGCTCCAGGTAGGCCTCGGCCTGGTCCTTGCTGTTGAGGGCAAAGAGCAGGTAGGTGGTGGCAACGTCGGCAGCAGGGGAGCCCTGGGTGGCGTGTGCCCAGTCGCACACATAGAGCTGGCCGTCGTCGCCGACGATGACGTTGGAGGGGTTGAAGTCGCCGTGGCAGACCTTGAACTCCTTGGTCATGCCGTCCAGACGCTCCTGAAGGTTGTAGCGCGTGGTGGCATTGAGCTGATCAAGGCTGTCGATCATGCGGGCGAACTTGTCGCGCTGACGGTTGAGCAGCGGGGAGGTGTAGCCGTGGATCTCGATCTGGAGGTCGACGAACATCTCGAGGTACTCACCAAAGCGCTGGGGCTCGGCAGTCATCTTCTCGGCAAGGGTGGTGCCCGGAACCTTCTCGGTCACGAGCGCCCAGCCGTTGGCGTTCTCGAGCTGGGAAACCTCGAGAGCCTTGGGGCTGCGGATGCCGCACTCATTGATGCGGGCAAGATTCAAAGCCTCGTTGAACACGTCGGAGACAGGCTTGGTCTCGTTAAAGACCTTGACGATCTTGTCGCCCAGGTCGTAAACGACCTTGTTGCCACGGCGGACGAGCTCGGTCTTGGAATCGGGTAGCAGCATGGTTGCATCCTTTCAACGATGCGATAGAAGCGACGGCGGGGGTGTGTGAAACACCCGTGCACCCCCGCCGTTAAAAACCGTGCTAAAACTAGCAGACGGCGTAGTCCTGGGGCTCGCGGCCGTAGTAGGCGTCCAGGTAGAGCTCCTTGATCTCGCTCATGAGCGGGTAGCGCGGGTTAGCGCCGGTGCACTGGTCGTTGAATGCCTGCTCGGTCATCTCGTCGAGGGTGTCGAGGAAGTACTGCTCGTCAACACCGTAGTCGGCGATGGTCTTCTTGACACCGATGAAGTCCTTGAGCTCCTCGAGCTTCGTGATGAAGTTCTCGAAGACCTCCTTGTCGTCCTTGCCCTCGATGCCGCAGTACTTGGCCATCTCGGCGTAGTTGTGCAGCGCGTTGGGGTAAGGATACTGGGAGAAGGTACCCATCTTGACGGGAGCCTCGGCGGCGTTGTAGCGCATGACGCGGGTCAGGATGACGGCGTTAGCGATGCCGTGGGGCAGGTGATGGAAAGCGCCGAGCTTGTGAGCCATGGAGTGGTTGAGGCCCAGGAAGGCGTTGGCGAAGGCCATACCGGCCATGCAGGAGGCGTTGTGCATCTCCTCGCGGGCGTGCGGGTCCTTGGCGCCGTTCGTGAAGCTGGAGGGCAGGTTCTCAAAGACGAGCTTGGCAGCGCGCTCGGAGAGGCCCTTGGTGTAGTCGGAAGCCATGATGGAGACGTAGGACTCGATGGCGTGGGTCATGACGTCGATGCCGGAGGCAGCGGTCAGGCCGCGCGGGGCGGTCATGCAGTTGTCGGCGTCGACGATAGCCATGTTGGGGAGCAGCGCGTAGTCGGCGAGCGGCCACTTGATGCCGGTCTCCTTGTCGGTGATGATGGCGAACGGCGTGCACTCGGAGCCGGTACCCGAGGAGGTCGGGACGGCGACGAAGTAGGCCTTCTTGCCCATCTCGGGGAAGGTGAAGATACGCTTGCGGATGTCCATGAAGTCCATGGCCATGTCCTCAAACTTGCACTCGGGGTGCTCGTACATCATCCACATGATCTTGCCGGCGTCCATAGCGGAGCCACCGCCGACGGCGATGATGACGTCCGGCTCAAAGAGAGCCATCTGCTTGGCGCCACGACGTGCGCACTGCAGCGACGGATCGGGCTCGACGTCGTAGAAGCAGTCGTGGGCGATGCCCATCTCGTCGAGCTTGGCCTCGATGGCGCGGGTGTTGCCATTCTTGAAGAGGAACTGGTCGGTGACGATGAAGGCACGCTTCTTGCCCATGACGTTGCCCAGCTCGTCGAGGGCGACGGGCGTGGAACCCTTCTTGAAGTAGACCTTCTCGGGAGCGCGGAACCACAGCATGTTCTCACGGCGCTCGGCCACAGTCTTAACGTTGATCAAGTGCTTCACCCCAACGTTCTCGGAGACGGAGTTGCCGCCCCAGGAGCCGCAGCCCAGGGTCAGAGACGGCTTCATGCCAAAGTTGTACAGGTCACCGATGCCGCCGTGTGAGGACGGGGTGTTGATGACGATACGGCAGGCCTTCATGACGTGCTCGAACAGGCTGATCTTCTCGGCCTGGGCGGGGTGCACGTACAGAGAGGCGGTGTGGCCCGGGCCACCGGCGAGCACGAGGTGCTCGGCCTTGTCGACGGCCTCCTGGAAGTCCTTGGCGTGGTACATGGCCAGGACCGGGGAGAGCTTCTCGTGGGAGAACTCCTCCTTGGCGGGGTCGGTGGAGGTGACCTCGGCGATCAGGATCTTGGTCTTGGCGGGAACCTCGATGCCGGCGAGCTCGGCGATCTTGGCGGCAGCCATGCCGGGGATGCGGTGATCGAGGGCGCCGTTCTTGAACATGGCGGCACGCAGGGCCTCCATCTCGGCACCCTGCTTGACGAAGTAGCAGCCGCGCTTCTGGAACTCGGCCTTGACCTGGTCGTAGATGGTGTCGATGACGGTCACGGACTGCTCGGAAGCGCAGATCATGCCGTTGTCGAAGGTCTTGGAGTGGATGATGGAGTTGACTGCGAGCAGAACGTCGGCGGTGTCGTCGATGACGACCGGGGTGTTACCGGCGCCAACGCCCAGGGCGGGCTTGCCCGAGGAGTAGGCGGCCTTGACCATGCCCGGGCCACCGGTGGCGAGGATGATGTCGACGTCGCGCATGACCATGTTGGTCAGCTCGATGGAGGGGACATCGACCCAGCCGATGATGCCCTCGGGGGCGCCGGCCTTGACGGCGGCGTCAAGCACGAGCTTGGCAGCGGCGATGGTGCACTTGGCGGCAGCCGGGTGCGGGGAGATGATGATGGCATTGCGGGTCTTCAGGCTGATCAGCGTCTTGAAGATCGCGGTGGAGGTGGGGTTGGTCGTCGGGATGACGGCGCCCACGATGCCGATGGGCTCGGCGATCTTGGTGATGCCGTAAGCCTCGTCGCGCTCCAGAACGCCACAGGTCTTGGTGTTCTTGTAAGCGTTGTAGATGTACTCTGCGGCGTAGTGGTTCTTGATGACCTTGTCCTCAAGAACGCCGCGGCCGGTCTCCTCGATGGCCATCTTCGCCAACGGGATACGAGCCTTGTTGGCGGCCATGGCGGCCTCATAGAAGATCTTGTCGACCTGCTCCTGCGTGTACGTAGCAAAAAGCGCCTGGGCCTCTCGCATCTGAGCGAGCTTAGCCTCAAGCGCCTCTACGTTGTCCACAATTGCGGGAGTAGTGTTTTCCGGTGACTTTTTCACCATTTGTGTCTCCTTGCGATCGGAGATTTACCCTACGCCTTGCATGATAGCAAGAAATTATTCGGCGAACGGTAAGATTCCTGTAAAAGGCACACTAAAACGCTTCAATAAAATGAACCGCTTTAACTAAAACTATTTGTCTGCTCCACGCCCCATTCATTGGGGACAGGCTTACATGAGTGCTTTCACTCATTTGGGACAGACATCGATTTGTCATTTTGCCGTTCTGGGCCTGTTTTTGCCTCTCATTGGATATAAATAGGTCACAGGCTCAGCATTTCGCGTTCCTTCTCTCCTTTTAGGTGTTGCCTGTTCAGTTTTGAAAGGAGAGATTATGCCTCGATGCGCCCGCGCCGTTTCGCTCACCGGCTATTACCACGTCTTTGACCGTGGCAACTCCAAACAGATTATTTTTGAAGATGACTCTGACCGATATCGTTTCTTATCGGACATCTCGGACAGGTTTGCACGCCATAAAGTGGCGGTGTTGGCTTGGTGCCTTATGGACAATCACTTCCATTTGATGATTGATGATCCATTTGACAATCTTTCAAAGGCAATGCAGTGCGCGTTGACAGCATATGCTAAGTATTTCAACGGGAAAACGGGGAGAACGGGGCATCTGTTTGACAATCGCTATTCGCGGGTCGCGGTTGAGTCGGACACGCAGGCGGTGCAGCTGCTCGACTATATTCATCTCAATCCCGTGAAAGGTGCGCTTGACTCGCTCGAGGCGTACCGCTGGTCAAGCTATAAGGCGTATCAGCTGGGCTATGATCCCTTTGACATCTGTGATGCGGCCCCTATGCTCGATATTGTCGGAGGCTCCCGTTGCTATTGCGAGCATCTCAAGGAAGTTGCCGGGCGCATCTGGTCAGTTGAGGTTCTTCCACGCCGACGGATCCACGATGAGGATGCCCTTTCCGTTGCGCGCGAAGTCCTGCCGAGCATAGATCCTGCGCTGCTCAAGGCCCTGCCTCGTTCCGAACGCGATGCCTGCCTGCTGAGGCTCAGGCGGGCACATCTCACGGTTAAGCAAATTGCTCGTATCACCGGTATCGGCGCCACGAGCGTGACCAAGGCAACTGCAGGCTGGAAGGATGCAGCGTGAGGCAGGGGCCGGAGCCAGTCGGTGTGCCGATTGCGTGCGACATGTCTGTCCCCAATGCGTGAAAACACTCATGTAAGTCTGTCCCCAATGAGTGCAAAAAAGCGCCCTCCGTAGGGGAGGGCGCCTTTGGTAAGTTCTATATGAACGCGAGGTCTTTGACCCGGAGAGTCCGAGGTACTTGTTGGTAAGACCTTATTTAGGAGCGCGCAACCTTGCCGGACTTGAGGCAGGTGGAGCAAACGTTCATCTTGCGACGGTGACCATCGACGACGACGTAGACGCGCTGGATGTTGGGGCGGAACTTACGGTTGGTGACGCGGTGAGAGTGGCTGATGGAGCGACCGGCAACGGGGTGCTTACCGCAAACTTCGCAAACTTTGGACATAACTGACCCTCCTTGGGCGACAAACGAACATGTCGCGTTAACAAACAAGCCTGAACTATAGCACAGAAGCAGCTCCCTGTGCGTAATCTACACAGAGATATTCCTCTTTTGGCGATAGTGCTCACGCCACGGCCCTGGACGTAGATCCGATTTGCGTGCAGCAGAGGGGATTATGCCAGCTCGTGCGTGCGTTTTCAAGCTCGTCCCACAAATATATATAGGTTTATTGAGCATTGGGCTCCGTTTACGGATTGCTCTGTATTTATGCTCGCAATTAAGCTCGAGGTTGGCTACACTATTCCTTGACCATTAAAGGGGTACGAGATACCCGCATGGAATTACATAGCTGTCAATGAGCAGTACTTCCTGTGGGTGTCTGGTTCCGCTTTGAGCGGTCGGGCATCTATTTTTTTGACTGTGTCAGCAGTCAAGACATGTGAGGAAGGAGATCGATGGGCACGACTTCCCCCAAGGCGGTCATCATGGACGAGACCGCCGTCAATCGAGCGATGACCCGCATCGCGCACGAGATTCTCGAGCGCAACGAGGGCTGTGAAGACCTCGCTCTGGTCGGCATCGTCACGCGCGGCGACCTTCTGGCAAAGAAGCTCGCCGAGGAGATCAAGGAGATCGAGGGCGTCGACGTTCCGCTCGGCAGCCTCGATATCAGCTTCTACCGCGATGACTACGCCACCAATTTCGCTCCCGCGATCCACGCCACCAACATTCCCTTCAGCGTCGATGGCAAACGCGTCGTTTTGGTGGACGACATCCTGTACACGGGTCGTACCATCCGCGCCGCCCTAGACGCCGTCATGGACCTGGGCCGTCCGAGCCGCATTGAGCTGGCAGTCCTCGTTGACCGCGGCCACCGCGAGCTCCCCATCTCGCCGGACTTTGTCGGCAAGAACGTTCCCTCGTCGCATGAGGAGAACGTGCACCTATATATGAAGGAAGTCGACGGCCACACCGCTGTCGAGATTAACGACGTCGCGCCGGGTTCCCACGTGTGCTCCGCGCCGCTGGGAGGTGAGTAGTACCGTGGCGTTCAACCATAAGCACCTGATCGACATTACCGAGTACTCCGAAGAGGACATCAAGCTCATCCTCGAGACCGCCAAGGCGTTCTCCGAGGTCAACGAGCGTGCCATCAAGAAGGTCCCCACGCTCAAGGGCAAGACCATTGTCAACATGTTCAACGAGCCTTCGACGCGTACCCGCAGCTCCTTCGAGCTCGCCGAGAAGCGTCTTTCGGCCGACAGCCTCAATTTCGGTGGCTCCTCGACCTCCACGGTCAAGGGCGAGAGCCTCGTCGACACCGTCGAGACCCTCAACGCCTACAAGATCGACTGCATCGTCGTGCGCGATAAGCACGCCGGTGCTCCCTACATCGTCACGCAGAATTCGCCCGCGAGTGTTATCTGCGCCGGTGACGGTAAGCACAACCACCCCACACAGGCTCTGCTCGACCTGTACACCATCTGGGAGCACAAGGGTGACTTCCACGGTCTGAAGGTCGCCGTCGTCGGCGATATCGCGCACTCCCGCGTCTGCGGCTCGCTGATCCCCGCCCTTAAGATCATGGGCTGCGAGACCTACGCCGTCGCCCCCGGCACGCTGCTGCCGCCGGCGCCCGAGGTCCTGGGCTGCGACCACGTGACGAGCGACCTCGATTCCGTCCTGCCCGAGCTGGACGTCGTCTACATGCTGCGCGTGCAGCAGGAGCGTCTCGAGGGTGCCCCGTTCCCGACCATTCGTGAGTACCACAAGCTCTTCGGTCTGACCAAGGACCGCGAGAAGCTCATGAAGCCCGACGCGATTATCTGCCACCCGGGCCCCATCAACCGCGGTGTCGAGTTCGACTCCTATATGGCCGACCACCCGCAACGCTCCGTCATCCTGGAGCAGGTCTACGCCGGTATCTGCGTGCGTATGGCTATCCTGTATCTGCTGCTTGGAGGTGCCGATAATGGCCTTGCTTCTTAAGAATGCCCACGTCGTCGACCCGTCCGTCGAGCTTGACGGTGTCGTTGACGTCCTGATTGACGGCGATAAGATCGCCGAGGTCGGCGAGAACCTCGCCGCCGAGGGAGCCGAGGTCCGCGACCTTTCCGGTAAGTACCTCGTCCCTGGCCTGGTGGATATGCACGTCCACCTTCGCGAGCCCGGCTATGAGGTCAAAGAGGACATCGAGAGCGGCACCCGCGCAGCTGCCAAGGGCGGCTTTACCGGCGTGTGCGCCATGCCCAACACCGATCCCGTCACCGATAACGGCACCGTCGTGGAGTTCGTCAAGTCCCGCGCTGCCGAGGTCGGTCACTGCCGCGTCTATCCGTCGGGCGCCATGACCCGCGGTCTTAAGGGCGAGGCCATGTCCGAGATGGGCGATATGGTCGCCCACGGCGCCGTCGCCTTCACCGACGACGGTCGCGGCGTGCAGGGCGCGGGCATGCTCCGTCGTTGCATGGACTACGGCAAGATGTTCGGCAAGGTCTTTATGAGCCACTGCCAGGACGAGGACTTGGTCGGCCACGGCCAGATCAACGAGGGCAAGGTCTCGACCCGTCTGGCCCTCGAGGGCTGGCCGGCTGCCGGCGAGGAGCTCCAGATCGCCCGCGACATCGAGATCGCCAAGCTGACCGGTGCCAAGCTGCACATCCAGCACATCTCCACCGCCCATGGCCTGGAGATCGTGCGTGCCGGTAAGGCCGCTGGCGTTCAGGTTACCTGCGAGGCCACCCCGCATCACATGTTCCTGACCGAGAACGACCTGGACGAGACCTACAACACCTCGCTCAAGGTCAATCCGCCGCTGCGCACCGACGAGGACGCCGAGGCCATCCGTCAGGGCGTCATCGACGGCACCGTCGACGTTATCGTCACCGATCACGCTCCCCACACCCCGTGGGAGAAGGCCCGCGAGTTCGAGCTTGCGCCCTTTGGCATGATCGGTCTCGAGACCTCGCTGTCGCTCGTGCTCACCGAGCTGGTCAACACGGGCAAGATGAGCGTGGGCCGCATGGTCGAGCTCATGGCCATCAAGCCGCGTGAGATCCTGGGCCTCGACCAGGTTCAGGTCAAGGCGGGCTCCGTTGCCGACCTGACCGTGTTCGACGCGTCCGCCACCTGGACGGTCGGCGAGGATGGTTACGAGTCGCGCGCCCAGAACTCCGGTTTTGTCGGTCGCACGCTCACCGGTCGTGCCACCGATGTGTTTGTCGGCGGCAAGCAGACGCTCGCCGACGGCTGCATCTGCTAGCATAGCCTTATCGCTTTTGTGCGCGGTGCCCTTGCGGTGCCGCGCTTTCTGTTCGTTTTGACCATGCAACCGCATGGGGGATTGGAGCGTCTATGCCCACACCTTCCACTGCACGCATGCACGACTTCGAGGTCGTCTCGAACCAGGAGATCGCCGACGGCATCTTCTCGCTCGTCATCTCGGCCCCCAAGCTTGCAAGTGCGCTCAAGCCCGGTCAGTTTGTGAACATTGCCGTGCCCGGCGATGCGTCCTCGCTGCTTCGCGTGCCCCTGAGCTTCTATCGCGCCGACGCCCAGGCCGGCACCGTCGAGCTGTGGTACGCCGTCGTGGGCGACGACACCCATCGTCTGTCCCAGATGGCCCCCGGTTCCACCTCTAATCTGCTGGGCCCTGGCGGCCGCGGCTGGCTTGTGCCCGAGGGCACCAGGAAGGCGCTGCTCGTTGCGGGCGGCATCGGTGTTCCGCCCGTGCTGTGCCTTGCCGGTATGCTTGCCGAGCAGGGTGTGGCCGTCGACGTGTGCCTGGGCTTTGGCACCGCGTCCAAGGCCGTGGGCATCGACGAGTTCCGCTCGTTGTGCGACACGGTCAACGTTTGCACTGACGACGGTTCGCTCGGCACGCACGGTTTTTGCACCGATCCTGCCGCCGAGCTGCTCGGCGAGGGCGGCTACGACTACGTCGCCAGCTGCGGTCCCGCCGTCATGATGAAGAAGGTCGCCGCCGCTGCCGCCGAGTCCGGTGCGTACTGCGAGGTGTCGCTCGAGCGCATGATGAGCTGCGGCTTTGGCGCCTGCAACACCTGCAATGTCGAGACGGTCGACGGTATGAAGGGTGCCTGCATGTGCGGCCCCGTGTTCGATGCTTCCAAGGTGGTGGTCTTCTAGTGGGTACCGTGAACATGGCCGTCGATTTCGGCGGCGTCAAGATGCAGAACCCCATCAACACCGCAGCCGGTACCTTTGGCTACGGCTGGCAGTTCCTGAACTTCTTTGATGTCTCCCAACTGGGTGCCATCACCACCAAGGGCTGTGCTGCCGAGCCCTGGCCCGGCAACCCCGCGCCTCGCATGGCCGAGATCCCGGGCGGCATGATCAACTCCGTGGGCCTTCAGAACCCCGGTGTGGCTGCCTTTGCCCGTGAGTCCGGACCTTGGCTCGAGCAGCTCTCCAAGGACGGTTGCCAGGTCATCTGCCAGGTTGCCGGCCACTCCGTTGACGAGTTTGTCCGCGCGCTCGAGATGTATGTCGAGCTGTGCCCCTGGGCTGCCGGCTACGAGATCAACGTCAGCTGCCCCAATATTGCCGCCGGCGGTGCCGCCATGGGCTCCTCGCCCGAGGGCGCCTCTGCCGTCATGGCTGCCTGCCGTAAGGTGACCGATAAGCCGCTGTTCGTGAAGATGGCTCCGGTTAACGTCGCCGAGATTGCCAAGGCTCTCGAGGCCGCGGGTGCCGACGGCCTTTCGGTTATCAACTCCATCCAGGGCATGGCCATCGACGTGCACACCCGCAAGTCCCGCGTGGCCAAGCCCAAGGGCGGCCTTTCGGGTCCGCTGTGCCATCACATCGCCGTGCGCATGGTCTGGGAGGTCGCTCAGGCCGTCGATATCCCCATCAACGGCGTCGGCGGCGTCATGACGGGCGAAGATGCGGCCGAGTTTATCCTTGCTGGCGCTACCTGCGTGTCGGTCGGCATGGCCAACTTCGTCGATCCGTGCGCTTCGCTCAAGATCGCGCATGAGCTCGAGGCCTGGGCCGAGTCCCAGGGCGTGAAGGACATCAACGAACTGGTAGGTGCTTTCGAATGCTAGAGACCGATGCCCGCGACCGCGTAATCGTCGCCCTCGACTGCGACCGTGAGCGTGCGCTCGAGCTCGCCCACGAGCTTTCTGGTCATGCCGCTTGGCTCAAGGTCGGCATGACGCTCTATTACGCTGAGGGCCCCGAGATCGTCAAGACCTTTAAGGACCTGGGCTTCAAAGTCTTCCTCGACCTCAAGTTCCACGACATTCCGCATCAGGTGCGCGGTGCCGCCCGTTCTGCTTCGCTTGCCGGTGCCGACCTGCTTTCGGTCCACGGTCTGGGCTCGGGCGCTATGCTCGCTGCGTGCCGTGAGGGTGCCGAGGAGGCGCGCGAGTACCGCGCCAAGCTCGTTGCCATTACCGTGCTCACGAGCATGAACCAGGATTCGCTGGCCGAGATTGGCGTCGAGTCGCCCGTGGCCGAGGAGGCCGCTCGCCTGGCAAAGCTTGCCCAGGCTAACGGCATCGACGGCATCGTGTGCTCGCCGATGGAGGCCCATGACATGCGCGAGCTGCTCGGCCCTGACGCGCTGATCGTGACTCCAGGCGTCCGTCCGGTGGGTGCCGCCCTGGGCGACCAGTCCCGCGTGGCGACGCCTTCCCAGGCTATCGAGCGCGGTGCGAGCCACATCGTGGTGGGCCGACCCATCACCGGTGCCGACGACCCTGTTGCCGCATTTGACGCCATCGTTGCCGAGCTGGTCGAAAACGTCGCCTAAAAGATTCCCTCAAGTCACCACTTTTGGGTCTCATTAGCACAAATTAGCCCCTGTGCCTGCGAAAACTTTCCCATCCTTTGTGTGGAATCGCAGGTCGGGGGCTCATCTTTTAGCGCGATATATTGCACTTTTTGCGGGTATCGTCTAACCTATGGAGCCGCGATTGGGCATTTTGTACGTTTTACGTGCTAAAATGCCAAATATTGAATCAGATATAACCCAACTATTTGGAGGTTCGAATGGCACTCCCTCAGCTTACCGACGAGCAGCGCAAGCAGGCTCTTGAGAAGGCTGCCGCCGCACGTCACGCCCGCGCTGAGCTTCGCGAGCAGATCAAGAAGGGCGAGAAGTCCCTCGAGTCCGTGCTCAACTCCGATGACCCCATCGCTTCCCGCATGAAGGTTTCCACCCTTATCGAGTCTCTCCCCGGTTATGGCAAGGCCAAGGCCGCCAAGATCATGGAGGAGCTCGGCATCTCCGCTACCCGTCGCGTCCAGGGCCTCGGCGTCCGTCAGCGCGAGCAGCTCCTCGAGCAGCTGACCAAATAAGTGAGCGCTCAGGATTCAAAGCTCTTTGTGATTTCTGGACCGTCAGGTGCAGGCAAGGGCACGCTCGTCACTCGTGTGCGCGAGCGTCGCTCGAACCTGGGCCTGACGGTTTCGGCTACCACGCGAGCACCACGCAAAGGTGAGGTCGACGGCGTCAATTACTTTTTCCTGACGCGCGAGGAGTTCGACCGCCGCGTGGCAAACGGTGAGTTTGTTGAGTGGGCCGAGGTCCACGGCAACTGCTACGGCACGTTGGTGAGCGAGGTTACATCCAAGCTCGCCTCTGGCTCGTCTCTGATCTTGGAGATCGATGTCCAGGGAGCCCTGCAGGTCAAGGAGCGTTTCCCCGAGGCCGTGTTGATCTTTATCAAGCCGCCTTCGCTCGAGGTGTTACGCGATCGCCTGGTCGGTCGCGGTACCGAGACGCCCGAGACGATCGAGCTGCGTATGGCAAACGCCGCCGATGAACTTGCCCTTGCCGACCGCTACGACGACGTCGTGGTGAATGACGATCTCGACCGCGCGACCGATGAGCTCGTTCGCGTTCTCGATATGCATGAAAGGATCTGAGGTTCGTGTCCGTTGTAAAGCCTTGCATTGACGATCTTCTGGAGAAGACCGATCACAACCGCTTCCTGCTCGCCTCGCTTGCCTCCAAGCGCGCCTGCGACATTAACAGCATGCTGCGTGGTCAGCACAACCGCGTGCTCGCCGTCCAGGATGTCGATGACATCACCATTGCGCTTTCCGGCGCCGATACCATCTCGATGGCTATGGACGAGATTGTCGACGGCGACATCTCCTACGATGAGGCCCGTTACGAGAAGGCGCTCGGCCACAAGGTTGCTGAAGCCTAAATGGCGGCTCGCGTCTGCCTGGTCCACTATCACGAGGTTGGACTGAAGGGCAAGAACCGCGCACATTTTGAGCATATCCTCATGGATAACATCAAGGCGGCCTTGGCCGCCTTTTCCGTGAATGCCGTGTCTCGAATTTCCGGTTATATCCTCGTGACCTTTAACGAGCATCAGGCCGACGAGGCGGCTCGTGTCATTCGCACCGTTCCCGGCGTTGCTCGCGTGTCTTTGGCGTATCACACCAATCGCGACCCTCAGGAGTACTGTGCCGCCGCCGTGAAGGCGCTGCGTGAGTTTGGCCCCTTCGATTCGTTTAAGGTGCACGCCAAGCGCTCCAATACCGACTATGAGCTCACCTCGATTGATATCAATCGACAGGTTGGCGAGGTGCTGTGCGAGGCGTTCCCCGATAAAAAGGTTCAAATGCACGATCCCGACGCGATGGTTCACGTGCTGGTTGTTCAGGGTAGCGTTTATGTGTACGCGCGCTCCGAGCGCGGTGTGGGCGGTCTGCCGGTGGGCTCTGCCGGTAAGGTCGTGACCCTGCTGTCATCGGGTATCGACTCGCCGGTGGCGACCTGGATGCTCGCGCGACGCGGAGCCGTGTGCGTGCCGGTGCATTTTTCCGGTCGTCCGCAGACGCCAGATACCAGCGAGTATCTAGTGCAGGACATCATTCGCGCCCTTGAGCCGGGTGTCCAGATCGGCCGTCTGTATGTTGTGCCGTTTGGCGACTGCCAGCGCGAGATTTCGGTGACCTGTCCCAGCAACCTGCGCGTGATCATGTATCGCCGCATTATGTATTCGGTTGCCGAGCGCATTGCACACATCGAGGGCGCCAAGGCTATCGTGACGGGCGAATCGCTTGGGCAGGTTGCCTCCCAAACGCTTGAGAACATCATGGCCGTCAACGAGGCCGTGAAGATCCCCGTGTTCCGCCCTCTCATCGGTTCGGACAAGCAGGAGATCATCGCGCGCGCCGAGGAGATTGGTACGTTCGATATCTCGACTGAGGCCGCTCCCGACTGCTGCACGCTGTTTATGCCGCGCCGTCCCGAGACGCACGCTAAACTCGATGCCGTGCATGAGGCCTGGGAGTTGTTCGATCACGAGGAGATGATCGAGCGCCTGCTCAAGCAGACCGAGTACATCGACTTTGAGAGCAACACGTATAAGGCCCCTAAGACCTTAAAACGCAAACATTCGGAGCTTGCTCCGCGTGAGATTTACCAAGATCACGAGTAAATTTGTGCATAGACCGACGATGCGTCTGCATCGTCGGTCTTTTGCTATCTGGGCATTTTGCGACTAAGTGTTCATTTGCTGACGTGTGCCTGAATAAATGGACAGATTTGTGCAAGATTTTGGTCGGCTTTTGGTTTGACCGCGAAAACCGGTTTTGGAGCGTGGCTGTTGCAGGGCTCTTTTCCTGACACGATGTTGTTGGGAGGTTTTGCTATGGCGCAGCGCGAACAACACGAACGGGTCAAAAAGATGGACCGCTGGGCGGGCAAGCTGCTCGGTCATAAGGCAGTGGTGGTGGCGATGCTGGGCGTCATTGCGATGGCGAGCGGTTTGGCGATGGCGAACCTTGGCGGCGGTGCCGGCGGCGTGTCGTTTGAGCGCATTGATGGTTCGGGCTCGTTAGTGGAGCCGGGATCCGGCGATGCCTCGAGCGGAAAGACATCCGAAGGTTCTTCGACTAAGGCTTCTGCCGCGGCAGAGGTCTATGTCGATGTCGATGGCGCCGTTGTGTCGCCCGGTGTATATCGTCTCAAGGACGGCGCGCGGGTGGCTCAGGCGATTGATGCCGCCGGCGGGCTGGCGCCCGAGGCAGACGTTACGGGGCTCAATCGGGCATCTAAAGTCGTCGATGGACAGAAGATTCACGTTCCAACGGTAGGGGAGCAGCAGGCGTCCATTGCGGAAGCCGATGTTGATGGTGGGGCTTCCGCATCGTCGGGCGTGAGTGGCGCTACAGGCCTAGTAAACATCAATACGGCAAGTGCGGCGGAGCTGCAGACGCTTTCGGGCATCGGGCCTTCTATGGCCCAGTCGATTATCGATGAGCGGACAAAGAACGGTGCTTTTGCCTCGGTTGACGATCTGATGCGTGTGTCGGGAATCGGCGAGAAGAAGCTTGCCAAAATCAAAGATTGCATCTGCGTATGAGTGCGACAGAGCGCGAGCATGTGATGCCTCCGCGGCCCTTGATGCCGTGGACGATGGCCCTGTGTGCCGGCATGTGCGTGAGCTGCGCTTTGGTGCTTAACGTGGCCGCTGATGCGCTGCTGAGGGAGCGGGTGCCGGCGGTCGGGCCGCTATGGGCCATTCCCATTGCGGCGGCGGTCTTCGTTGTGCTGGCTCAATCTTGTGCGCGGCTTGCCCCTTTGAAGCGGTGGCTGTATGCCGCGTCCGTCGGTCTCGTGGCGGGAGCGGTCGTCTCGGCCTGGTGGGCTGTGGGTGCGCTAAGCGCCTCGAAGGCGCTCGACGGTCGAGCGGCAAGCAGCCTCGAGTTTGTCGTGCAGGGTGATCCATCCATAAACGACGACGTGTATTCCTATACCTGCGAGGCACGCGCGGACGGTAAGAACTTGGCAACGGTTCGCCTATCGTGCGACCGCGAGCTCAAGGTCGGGGCGCACGTGCGTGTTATCGGTCGCGTTTCACGTTTTGAGAACGATGCGTTTGGACGATCGCGCGCGCTCCGAGGCGAGGTACGCAAGATAAAAGCCGTTCGGATTGTGTCGATCGATGAGGGTTCTCCGGGGCCGCTGCTTCGGCTGCGAAATGGGCTGCTTGCGTCCATCGCGCCTGCGACCGACCCGGCGCGTGCGCTCATAGCCGGTGTCGTCTGCGGTCGTTCGGCCGAGCTACGCGCCCAGCCGGCGGGCGACTGGTTTTCGGTAACGGGAACGGCGCATCTTATCGCCGTCTCGGGCAGCCATTTGGCTATCGTGGGGTTTGTAATCGAGGGTGTATTGCAAAAGACTCGGTGCTCACGTGGTCTTCAGCGGGCGATATTGGCGATAACGCTTGTGGGCTACGCTGCCTTTACGGGCGCGTCTCCCTCGGCCGTGCGCGCGTGCTGCATGGTGTTCGCGACGCTTGTCGTAAACGGCGTGGGGCGTCGCCGGCACGGCGCATCGGCACTCTTCGTAACCATGTCCATCTTTGTGCTACTGCGACCGACGGTGCTGTTCGAGATGGGCTTTCAGCTTTCATGTGTCAGCGTCTTTGCCATTCTGTGCTTTTGCCCCTATGCGACCTACGCTTTGGGTGAGCTGGGTGTGCCATCGGGCGTTGCCAGCATGCTTTCCGCCACGCTGTGCTCGCAACTGGCGACTCTTCCCATTACCATTCCCGCCTTCGGTACGTTCTCGCTCATTGCTCCGTTGGCAAATGCGGTCATCGGCCCGGTGGTGAGCGTACTGCTTGCTGTGTCCATCGTGCTGGTTCCCTTTTCGCTCGTGGGACCGTTGCGGACTTGGGCGCTCGTGGTGCCCATGATTGTCGCTCGCTGCGCCCTGTTCTTTGAGCAGCTCTTTGCTGCCGTTCCGGGCGCATCCGTGAGTGTGTCGCCCGATAGCGTGTGGATTTACCTGGTGCCGTGTTTGCTGGCGGTTCTGCTGGTCTGGTGGCCGCGTCCCCGTGCACGTCCTATGGCGGTGGGGCTTGCATGCCTGGTGCTCTTGGCTGCTATTCCGTACGTCTACTGGGATCGATTCGCTCCGCCTTCGGTGACGGTGCTCGATGTGGGCCAAGCCGATGCGATTCTTATCCGCCAGGGCGGCGTAGTAGCGCTCGTCGACTGCGGGCTCGACGAGCGCGTGGTAGCGGCGTTGGTTCGCAATAACGTGCACCATATCGATGCCGTCTTTGTGACGCATTGGGATGAGGACCACTGGGGTGGTCTGCCTGCCGTGCTCGAACAGTTTTCGGTCGGAACGATTGCCGTGGCGGCGGATGCGCTGGAGGATGCTCCTGCCGAGGTATTGAACCGACCTGGCGTGGAGTATCGGCAGGTGCGCCGTGGGGATACGGTCGACATCGGCTCATTTTGCGGCCGCGTGATGTGGCCATTCAAGTCCGTGGATGGCGAGGGAAATGAGGACTCGCTTGTCCTGCTGCTCTCTTATGTTCAGGAAGGCAAGGGCCTGCGTATGCTCCTCACCGGTGATGCCGAGCTCGATCAAGAACGGGAATTCGTGCAGGAGGTGGGGGATATCGATGTACTTAAACTTGGGCATCACGGCTCTAAGGTTTCAGTCGATGGTGAGTTGCTGGACGTCCTGAAGCCCGAGCTTTCCCTTGCGAGTGCGGGTGAGGGGAATCGATACGGCCATCCGTCCGATGCCTGCATCGATGCCGTTAAGGAAGCGGGTGGTGTGTTCGCGTGCACTATCGAACACGGCGACATTACCGTCACGCCGTCTGCGAATGGCTTTGCGATGCGATGCCAGCGACCGTGATGACATCGTTGGCGCGCGGCTGGCCCCTGGGCTAAAATGGCACGGTACGAATTCGAGAGCCTGCGGGAGGGGAGCGCAATGTCCGAAACCGGTCTGCTGCCGGCATATCTGATCGTCGGTACCGACGGCGTCAAGCGCGATCACGCCGTCTCGCGTATGAAGGCGCGTCTGGAAAAGTCGGGTATGGTCGAGTTCAACCTCGACGAGCGCGATATGACCAAAGACCCCGATATCGAGTCGATTATCGGATCGCTCAACACCTTTCCCATGGGCAGCGAGTTTCGCCTGGTAATCCTTGACGGCTGCTCAAAACTCGCCAAAGCGATCTCCGAGCCGCTTGTCGACTATCTGGCGAGTCCCAGCCCCACGACGGTTTGTCTCATCATCGCCGACTCGCTTGCCAAGAACACGCGCCTGCATAAGGCGATCGCCAAGATCGACAAGAAGGCGGTGATCGATTGCTCCGGTACCAAGCGCTGGGAGCTACCGCGCCGCGTGCAGCAGATGGCGACGCAGCACGGCAAGTCGATCTCGACGGCGGCCGCCGAGGAACTCGTCTCGCGTTCGGGTGAAAACACTCGCATGCTCGATAACGATTTGGCTAAGCTTGCCCAGATGGTCGAGGCGCCCCAGATTGAGCTTGCCGACGTTGAGCGCTGGATTGTACGTACGGCCGAGGTTCAGCCCTGGGACTTTCTCAATGCGGTCTCGGCCCGTGACATGCGCCGCTCGCTCGAACTCTTCAATCTACTGCCCGCCAAGAGCTACGTGTGGACCTACACGCTGTTGTGCGGGCGCATCCGTGAGCTGATCGTTGCCAAGGCGCTCGATGCGCGCGGACAGGGTCGTGAGCTGGCCGCAACGCTCAGGCTCCAGTCTTGGCAGGTCAAGAATCACCTGACCTGGGCGCGCCGCTTTTCGATGGCAGAGCTCGTCGCAGCGCTCGAGGGCGCGGTCGATGTGGAGCTCGCGCTCAAGGGTTCGGCCGATTCTCAGACCGCGCTTTTGCTCTGGATTACGAACATCTTGAGAAAATCGTGATGATACCTGCCTATTTGACAAATTCGTTCTATCCCTTTGAGGGGGAGCGTGCTATAGTAGGCGCTTGCATGACCTCACCGTGTCTCAGAGGTGTCATACATTTTTTGCAAGGAACTCGAAAGGAACTCCAGAAGTGGCAAACATCAAGTCTCAGAAGAAGCGTATCCGCACCAATGAGGCAGCTCGCATGCGTAACAAGGCTGTCAAGTCCGAGCTCAAGACGCTGACCAAGCACGTCCAGTCCGCCGTTGCCGAGGGCGACGCCGAGAAGGCCCAGGCTGCCCTCAAGACCGTCACCAAGCGTCTCGACATGGCTGCCGCCAAGCATGTTATCCACAAGAACCAGGCTTCCAACCGCAAGTCCGGTCTTGCCAAGCTCGTGAACAGCATCAACGCCTAAGTTGTAAATTTCACACCACACAGATTACGCGCATAAATGGAGCCTGTTTTATGGAACAGGCTCCATTTTTTGTACCGCTCGGGTAAGATAGTCCGCATGAATACTTCAATTGACATTTCCCACATCCGCAACTTCTCAATCGTTGCGCACATCGACCATGGCAAGTCCACGATCAGCGATCGCATCCTCGAGCTCACCCATACCGTCGACGAACGCGACATGGAGTCGCAGCTGCTCGACACCATGGATATCGAGCGCGAGCGCGGCATCACGATCAAGTCCAATGCCGTTCGCGTGTCCTATGACGCCGACGATGGCGAGACGTATCAGTTCAATCTGATCGATACGCCGGGCCACGTGGACTTTACCTATGAGGTTTCGCGCTCGCTGGCAGCCTGTGAGGGCGCGGTGCTCGTTGTCGACGCCACGCAGGGCGTTGAGGCGCAGACCGTCTCTAACGCGACGCTCGCCATGAACGCCAATCTGGACATTGTGCCGGCCATCAACAAGATCGACCTGCCCTCGGCTCATCCCGACGAGGTTAAGACCGAGATCGAGGATGACCTGGCGATCCCTGCCGATGATGCCGTGTGTGTCTCGGGCAAGACCGGCGAGGGCATCCACGATCTGCTGGAGTCCATTGTCTTTTTGATCTCTCCGCCCAAGGGCGATGCGAACGCGCCGCTCAAGGCACTCATTCTGGATTCATACTTCGACGAGTATCGTGGCGTCGTCGCCACGGTCCGCATCTTTGACGGCTCCATCAAAAAGGGCGATACCTTGCGCATGATGCAGGCAAAGGGCGACTTTTTGGTCGATGGCGTGGGCGTCAAGCGTCCCGCCGAGACCCCGGTCGACGCGCTCACGGTCGGCGAGGTCGGATACGTGGTCACGGGCCTGAAGGACCCCGAGGCCGTTCGCGTGGGCGATACCCTCACGTGGGCGTCGAATCCCTGCCCCGAGCCGCTTCCCGGCTACCGCGAGGCCAAGCCCATGGTTTATACGGGCCTGTTCCCGATCGATAACAAGGACTACGAGAACCTGCGTGACGCGCTCGATAAGCTACACGTCAACGACCCGTCGTTGGTGTGGGAGCCCGAGACCTCGGTGGCGCTCGGCTTTGGCTTCCGCGTGGGCTTCCTGGGCCTGCTGCATATGGAGGTCGTTAAGGAACGCCTGGAGCGCGAGTTCAATCTGGACCTCATTGCCACGAGTCCTTCGGTCGACTATCACGTGTACAAGACCGATGGCGAGATGATCGATGTCCGCAGCCCGCAGGACCTGCCCGAGGCCACACGTATCGAGCGTATCGAGGAACCCTACCTCAAGGCCAAGATCATCTGTCCGCCCGAGTATACGGGTGCCGTCATGCAGCTCGCCATCGAGCACCGCGGCGTGACGACCGACATGATCCATCTCACGAGCAAATCGGTCGAGATGCGCTTCGATATGCCGCTTGCCGAGCTCATTTTGGACTTCTTTGACCAGCTCAAGAGCCGTACCAAGGGCTATGCCTCGCTCGACTACGAGTTCAACGAGTACCGTCCCTCCGAGCTTGTGAAGCTCGATATCTTGCTTTCGGGTGATGAGGTGGACGCGCTGTCGTTTATCGTCCATAAGGACAAGGCCTATGGCCTGGCCCGTGGTCTGTGCGACAAACTTAAGGAGATCATCCCGCGTCAGCTGTTCGAGGTGCCCATCCAGGGTGCTATCGGTAACAAGATCATCGCCCGTTCCACTGTCAAAGCGCGTCGCAAGGACGTTCTTGCCAAGTGCTACGGCGGCGATATCTCGCGTAAGCGCAAGCTGCTCGAGAAGCAGAAAGAGGGCAAGAAGCGCATGAAGGCCATCGGATCGGTCGAGGTCCCGCAGGAGGCCTTTATGGCGATCCTCAAGGTGGACGAGTAGGTCTATGGCGCTTTCCGAATACAGCAAGCGGCTGCTGGGCGCCTATGCCGAGCAGCCGTTCCTTATGGCTCCCATGGCGGGCGTGACTGACCCCGCCTACCGCATCATGTGTCGCCGCCGCGGTGCCAACCTTGCCTACAGCGAGATGGTGAGCGTGGCGGGCCTTGCCTATGCCAGCAACAAGACCTGGCGCCTGGTGCTACCGGCCGACGAGGAGCAGCAGATTTGCGTGCAGCTCTTTGGCTCCAAGCCCGATCAGTTTGCGAGTGCCGTCGCCGCCGTCGAGGAGCGTGTGGGCGATCGCCTGTCGCTCATCGATATCAACATGGCCTGTCCTGCCCGAAAGGTTGTCACCAAGGGCGAGGGCTCTGCCCTTATGCGCACGCCCGATTTGGCCGAGAAGATCGTCGAGGCGGCGGTGGGCGCGGCGCATGTGCCCGTGACCGTAAAGATCCGCAAGGGCTTTTATGCCGAGGACCGTAATGCCGCGACGTTTGCCCAGATGCTCGAAGGCGCCGGTGCCGCCGCGGTGGCGGTGCATGGCCGCTGCGCCACGCAGCTCTATACGGGCCAGGCCGATTGGTCGGTCGTCGATGAGGTTGCCGACGCCGTTGAGATTCCCGTGATCGGTTCGGGCGACGTGTTTACCGCCGAGGATGCCGCGGAGCATCTGCGCAACTCGGGCGCCAGCGCGGTGTTTATCGCGCGCGGTATCTACGGGAACCCGTGGGTGTTTGGCGATGCTCGCGCCCTTGCGCTCGATGGCATACCGGTGACGGCTCGCAGCTCCGTCGAGCGCCTGGACGCCCTGCGTGAGCACCTAACGCTGACACATGAGCTCCTGCCGCTCATGTCGCGTGCCCGTACGTACGCAAGCTGGTACTTAAAAGGCATGCCCCATGCCGCCGC
>UROZ01000015.1 GCA_900549655.1 uncultured Collinsella sp.
GTCGTCATCACGCAACTGTACCTGGAAGGCGCGCTGCAGCTGGCCCCGATGCTCGCCGGCACGCTCATTTCTGCCGGCGTTGGCTACCTGGTGCTGTTCCGCACCAACCGCAGCGCCCGCGAAAACGTCGTGTTCCTGATTATGATGTACGTTATCGGCACGGGCTGGGGCCTTATCCTTTCTGCCTTTGGCCTCTAAGTAGATGTTTGGGACATGCCGTAAAAACTGGGGCATGCCGTAAAATCTACCGTCATGACCTGGGCGTTGGATGTGCGTCAATCTCTTAAAACAAAAAGGTAGATTTTAGGCATGTCCCAAAAATCTACCTTGGTTAGCGCAACAGCTCGGTGAGGTTGCGTTTAAAGCGGGCGCGATCTTCGCTGGTAAATGCTGCCGGCCCGCGGGTGCGACCGCCGGCGCGACGCACCTTCTTTTCCTCGTGACGAATAAACAGCTGCATGTCGATGGTCGCCTTGTCGTACACGCGCCCGCGCACACCGATTGCGTCGGCATCGCGGCCGAGCACCATGCTCGCCAGGCCAATGTCCTGCGTCACGACCACGTCGCCCGTCTGCAGGCGTTCGATAATGGCAAAGTCGGCGCTGTCGGCGCCCACACTCACGTCGAGCGTCGTGACCCAAAAGCCGCGTCGCGCGTGCTCGGCATCGCGCGGGTCGTCGCGGCGAATGTGCCGTTCCAGGTTTTGCGTGCTGTTGCCGGCGATAACAACGGCGACGCCCGCCCGCCGCGCGCAGTCAATCGACTCGCGCGTGACCGGGCAGGCGTCGGCATCAATAAAGAGCGTTCGCGGCATCTAGTGCACCAGTTTGCCAAATTGAATAGCGCGAACAATCAGCGTAACGCCAAACACCAGCAGCGCGGCGCCGCTAAAGATGACGAGCATCTTGGCCGACCATAGCGGATAGATAAACACGAACATGCCGGCGATGATGGAGAGTGCACCGCTCAGGATAGCGAGGGCGCGGTTGGACGAAAGCTCGGACTCCAGAATGGACATGACACCTTCGACAATCCAGCCAAAGCCGGCCACGATAACCACCATCGTGGTGAGCGTCGCGGTCGAGAAGGCCTGGTTGCGCAGGATTATGACGCCGCCCAAGATAATGAGTAGGTTGGAGATGATGCTCGTCACGCGCCAGCCGGTGGGCAGCAGCGGCTCAAAAATGGCAGTGAACAGCCTGATGGCAGCAGTGATTACAAAGTAAAAACCCAGGACAGTCATCAAAAAGACGAGGGACTTGGCGGGTGCAAAAAGCAGCGCGATACCAGCAATGAGCGCTAAGACGCCCGTGATGGCGTAGATCCAGCGTACGGCCTTGACGGCTTTGCCCGCCATGCTTTTGTCGTCAAATCCAAACTGGCTCGATTTTTGGTCATCGTTCTTAAAGATGCCCATAATGTCTCCTTTCCGTGCGGCGTAAGCCTTGATCGTTACGACCAGTATCGCCTAAAGGCGCTGACGTATGGGTCGGGGAGGGTGAAACGTAACCCAAAGGCCCCGAATTGTTTCCGTTGTTCCCCACGTCGCGATTTTCTATTCAACAGGTGTAGAACATTGCAGCCCTGTTCGTTATTGCCTACGTTTTAGGTTAGATTTTCCTAAGAACAATTGCCCGAAATTGGGGGTCCCTATGAACGAAACAGTTCCCGCGGCGCCGGTAGGCGCTGAGTCGATGGCAAAGCAGGGTTGCGAAAAGCTCGGCTTGGACGCGTTTGATGCGTTGGTTCGCCGCGCCCGCACGTGCCGCCGCTTTGACGAGTCCATGCGCGTGCCGCGCGAGTTTTTGCTCGAGCTGGCGGAACTTGCGCACCTGGCTCCCTGTGGTGCCAATGCTCAGCGTCTGCGTTTTCATGTGGTAAGCGGTGCAGAGGACTGCGCGCGTGTATTTGACGAGCTCGCATGGGCCGGCGCACTTAAGGACTGGCCGGGTCCTGCCGAGGGTGAGCGCCCGACCGGCTACATCGCGATTCTGGCCGAGCGCGCCGTTCCGGGCAAGCCCGCCGCTCCCATTACCGATGTCGACACGGGCATTGCCGCGCAGACGATGATGCTCGCCGCCCGCAGCGCCACGCCCGAGGTGGCAGCCTGCATGTTCAAGGCCTTTACGCCCCACGCGATCGATGCCATGGGGCTCGATAACGACAAATATGAGCTCAAGCTGATCATGGCGTTTGGCGTTCCGGCCGAGACACAGGTGATCGATGCGATCGATTCCAACCCCGACGGCTCCATCAATTATTGGCGCGACGAGGCGCGGGTGCACCACGTACCCAAGCGTCCGCTTGCCGACGTGCTGCTGTAGTTGTGCGTCGTTGCGGCGCAATCCGGCGGCAAAATCACCACAAAGACTCCTGTCCCCTTTGTGGTGGTACGAGGGGAGGGTGTGTGGCAGATCTGTATTTGGTGCGGCATGGGCAGACTGAGCTCAATGTGCAGAGCATTTTGCAGGGCTGGCACGATTCGCCGCTTACGGCGCGCGGGCGCGAGCAGGCGCTGACGGCGCGTACGGCGTTTGCGGCGCGTGGCGTGGCCTTTGATTATGTGTATTCCTCGCCGTTGGGCCGGGCGCGGCATACGGCCGAGCTTATCGTTGGCGAGGGCCGTTCCATTGAGCTGGTCGATGACCTGCGTGAGTGGCATTTTGGCTCGCTGGAGGGCACATCAAATCGCGAGATGCCGCCGCAGCCCTGGGGCGATTATCCGGTGGCCTTTGGCGGCGAGTCGGAAGTGCAGCTTCAGTCGCGCATGGTCGCGGCGCTGTCCCGCATCATGGCCAGGCCGCAGCACGACTGCGTGCTGGCGGTTTCCCACGGCTCAGCCTGCCAGGAGTTTCTTGAGTATGTGACTGGCGAGGGGGAGCTACCCGACAACGGCGCCGTGCTTCATTTTGGCTATTGCGACGGGGCGTTTTCGCTCCTTGATTGGTAACGAACGAAAGGACCCCTATGAATAAAGACCTGTATCTGGTTCGTCATGGGCAGACAATATTCAACCTTAAGCGCATTATTCAGGGTTGGAGTGACTCGCCGCTCACGCAGCTGGGATGCGACCAGGCGGCGCGTGCCGGCATGTTCTTGCGTGCGCGCGGCATTGAACCCGATCATGCCTACACCTCCACACTTCATCGCACCGAGCAGACTATCGCCAACCTGTGGCCGGGCTTGGCGTACGAGCGCCTGGACGGCCTGCGTGAGTGGTTCTTTGGCGACTTTGAGGCCGAGCGCGTGATGCTTATGCCCGAGCGCCCGTGGCGCGATTTCTATCGTCAATTTGGCGGCGAGGGCCAGATCCAGGTGCGCGAGCGCATGGTGGCGACGCTGACCGAACTCATGCGACGCCCGGACCACGAGTGCGTCCTTGCGGTGAGCCACGGATCGGCCATCAAGGAGTTTTTGGATCACGTGAGGGGAGCGGCGGCCGACGAGCACGAGCGCGTGCCGGGCAACTGCTCGGTGCTGCACTTTGCGTTTGACGACGAATCCGACACGTTTGAGCTGATTGAGATTTTTACGCAGGAGGATTACGCACGCGAGCTGGGCCTTGAACCGCTTGTGGCTACTGCAGGTCCGCAGCGCGGATAACGCGAGCGTGGCGGCTCGGGTCGCCGGCATAACTTCTCGACGCAAAAGGGGCGGAGATGCATGTACCTGCTGCATCTCCGCCCCCTGTTTGTTGAGCTGCCGATTTTTGTGCTGCGCGGTCTGGTCTTGCTAGAACCGCGCGACTTGGTGCGTGAGCAGACCCGTCGGAACCTGCGGTGCGCCGCCGCTGACCTGCGCAGCGGGGAAGAGCACGGCAACGGTAAAGTTGAACGGCTCCCTGCCGGTGTACGTTCCGGCGGAACGGGCCTCATCGGCCAGGAGCTGTGATACCCCGACTAGTGCGCCAGCGTAGGCAGGGTCGTCGGCCAGTGCCGGCTCCGGCGCCTGGTCGAGCATGGCGCGGATGGCCCCGACGGCGTCCTCGCGCTTGACCTCCCACACGCGGTGCGTAATGCCGGCGGGGTCGGTGACGGCATAGAGTGAAGCGCCCTCTTTTGCGGCGCCGAGGATGATATCCATGACGGGAGAGGCTTCGTAGGCGAGCGACACGGGGCGCGGCTGCACCTTGAGCTCGGCAATCGCGTGCGCAGCGGCGAGTGCATCGACGTTCTCGGCGACAGCCGCGTCGCTGCCCGTCAGCACGTTAACCGGGCAAATCGCCACGACACCCGTCACACGACCCGGCTCGCCCGAGCATTCGTACACGTAATACGCCGCGCCTGGATCCTTGAGCATCAGGCCGTCGGCGATGGCGCCGCGCAGGGCGTCGTTGCCGCTCAAGATACCGCCCATTGCAGGCAGCGCTTCGAGCACGCGGTCCTGAGCCGGGCGGATGCAGGGAAACGGAAGTGCTTTCATGGACGGTCCTAACGCACGAGTCGGTTTGTTCGCGGCTTATTATGCCCCAACTTGGCCGCTCGCGTCCCAGAGCACGTTATCGGCGAGTGCGATTAGCACCTGCTGACAACGAACGATATCGGCGTGGGGTACATATTCGTTGGGCTTGTGCGCGAGCGCGAGCGACCCGGGACCGTAGCTCATACAATTGCGGTTACCTGTCTTGCCGGCAATGACGGCGGTGTCGGTGTAGCCGGTAAAGAAACCGACGGTCGTGTCCGCGTCCGTCACGTCATCGGCGGCACGCTTGAGCGCTGCTAGAAGGGGAGAGTTCGGGTCGCGCTCGATGGCGGGGCGGTCGCCCGTCACGGTGTAGCTGCCATGGCAACCGGGGACCGCGGCTTCGGCGCCGGCGATGGCCAGCTCTACCATGCGCTTCGCGGCGGCCCTATCGGTCGGCGGGGTCAGACGCATATCGACCCAGACCTTGGCGTGGTCGGGCACGACATAGGGACGATAGCCACCCTCGATCTGTCCAAACGTGATGGTCGATGGCCCCAGCTCATTATGCACGGGCAGCGCCGCAAATGCGCGGCGAAGCGAGCACACGGCCTCGGCCATGGCGGCGACGGCATCCGCGCCCTTCCAGGGCTGGCTCGCATGCGCCGTCACGCCAGCCATTTCAATCTCGAACCACGTACGCCCCTTGTGCGCCACCTGGATCTGTCCGTCGGTGGGCTCGGTGTCCAGCACCCATTCGCGCGAGCCGACCCAGCCAGCATCGATCGCGGCCTCTGAGCCGCGCATAAAATCTTCCTCGTCGACCGAGCAGATGAGCGAAAAGCCGCGGCGGGGCAGCGCGCCATCCGCCACCACGCGCTCGAGCGTATGGACCAGCGCGGCAATGGCGCAGGCCAGGCCACCCTTCATGTCGCAGGTACCGCGGCCATAGAGTTTGTCGTTACGCACAACCGTCCCGAGCGGCGGAATGTCCGCGTCCCAGCCATCGCCCAGCGTAACGGTATCCATATGGCAGATATAGACGAGTCGCGGCTCGTCGCTTTGGCCCGGCACGGTGACCATAAGGTTGCGGCGCCCGGGGAGTACTTCGAGCTCTGCAATCTGCACGGCATCGAGTACCGGATGGCTCAGCTGCGCCAACCGTTCCTCAACCAACGCTTTGATATAGCGTTCAATCTCGCCCTCATACGCACCTGGGTCGGAACTGTCGATCCGCACGAGCCCTTGCGTAAGCCGCCAAGCAAAATCTGTATCAACCATAGGCACCTCACATATAGTTAGGTCAACATGCAAATTGTATGTCAAGAAGCGGCTCGGTGCATTTAATGGAGGGCTCACAAAAACGGGGACGCCTCTCGTGCGAAAGGCGTCCCCGCGGGCATTCAATGTCAGCGACGGGCAGGCCACATGGGGAACTGCCCGTCAGATCAGCCGGCGCTATTTGATCACGCGCACGCGATACATCGACGGAATCTGCTTGAGCGCCTCGATGGTGCTGCTGTCCAGGTGCTCGTCGGTGTCGAACATGGTGTAGGCGTTCTCGCCAGCGGACTCGTTGGTCATACGCTGCACGTTGGCGTTGTCCTTGGCCAGGATGGCCGTGATCTGACCGATCATGTTGGGCACGTTGGCGTGCAGGCAGGCGATGCGGCTTGCAGCGCGCGCCTTGCCCATGCTGCAGGCGGGGTAGTTGACGCTGTGTGCGATGTTGCCGTTCTCCAGGTAATCCTTGAGCTCGCTGATGGCCATGTCGGCGCAGTTGGCCTCGGCCTCGCCGGTGCCGGCGCCCGAGTGCGTGGTGATAAACGTATTGGACATCTTGACCGTCTTGGGCGTGGCGAAGTCGCAGCTAAACCAGCTGAGCTTGCCCTCGCGCAGGGCGGCGTCGACGGCGTCCTCGTCAATGATGGTTTCGCGCGCGTAGTTGATGAGCACGGCGTCCGGTGCCAGCAGGTTAATCTGCTCGGTGCTGATCATGCCGATGGTGTCGGCCTTGCTGGGCACGTGCACGGTGAGGTAGTCGCAGCCGCGGCAGAGATCCTCGAGCGTGCCCACGCGCTGCACCTCGCGGCTCAGCACCCACGCGTGCTCGACGGAAATGAACGGGTCGTAGCCGTAAACGTCCATGCCCAGGTCGACGCAGGCGTTGGCGACCTTGGAGCCCACGTTGCCCAGGCCGATGACGCCGATGCGCTTGCCCTTGAGCTCGCGGCCCACAAAGGCCTTCTTGGCCTTCTCGGCATCGACCTGGATCTCGGGGTCGTCGGCGTTGTCGCGCACCCAGTTCATCGACTGCACGACGCCGCGGCTCGAGAGCACCAGCATGCCTAGGACGAGCTCCTTGACGGCGTTGCTGTTGGCTCCGGGGGAGTTAAAGACGACGACGCCCTTCTTGGCGTACTCCTCGACGGGGATGTTGTTGACGCCGGCGCCGCAGCGGGCGATGGCGCGGATGCCCTCGGGCAGCTCGTAGCCGTGCAGGTCGGTCGAGCGCATCAGGATCGCGTCGGCCTCCTCGGCGGTGCTTACAAACTCGTAGCCCTCGCCAAACTCGACTTTGCCGTCTTTAGTGATGTCGTCGATGGTCTTAATCTTACGCATGGAAAAACTCCTTAGCAGGTTTGTCTAAAACAAGTGGTTTGAAGTGGCTGGTCGGCCCGCGGGTTGCGGGCTAGTTAGATCGCGGACTCAAACTATGCTGCGCTTCGAAGTCCTTCATGTATGTGGCCAGCGCCTGCACGTCCTCCATGGTGACGGAGTTGTACACGCTGGCGCGCATGCCGCCCACCAGGCGATGGCCCTTGACGTTTTGAATCTGGTGCTCGGCCGCGCCTGCGACAAAGGCGGCGTCGAGGTCGGCATCGCCGGTGCGGAAGGTGACGTTGGCTATGGAGCGGCTGTCGGCCTGCGCGGTGCCATGGAACAGCTCGCTGTGCTCGAGCAGGTCGTAGAGTAGGTTGGCCTTGGCCCAGTTGCGCTCGGCCATGGCGGCAAGTCCGCCGGTCTGCTCAACCCAACGGAACACCTTGCCGCACACATAGATGCCAAAGGTGTTAGGCGTGTTGAGCATGGAGCCCTTGGCGGCCTGGGTCTTAAGGTTCAGGTACTGCGGCGTCTGCGCAAAGGCGGGGCCATCCGCGATGAGGTCGTCGCGCACGATGATCACGGTCACGCCCGCGGCGCCGGCGTTTTTCTGCGCGCCGGCGTAGATGAGCCCGTAGCGCTCGACGTCGAGCGGCTGCGACAGAAAGCAGCTCGAGACATCGGCGACCAGCGGCACATCACCGCAGTTGGGCAGCTCGTGGAACATGGTGCCAAAGATGGTGTTGTTCTGGCAGATGTAGACGTAGTCGAGCCCGTCGCCCGCGGCCTCGGCGGCAATGCGCGCGTTGATGTCGGCCATGGTGGGTATGCGGTCGAAATTGGTGTCCTCGGAGCTCGCGAGCAGCACGGCCTCGCCGTACTTGGCGGCCTCCTTGTATGCCTTGTTGGCAAAGTTGCCGGTCACGATGTAGCCGGCGCGGCCGCGGCGCATGAGGTTCATGGGGATGCCCGCAAACTGCAGCGTGGCGCCGCCCTGCAAAAACAGGACACGGTAGTTGTCGGGGATGCTCAGCAGGCGGCGCAGGGTCGCCTCGGCGTCGTCGATGATCTGCTGGTACATGCTAGATCGATGGCTCATCTCGAGCACGGACATGCCGCAACCGCGGTAGTCCATCATCTCGTCGGCGATCTCGGCGAGCACGCTTGTAGGCAGTGCGGCCGGGCCAGCTGAGAAGTTGTGCACACGTGCCATCTTCTAGTTCCCCTCGTAGTCGTTTGAACGTTCGGGATACTTTAGCACAGTGGAGCGCCAGGCGCGACCACATCACGGTAAAACTCGAGTGCGCCGCTATGATTTACAGGATGGTTACATGGGGGAGGGCTTATCTCGAGGCTCGCATCCGATCCGCCTCGGTCTTCGCTTGTTTCCAGGGGCGCACGCGACTGTTGGTGAGGTCGTCGTAGCCACGCGTGATGGCACGTTGAACGTGATCTTCGTGTTCCTGAATGGTGGTTAGTGCGCGCGTCTGATCAGAAATAGGCTTTACGACAGGCATATGAAACTCCTTACATAGAATCATATGTAGAACTCTATGTTGAGTGTAGCGGAGGGTGGCGTTGGGCGTGTGCGTGCCTGCATTCGTAAGCGCGGTTGTCTGGCAAGTGTGATTTGGGGCGACCTCGTTAAAGTTTCTAAGCTGCGAAAATGACCGTTAACCGGATTATATTTTGTTGCTCAACATTTGACACTCTGGGCGTGGTAACTTTTTTACCAACAGGTATGATTATTGTCATGTGCGCCGCGCCTGCCTGCCGGGTTGCGGCGTACTTGTGACAGCCTTTGACACCCTTGGAGCGTGTACTGTGGATGTAACCACAAAAAGCGTTCGGGGGGGGGGTGCTCACCCGCGAGCAATTCCTCCCGCATGAGATGCGCATCGTCGCTGCCCTTCGTATGCAGGGCGCAAGCGACGAGCAGGTCATTGTACGCGTAAAGAGCGAGAACCTCTTTCAATATCCCACGGAGCGCATGGTCGCCAACCGCGCAACCGTGTGCCTTCGCCGCCTTGACGCCATGGTGCCCACGGACGCCGTATGCGCCGCGCGCGGCATCGACCCCAAAACCGCCGTCGAGGCTGCGTCATCCCTAACCAGGCTCATGGCATCCGGCACTCCCACGCAGACGGACCAGGCCATCTTCTACAGCATGATCTGCCGCTACGATATCGTGCGCGAGCTCGTGCTCGTCGAGGTAGGGGAGCGCCTACAAAACTTCGATTATGCCTTTACGGCGGTTGACCTCAACGCCTTTATGACACGCTTTACCACGGAGTATCCGGACGCGGCCCGCTGGACTGAGGCCACGGTCAAGCGCATTAAGGGCTCGCTCCGCCAGACGCTCCGCCATGCCGGCCTTATCGGCGAGGGCCAGGGCCCGGAGTCCGAGCGCCTGTCACCACTCTTCCTCGATTCCGATGTCGAGCGAGTCTTGGTTCAGCTGGGCGAGCAGTCGCTTATCGCGGCCCTTACCGGCAGGGCGGTGATGTAGCGTGGCTCCCGTCAAAAGCGCCGTCGACCCTGTTATCACCCCGGCGACCGATCTCACCACCAATATCGGCATCCATTCCCGCAAGAGCGTCGTGGCGGCGCATGCCCGCTCCGAGCGCGCCTGTCAGGAATTTGAGCGCCGTGCGCAGCTTCTGCGCGAGTGCCTGTGCAGCGAGGACTTTTTGGCCAACAAGGGCATAGGCAATGAGATCGGCTTCCACACTTTTTGCTATGACCCCGCGCTGGAGTTTGAGGCGCGTGCATTATTTGACACCCTTTCACGCGATGCCGAGGCCGACAAGCTTCCGTGCACGCTCAAGGTCGTGAACCTTTACGACGCCGTGCTGGCAATTCTCGAAAAGCGCCGTGTCCTCAAGGCTATCCCGCACCAAGAGGAGCGCCGCGGTACCCAGCGCGTGCTCGAGGACGTGGCCAAGTTCGCCTCGCCTGAGAAAGTCGCCGCGTACATCCTTGAGCAGACCGAACCGCACGCGCCTGGAGACGTCGTTCTCCTTACTGGCGCGGGCGAGGTTTTCCCGTTCTTTCGCATACACACGCTTCTCCACTGCATGCTTGCGGATTTTGATGAGGTGCCTGTGGTCGCCGCCTATCCGGGCAGTTTCAACGGCTCTTCTTTCCAGCTCTTTAACCGTCTGCCGGCCGACAACTACTACCGCGCCATCGATATCTCGTAAGCACGGCTCCCCGCAGGCAAGTCCCTGCCGCCGGTAACAACCCTTTGCCATAACGTTCCCAAACCCAAAGGAGCATCCATGGACAACACGATCATTCGCGACCTCTTTGCTAAAGACATCAACCGCTCCATCAACGGCGTGGTCAAGGTCCAGGATTCAAAAGATGGGTCCATCCGCCAGGAGCTTGACGAGTACGTGGTGACGCGCGAGTTGCAGAGGCATTTTGCCACGTTCTTCAAGGCCTACGGCGATGCCATCGATGTGTCCACCGACAAGATCGGCGTGTGGATCAGTGGTTTCTTCGGTTCTGGTAAATCGCACTTCCTCAAGATGCTGAGCTACCTGCTCGAGAATCGCCAGATCGGCGGCAAGAGCGCCATCCGCTACTTTGACGGCAAGATCGTCGACCCCATGGTCGAGGCTGCCATGGAGCGCGCCTGCTCGGTGTCCACGCAGGCCATCCTCTTTAACATCGATAGCAAGGCGGGCCAGTGGAAGCAGGGTGATACGGCTCCCACGGCGCTGCTTCGCGGCTTTGAGCGCATGTTCTACGAGGCGCGCGGCTTCTACGGCGAGGACCTCAAGCTTGCAAAGCTCGAGGAATACATCGATTCCCTGGGCAAGACCCAGGAGTTCCGCGAGGCCTTTGAGCGCGTCAACGGCGAGTCCTGGCTCCAGACCCGCGATACCTACAGCTACTTTGAGGACGACGTCGTCGAGGTGCTGCAGAGCGTGCTCGGCATGAGCGAAAAGGCCGCATGGAACTGGCTCGAGGGTTCTGAGGACGAGGTTTTGGCCCCTGATGTCTTTGCCAAAAAGGTCAAGGACTACGTGGACGCTCAGGCAGCGGCCCACGGCGGCAACTTCCGTTTGCTCTTTATGGTCGACGAGGTGGGTCAGTTTATTACAAACGACCAGGACCCAAGCCTTATGCTGAGCCTTCAGACCATCGTCGAGGAGTTGGGTGCCGCCTGCGGTGGCCGCGTGTGGGTGATGGTCACGAGCCAGGAGGCCATCGACAACCTGAGCCTGCCCGTGGGCAACGACTTTTCAAAGATCCAAGGCCGTTTCAATACCCGACTTTCGCTCTCCAGCTCCAGCGTGGACGAGGTCATCCAGCGCCGTGTGCTCGAGAAGACCGCGCCGGTGGCCGATATGCTTGCACAGGTCTACGAGCAAGACGCCGCCGTGCTTAAAAACAACTTTACCTTTGAGGGTGGCTCGCGCTCCGACCTTGCCGGCTACGCCAACTCCAAGGATTTTGTGGCCAGCTACCCGTTTGTGGGCTACCAGTTTAAGCTCCTGCCCGACGTGATGACCGAGGTGCGCAAGCACGGTGTCAAGGCCAAGCACATGTCAACGGGCGAGCGCTCCATGCTGAGCGCGTTCCAGGAGAGCGCTCAGGCCATCCAGCATGACCAGACCGGTGCGCTCGTGCCGTTCTGGCGCTTCTTCGATACTATCTCCAAAGACCTTGAGCACGGCATCATCCAGGTGGTCGACCGCGCGGTCCGTGCGGCCGAGGACGCAAAGGGCCTTGAACCCTACGACGTTCAGGTGCTCAAGCTCCTGTACCTGATTCGTTACATCGGCTACGTTAAGGCCACGGCCGAGAACATCTCCATCTTCATGATCGACGGCCTCGACGTGGACATGCGCGCCCTCAAGGACCGCGTCAAGGAGTCCCTTGCCCGCCTGGAGCGCGAGAACTACGTGGCACGCCAGGGCGATACCTATAGCTTCCTCACCGACGAGGAGCAGGAGATAGCGCAGGAGATCGCACGCACCCCGATCGATAACGCGCAGGTGATCGAGTCTATCAAAAAGCGCCTGTTCGACAGCATCTACACCGCGCGCAAACTCAACCGCGGGGCCAACGACTTTCCGTTTGACCGCTATGTGGACGGCTCAATCCACGGTACCAGCATGGGCGGCATGGAGCTTTACGTGGCGACTATGGCGAGCGACCTGGGCCGTGCGGACGATACCGAGCTGGCCTTGGCTTCTTCGGGCAAAGCCATCGTGGCCTTGAGCGACGAGGCGGATTATTGGGAGACGCTCGTCAACGCCGCCAAGATCCGCAAGTACGCCAAGACGCGAAATCTCCAGGAGCTTCAGCCGAGTACGCGCCAGATCGTCGAGTCCAAGATGCGCGAGGCGGCTTATAACGAGAAGGAGGCCGATACCCTTTTGAGCGAGGCCGTGCTCCATGCACGTTGCGCGGTCAACGGCCGCATGGTTGAGGTCCGCGCGGCCAAACCCGCCCAGGTTTTTGAGCAGGTGCTGGCGCAGCTGTGCGATGTGGTCTTTGAAAAGGCCGACTATATCGGCGCGCCGGTCACGAGCGATTCCGATATCCGCTCCACTCTGGCGGGCAACGTTCAAGCTGGGCTCGCTGGCATGGACGCGGGCAACATGCGTGCGCTCAAGGAGGTCGAGGACTACCTCAAAGTTCAGCACCAGCGCCACCTGGATACCGCTATGGGCGATATCCAGCGCCAGTACCAGCAAAGACCCTTTGGCTGGCGCGAGGTCGATATCGCAAATGTGGTGGCGCAGCTTGTGGCGGAGCAGCGCGCGCAGGTGCTGTTTGGCGGTCAAACGGTTCAAGCCAACGATAGCCGCATGGTGGCACTCCTGCGCAAGGATGCCGATAAAGCCCAGGTGCGCTTGCGTATGCGCATGAGTGACCGTTTGCTGTGCGATACGGGCGAGCTTATGCGTGACCTGTTTGAGCTTGGCACCGTGCCCTCCAACGAGGATAAGCTCGTGGCCGAGCTTAAAGCGCGCCTTGAGGACTTGCGCGAGGCGTGCCTCGCCATGGCACGCGACTACTACACGGGCATCAAACCAGCCTACCCGTATCCCGGTGAGGACGAGTGCGAGAAGATGCGCTCGGAGGTCGCCGACATCCTTAAGGACCAGAGCGAGTCCGAGGCATTCTTGACCACCTTCACCAAGCACGAGGACCGCCTGCTCGATGCCAAGGAAGACTTTGACAGGGTGGTTGAGTTCTTCGAGTCCAACCAACGAACGGCGTTTGATCACGCCAAGGATTTCTTGAGTCGCACCGAGGGTATTGAGTATGTCTCCGATGACATTCCCAACGCGGTGGAGAACGTGGCAAAGGTGCGCGAGATCCTCAAAGACCCAAAGCCCTACGGACGCATCAAAGACTTGCAGCCGCTGATGGCACCCGTCGAGGAAGACATTAAAAAGCTCCTGGGCATTCGCCGCAACGAGTTCTTGTGTCGTATCGAGAATGACCTGCAGGATCTGCGGAAGCAGGCCGAGAGTCAAGAAGGTTTTGTCAATCAGGCCAAGGATGCCATCGCGGACGCCAACACCAGGTATGAGTCGTTCAAGAACCGCGCCCATGGCGTTCGGAGCCTCAACGAGCTTAATGCCCTAGCGGCAAACTGGGAAAACTGGATCGTTGCGGCAACCAACAAGATATACGACGCCACGGACGCTGCGCGTGAGCGCATGGACAACGAGCGCCGTACCACCGAAGTCACGAGTACGGGTGAAGTGGTCAAAAAGATCTCCAACAAGGGCGCTGCGTCGTCGGCGCCTGTGCCCAAGCCCCAGCGCAAGATCAAGACCGTGCGTCGCACCGACCTGGCCAAGCCGAGCCGCCTCACAACGGCAGAGGACGTGGAGCGCTACGTGGACGACCTGCGCTCCCGCCTTATGCAGGCGCTCGCTGCAAACGACGAGATCCGTATCAACTAACCCGCGGAGCCACCGGTGCCAAAGCGCGCACCGGTGGCTTATGGCGTTTAGAAAGGCTCATCAACCATGAACGATTCTGCTCTTAAGAGCTTCTGCACCTGGGCCCGTACGGAGCTCATCAAAGGCGTGGAGGCGCAGATGGTGCGCTACGGCATCACCGAACCTGCACCCGCGCCCGTTGGGTCCGAGACCGTCAACGGCCTGCCCCTAAGTCCGGCTGAGATTGAGCAACGCGACGAACTGCTGCGCATGCAGGCAGAGGTGGGTCACGAGGCGCTGCACGACCGTGCGGCCTACACCTGGTTCAACCGCATCGTGGCCATTCGCTTCATGGATGCATGCGGATGGCTTCCCAGCCGTATGCGCATGCTAAGTCGCGCGGACGGCAGCCATGGCAGCGAGGCCGTGGAGAACGCACTGGACGTGGAAATAACGACGGCCGATACCGATCGCATAGCCGAGCTCAAGATGGCGGGCTTGGATGAACCGTTGTGGCGCTACCTGTTTGTTGCTCAGTGCGAGGAGCTTGCCGATTGCCTGCCGGGCGTCTTTGAACGCGTGGGCGGAGCCATGGAGCTGCTGTTGCCCCAGGGCCTCATGATGGCTGACAGTGTGGTGGGCAAACTCAATGCCGTCCTCACTGACGAGGACTGGCGCGAGGGCGTAACCGTTCTGGGCTGGATGTATCAGTACTACAATGCCGACGTTAAAGACGAGTTCTTCAAGTCCAAGCGCAAGGCAGCAGCGGCGGACATCGCGACCGCCACGCAGCTCTTCACCCCCGAGTGGATCGTGCGCTATATGGTCGAGAACTCGCTCGGCCGTCTGTGGATGCTCAACAATCCGGGGAGTTTGCTACGCGAGCGCATGGAGTATTACATCGAGCCCGATGCTGAGCACGAGGACTTCATTCGCATTTCGAGTCCCGAGGAGATAACCCTCTGCGACCCCGCATGCGGCTCGGGCCATATCTTGGTCTATGCGTTTGAGCTGCTCTTCCATATGTACGAGGAGCGCGGCTATCGTGAGCGCGAGATTCCCGAGCTCATTCTTACTAAAAACCTTGCAGGTATGGAAATCGATTCCCGCGCGGCACAGATCGCGGAGCTGGCGCTTGCCATGTGCGCCCGCGAGCACGACCGTCGCTTCTTTAGGCGTGGCATTCGCGCCGACGTTACCGTGCTCTCGAGCATCCCGCTAGGGGAGGACGAGCTGCCGGGTAACAAGAAGCTCGCCGAGGAGCTGAGTCATTTGGGCGAGATCGGTTCGCTGCTCAATCCCTCAGAGGACGAGATCGACGAGCTCAAGGCTGCCGCCGCGAGTTGTTCCGATGACCTTTTTGCCGCTACGGCCAAAACTAAGCTCGAAAGCGCTGCCGCCATCTGCGAGAAGCTGTCCCGTCGTTTTACCTGCACCGTTGCGAATCCTCCGTATATGGGCAGCAGCAGCTTTAATCCATTCATGAGCAAGTGGATCAAGAAGAACTACCCCGACGTGAAGAGCGACCTCTGCACGTGCTTTATCGAGCGCGGTTTTAACCTTGTCGAGGATAAGGGCTACGCCGCAATGGTTACCATGCAGAGTTGGATGTTCCTGGGCAGCTTTGAGAAGATGCGCGCCAAGGTTATCGACAACAAGACAATCGTTTCCATGGCCCATCTGGGACCTCGCGCGTTCGATGCCATCGGTGGTGAGGTCGTCAATGTGACTGCCGATGTCATCTACAATGGCCGCGCGGCATGCGAGGGTGCCTATGTTCGCCTCGTCGACATCAACGGCAGCGAGGCGAAGCGTCTCAAGTTGCTCGAGGCGATCCGAAACCCCGACTGCGGCTGGTTCTATCGCCGCGACGCCGACACCTTCAAGCAAATCCCCGGCACCCCCATAGCCTACTGGGCCAGTGACGCTCTTCTGGATGCGTTTGGAAACGCAAAACAGCTCAGTGAGTATGGCAAGCCGCGCCAAGGGCTTGCTACTGGCGAGAACGCTCGTTTCGTTCGCGAGTGGTGGGAAGTCGATGATTGCAAGAGCGTCTATTCCTGTGGATCTATTCAAGAGTCGATTGAAAGCGCTTGCAAGTGGTTCCCCTACAACAAGGGCGGCGATTTCCGCAAATGGTACGGAAATAATAGCTCAGTTGTTAACTGGGAGAATGACGGACAGGAGATCCGTAATTACAAAGACCAGAATGGTAGATTGCTTTCCAGGCCACAGAATACAAACTGCTTCTTTAGCCCATCGATTACCTGGTCGAAGATTTCAAGCGGGTCCATTGCGTTTCGTTTTAAGCCTGCTGGGCATATCTTTGATGTGGCGGGCACGAGCGTTTTTAGCGACGAGGAGTCACTCAAGTATCTCCAGGGAGCTTGTAACAGCTCCGTGATCATGCGTGTCGCAAGCATGCTCTCGCCGACGCTTAATTTCGAGGTAGGCCAAATCGCAACCTACCCGATCATTCAGAACGAGGAACAGGAGCCGTTGGTCAACGACATGGTCGACTCGTGCCGCGAACTATCAAAAACCGATTGGGATTCGTTTGAAACCTCTTGGGATTTCAAACATAACCCTTTGGTGTAGGTGCTGGTTATGGACAAAGCCTGTATATCTTCATTTCATATGTCTCTGCATGAATCTAGCTATTGGACTCCGGATGAGATTTCTTCTATTTGGGATTTCTTTGTGACTAAATCTGTAGCTAACTCTGCCTCTCAAAGAAGAACCGCCTCTGATTATGGATTGAAACAATTGCCATTCGATACTCTTCTTGAGTATGAAGGGGTGCCTTCCGGGAAGCGTGAATTACTTATGGCTGATAATCTTGGAGATGTGATTGAGGAATATGGATTTAAAACAACTGTAAATCAAAAGTCGGCTGATGGAGTTAAACAAGAGATTGAAGCTCCGATTGATATCGTTAGTCCGAGGGTCCTCTGTATTCAACCTTATACAATCTCTGGTCGCAAGGGTCCCGAACCTAAAGACTCAGGTAAAGGAATGACTTTACTAACTCATATCCGCAATTCACTTGCACATGGGTGTACGTATTACTTCCCTAATGGAATGATGCTTCTCGAGGATAAAGCTGGTGGTTCAAGTGGAAAAACGACTGCCATGATGCTTCTGCCTCAAAAGGCGTTTACCGACTGGATAAAGGCGATTGATATTGACGCTCGTTTTTATTTTAAGGACGCTAGCAGAGGCGAATTTGAAAAGCTCATTCATAGAAAGAGCAACAAACACTAGGGAATTAATAAACGACGCGCTTTAATCCGTAAAGAATTTAAATCTGATAATTGTTTAGCTGGCTAGCGCAAATTTTAAATCTGCATAGCCGCACTTTTCAACAAAGAAAGGGCGGTCTGTCATGGCCACTTTACTTCAAGATAAATACGAGGCTCGTAAGGCCGAGGTCAATGCTCGCTTCGAGCAGCTTCGCACTAACGAGGAAGAGCTCAACCGAATCTTTGCCAAGATCTACAACATGGAGGGTGAGGTGCCCATCGAGGTCGAGGATAAGTTCGTTTCGGTGGCGCGCATCTTCGATACCGCAGATGAGATTCCCGAGAGCTATAAAGGCAACAAATACGTGCGTACCAAGCGCGACGAGATCACCTCGCTCATAAGCTATGCCGTGGGCTGCATGTTTGGTCGCTATTCGCTGGATGTGGACGGACTGGTCCTGGCCGATCAGGGCGCCACGGTCGACGACTATCTGTCAAAGATGTCTGATCCCGCGCACGTGACCTTTATGCCCGATAGCGATAACGTGCTGCCCATCACCGACGATGAGTACTTTGACGACGACATCGTGCGCTACTTTATCGACTTTGTGCGTACCGTGTACGGCGAGGAGACGCTCGAGCAGAACCTGGCCTTTATTGCCGAGGCGCTCGGCGGCAAGGGCACCTCGCGCGAGGTAATCCGCACCTACTTTTTGAAGGACTTCTTTAAGGACCACTGCCAGACCTATAAGAAGCGTCCCATCTACTGGCTGTTCGACAGTGGAAAAAAGAACGGCTTCAAGTGCCTTGTTTACATGCATCGCTATCAGCCCGACCTGTTGGCTCGCATCCGCACCGACTATGTGCATGAGCAGCAGGAGCGCTATCGCTCGCAGATCGGCTATGCCAACGATGCCCTTGCCAGTGCCGAGCGCGGCGAGCGCGTGCGCTTGGATAAGCGCGTCAAAAAGCTCAACGACCAGCTCAAAGAGATCATTGGCTACGAGGAGAAGCTGCATCACTTGGCAGACCAGATGATTAAGATCGACCTGGATGACGGCGTCAAGGTCAACTACGCCAAGTTTCAGGATGTGCTGGCAAAGATCAAGTAACTGCAGATACGGTAAGGATATTCATGCCCAAGATCGATGTAGAAGAACAGCTCAAACTGCGGTTTTTGCAACCGTTGCCTGCATGTATGCCCCGCCGTGTGGTGGTTTGGCACGATGCGGACGGCGAGTTTGCCCCTGAGTTTGAGCGATTGGCCGCCGAGGGTTTCGACGGCGCGGGGGCCGATGCTGGCGTTATGCCCGCTCACGGTGACTTTGAGCGCCCGGTGCGGTTTGTTGAGGCCTGCGAGGGCCGCATGTTTGCCGTTAAGAAGCTTATCAACCGCGATGACCTTGCGAGCGATATCTTGCTGTATCGCCGTTGCCCGCGCGGCAGGCTTGAGGGCGATTGGCTTGCCGATGTCGAGCTGTATGCCGATCGGTTCCAGGCTGACTATCTTTCGCTTTTGGCCGATCAGCTTGGTATCGAGAACATCGATGCCGTGCGCGAGAGTCTGCGCGAGCACAAGGCGTTCTTTGATGCCAAGACCCGCTGCGCTAAGTTTGCCGCGTGTGTTCCGCATGCCTCGGGCGCATCCGATATCGAACTCGGCATCCTTACGGTGATTTTTGGCGGTAAAGAGCTTGGTGACGCGCGCCCCGCGTTTGTGCTGCGTGGCTGTATGACCATGCTGCTGCACGAGGGTCCCGAGGCACTGGCCGAGTTGATGGACAAGTACTGCGTGCGCGATGTGCTCTCTGCCTTTATGCTTCGCTGCTATGGGTTTGAGGGACCGCTGTATGAGCGCGACTCATTGCTTATGCTTTCATCCCATGTGCTCCTTACGGCGGCGTCTACCGCGCTTCCCGAGGGGGCGCTCAAGGGGCTTGAGAGCCATGTGGCTCCCGCCTATGGGCCCTATTGCCTTGAGGCGGTGCGTACGTGGGACCAGGCCGCCGATACCCAGGCATCGAGCGAGGACCTATTTGAGATTTGCCGTTTGGTTGAGGACGCCCGCGGACTCTTTGCACGGTTCGAGACCTTGCCGATCGATGTGCTGACCTCGCTTGATGTGTTTCCGTGCGTCAATGAGGCTGTGCTCTCGCAGCTGTTCTGCTCGTTTGCGCAAGGTGCAGACCGTGTTGAGGATGCGCGTGCCTTTGCTGCGCGCCGTTGCGACCTAAGCTGGTACCGTCGTGTCGAGAGCTACTTTGACCTGCTTGCCGCTGTGGCCGATATGTGTGCGTTTAGGCAGGCGCACGCGGGCGGGTTCCATCTGGCGCAGCCCCAGCAGGTGTGGGATGCCTACACGTCCGATTGGTATGCCATGGATGCCGCCTATCGTCATATGTGCACCGCGTATCTGCGGGCGCGCTCCGTCGAGTGCGATGTGCTCGAGGAGCCCACCCGCGCTGTGGCGGACTGGGCGGAGAATCTCTACAGCAACTGGTTCTTGGCGGATGCCAATGCCTGCTGGACATCCGCTGCGCAAGGGGAGTGGGCCGATTGCGGCTACATCGAGGGTCCCGAACGGCAGGATGAGTTCTACTGGCATGTGCTGCCCACCTTTGTGGGCTCTGCTAAAACGACGGTCGTTATCGTGAGCGACGCGCTGCGCTATGAGGTGGCCTGCGACGTCGCGGCGCTGCTCGAGCGCGAGCGCGGCGGCAACGTCAAGGTTTCTAGCATGCAGGCGGTCTTTCCCTCCATTACAGAGGTGGGCATGCCCGCGCTGCTGCCGCATCAGGCGCTTGGGCTTGCAGCGGATGGTTCGTTTGTGCTGGCTGACGGCAAGCCCACCGCAACGACTCCGCAACGCGAGGCCGTGCTTACCCATGTTGAGCCTACGGCCCGCGCTTTGCGCTCGAGCGCATACCTCAACATGGCGGGAACCGAGCGTAAGGCGCTGCTCAAGGACTCAAGACTTGTTTACCTCTACCACAACAAGATCGATGCCACGGGCGAGAAGGCCGCTACGCAGGACGACGTCTTCGGTGCCTGTGCGGACACCGTGGAGGAACTTGCTGCGTTGGCGCGCCGCGTGTGCACCGACGCCCCGGGCGCGCGTGTTGTTATGACGGCGGATCACGGCTTCATCTACACGCGTCGTGAGCTCAACGAGTGCCAGATGCTCGGCAAGCCAGATCTTCCCTTCCTTGACGCTCCTGTCATGCACGGCAAGCGTCATCTGGTGGTGCCCAACGAGGCCGTGGCCAAGCTTTCGGAAGAGGCATGTGAGGTGTTTGTTAATGTTAACATGGGACGTTTGGGCGCCGGTTTTGAGGGGTTTGCCCCGCGCGAGAACGTGCACTTCAAGCGTCCCGGCGGCACTAACAACTACGTCCACGGCGGCATGAGCCTGCAGGAGCTCTGCGTGCCCGTTATCGGTTTTTGGCGTGCGCGCTCGGGTTCCAAGGACTTTGTCGACACGCGCGCGGCGACGCTGCGCGTACTAAGTGAGGGACGCCGAGTGACCAACTCGCTCTTCTCAGTCAACTTGATCCAGGAAGAACCTGCCCAAGGTAAGGTCTTGCCGTGCGAGTACGAGCTGGTGTTTACCGATGCAAGTGGCAACGAGGTGAGCGATACGGTCAAGGCGCATGCCAACAAGATTTCTGTTAACTCGCAGGAGCGCGTGGTGCATGCCAAGTTTGCGTTGCATGCAGCGGATGGATTCTCGGCCAAGGGTCCGTACTATCTGGTCTGCCGCGAGCGCGAGACGGGCAAGATCGTTTGGCGCGAGACGTACACCATCGCTGTTTCGTTTGCCCCTGTTGCTGACTTTGGTTTTTAGGAGTGTGCCCTATGTTTGATAGCCATGACGAAGATTTGTGGGAAGTTCCCTCGATTGATGTGGATGTGCCCGAGCAGGCTGCGGTGCCTGCAGGGGTGGCCGTGCCTGCTGCGGAGGCTGAGACTGCCGCGCCCGTTGAGGCTGCTGTGCCCGCCGAGGACGAATCCTCGACCGATGGCTATGACCAGGCCGTGGACGAGGCCCCCGAGGACGACGGCTACGACATGGATGGGCTGGACGGCAAACTGCTCGAGCACTTTGCTGGCAAGATCGTGCGCAAGGACCTGACGGCCCTTATGAAGCGCGGCGCCAACGTGCCCACCTTTGTACTGGAGTATCTGCTGGGCATGTACTGCTCAACTGATGACGAGGATGCCGTGGCAGAGGGTTTGGAGCGCATCCGCAGGATCCTCACCGATAACTACGTGCGTCCCGATGAGTCCGAGCGCATTAAGTCCAAGATTCGCGAGCTGGGTCGTTTTACCATCATCGATAAGGTGACGGCCAAGCTCGACGAGTACAAAGATATCTACGTGGCGTCGTTTGCCAACTTGACCATCGAGCCGTTTGTGATGCCGGCTGAGTACGTGCGCGACTATTCCAAGATTCTGCAGGGCGGCATTTGGTGCATCATGAGCATCGAGTATCGTCACCCCTTGGATGAGGAAGACGAGTTTGGCATGGAGGTCTTTGGCGACGATGCACCGCGCCGCTCCAAGGCCAAGCGCAAAAAGCGCGGACCCGAGGACTCTCCGTTTAGCGTGGCGTCGCTCATGCCCATCCAGATGCCCAATCTGGACCTGGATGCCATGGTCGACGAGCGCCAGTACTTTACGCGCGACGAGTGGCTCAACATGCTGCTGCGCTCCGCTGGCTATGAGCCTAGCGAGCTTTCCGAGAAAGAGCGCCTGCACTTTATCGAGCGTATGGTGCCGCTTATCGAGCGCAACTACAACCTGTGCGAGCTGGGTCCCCGCGGTACCGGTAAGAGCCACATCTACAAAGAGGTCTCGCCCTACGCCATTTTGCTTTCGGGCGGCCAGACCACCACGGCCAACCTGTTCGGCCGTATGAACTCCATGCGAGCCGACCGCGTGGGCCTGGTGGGACACTGGGATTGCGTGACGTTTGACGAGGTCGCCGGCATGCGTTTTAAGGATACCAATGCCGTGCAGATCATGAAGGACTACATGGCGAGTGGTAGCTACGCGCGCGGCCGCGACCAGATCAACGCCGATGCCTCCATGGTCTTTGAGGGCAACATCAACGACACCGTGCAAAATGTCCTTAAGACCACGCACCTGTTTGATCCGTTCCCGCCGGAGTTTAACAACGATTCGGCCTTCTTCGACCGTATCCACTATTACCTGCCGGGCTGGGAGATTCCCAAGATGCGCTCGAGCCTGCTGACCGGGCATTACGGCCTGATCACCGACTGCCTGTCGGAGTTTTGCAAAGAGATGCGCCGAAAGGACTTTACGCACCATATCGACCGGTATTTCCGCTTTAACAGCGACTTTAACAAGCGTGACGAGATCGCCGTGCGCAAGACCTTTAGCGGCCTTGCAAAGCTGCTGTTCCCCGACGAGGCCATGGACAAGGACGACGTGCGCTGGCTGCTGGACTACGCCATCGAGGGCCGTCGCCGCGTAAAGGAGCAGCTCAAGATTATGGCGGGCGTTGAGTTTATCGACGTTAACCTGGGCTATATGGATGCCGACAACCCGCAGGACGTGCATGTGGTGCGCGTGCCCGAGCAGAGCGAGGACACACTGATTCCCGACGGGCCGCTGCTGTCCGGTCACGTGTTTGGCGTGGGCAGGTCGCAGGGCGGTGAGGTTGCCGTGTACAAGCTGGAGAACAAGGCCGTTGCCGGCGAGTGCAAGTTTAAGCACGAGGGCGTGGCCTTTAACAAGCCGGTGCGCGATACGCTGGAGGCCGCGTTCGACAACTTTGTGAACCTGGCGAACCGCGTGGCGCCGGGCATGCACATTGGCTCCAAGGATTACCTGCTGTTCTATAACGACCTGCAGAGCAAGGGGCTGTCCGAGGAAGTTTCGCTCGCCGAGTTTGTGGGCCTCTGCTCTGCGGCATGCAACCGTCCGGTGATGCCCGCGCTGGCGATTCCGGGAATCTTGCGCATGTCGGGTTCTATGGACGAGATCCGCGGGCTCGAGGACATTATGCGCGTGGCCAAAAACGCCGGCGCCAAGCGCGTGATTTTGCCGCTGAGCGCCATCGCGGGCTTGCAGAGCGTGTCGTCCGAGATTATCTCGGGATTGAGCCCGGTGTTCTACATGGATGGCGACCCGGTCGACGCCGCGAAGAAGGCACTGGATCTGTAGGAGTGCGGGCGAGCGGGCTTGCGTGCGCGTAGACCCGCGGGCGTGTTGGTGCGTAGTGCGTGAGGGGGTCTGCCATGGCGGGCGAGCGTTCTGTTGGCGAGTTGCTCGACGAGCTGTTTGGCTTTGAGTTGGTGGCCAAGCGCCAGGCGGCGCTTGAGCAGTACGATCGCGGGGAGTTGGTGCGCGAGGCGCGCTCCCGCGAGCTGTTGGGCGTGCTTAGGGGCGTCGAGGCTGCCGAGCGCGCTGCGCGCGACTCTGCCGTGCAAGCTGTTGATACGTACGTGCGCCGTGTTGAGAGTGCGGCCCTTGCGCGCGCTCGCAAGCAGGCGGGCGTTGTGGGTCCGCTGCAGATGGAGCGGCGCTATGCTGCCTTTTTGCGCATGGAGGACAAGGCCGAGCTGCTGACGCGCCTGGAGCAAACGCTTTCGTTTATCGAGGTAAAGCTGCGGGCTAATACGGCGGACAAGGTGCGCGCGGCGTACGATGCTGCTGGGGCTATGGTGCTGCAGGACGTGGCGCGCTTGAGTGACGTGCGCGTTGTGGACGCCGTGCCCCTGGATGCCGACCTGCTGTGTACGCAGCTGGAACAGTTGCGTTGTGCCGCCGATGCGACGGACCTTGCGGGCATGATCACAGCGACGTTTGAGTCTGAGCTGAGTGCGACGGGGTCGCAGGGCACTGACGGGTTTACGGGCGATTTGGCTGGCGATGTTGCTGGCGACGTGGCGTTGGAGCGTGAACTTACGAACGTGCGCGGCGCTGCGCAGCGAGCGCGCTTGGCGGCGCAGGCGTATCGGGCCGAGCGCGCCGCCCGCGTTGCGGGGAGCACGCTGGAGCCGGTATCGTTGCCCGAGTCTGCGTGCGTTGCGTGCGAGACGGCGTGCGATGTCGGGGAGCTTTCCGAGTTGCTCGCTCAGGTTAAGAAGTCGTTTGAGACCTACCGTTGTGTTGTTGCCGACGGCGGGTTATTCTGCGCGTTTGGCTCTGACTCGCCGCATGGGATTTGCCGCGGCAGTAGCTATATCGACTACGATCCTCGGCTTGACGAAGATGTGTTGGTGGGCGAGTACGACGGTGCTACCAGGCACGATGTTCGGCGTGAGGTTGCGATTCCGGAGCTGGTGGATGAGGCTTCTGCCGAGGGCGGCGATTCACTCAAGGTTGCCGTGGCGCGCATGCGCGAGTTTAACGGGCGTCGCTACGATGGTGTGCTGGATGAGGATCCTGTGCGCCATGTGAATGCGTTTTGGTATGGACTCAAAAAGCTCGGCCAGTATTGTGAGGCCGCCGTGCGCGTGGATGAGCGTGCTTGGGATTGCTTTATCGATAAGGTGCAGTTCGCCTACGATGAGCCCGTGGGGCGTTTGGCTGCGCAGATGGACGACAAACAGGCGGCGGCTTTTGTTGCTGCCGTGGATGTGCTCGGCGTTGATGGGTAAGGTCCTGGTCTGGTAGGAGGCTACACCATGAAGATTGACGTTGATGTAGACCAGCTGCGCGAGAGCCTGCTCGACCGCGCGGGGTCTGCGGCGGGCGTGGGCTTTCCGGCCGCCATGCTCGACGCGATGGATATCGAGGACGAGTCGCCCCAAGAGCTCCTAGCCCGAGCCGAACGCGAAGGCCTCGACCTCCGCGACTTTGCCGTCGATGACGACTGCGGAGCGTCTGACGACTGGTGACCCCGGGTCAGTTCATCCTTTTCTTCCTGAGATATAAGAGAAATCCCTTTTTGAACGTCCTTCGGGTTCCAAAAAATAGCCGATCAGTCTTTGTATCTTCCTTGCTGTCAAACTTGATAGCCGTTAGCTCGATCGTACAGATGTAGTCAGCAACTTGGAATAGCCGGTAGGCTCGTGGTGTGGCTTCTCGGTATACGATGACATCCCTTGCTAGAACGTACTCAAGCGCAGAATGAATGACCTCCGTTACAATCGGTTGGCCGTTGTCGTAGTAAATCTTAACGGTGTCGTATCGCTGGAAGAATTCCAGATGGTCGAAAAGTTCAACTGTGAGGTCTCGCCTCATTCTCTCCGCGAGACCGTTTTGGTTGCCGGCGAATTCGCTCATTCGGTATTGCAGACAGAGATAGCGTATGGGGAGATGCTGAATGAACGCGCGAAATGCGCTCAACATGTGCCTTCGCTGCTCCTTGGGAAGATCTTTGTAGTCGCCGTTTCCATTCAGTAGGGGTCCTGCATGAAAAGGCGTATTGGGAAGCGAGGACTGCGACAGGGCGCGCTCGTAGCGGTCAATGCGTTCAACGATTGCATCGTTTTGATCGTGAAAAACGAGGGTGACGAGGTAGTAGTTGGAGACGCCTCCGAGGTCGCCAGATTCGTCAACAAAGACGGAGAGTTCGCTCATGATGAGCCTCCATTTTTGCAAAAAAAATGCCGGGGGTAAGACCCCGGCTCTTGGAGGCCCCTCTTTTGGAGGGAACCGTATTCTTTATACCATGAGATAAGGGGTGCTTTCAAGTAATATTATAATAAGCAAACATATGTTCGTCAAACTACCTGCGAAAAGTCCTTAGCCGTCCAGATGTGGGTAGAGCGGCTCGTAAATTGCTGACGCAATGGGCCGGCGTTTTCCCGAGAAGTATTTAGTCTTGACTCGCATAAAAAATGCCGGGGGACATCCCCCGGCTTTTTTCATTTCGGTGTCAATTCAAATGTTTTTCAATCCATCCCCTCAATAAGTTGCGGTGAAATAGGGACTGAAATGGCTGTTCAGAGGCCTATTCAATCTCTATTTCACCGCAACTTATGGGTGGGGATGGCTACGACGCCAGCGTGGCGATGACGGCTTCGTCGCCGGCGTATATGAGGGTGTTGCCGTCGGGGATGATTGTTTGGCCGTCGCGCTTGAGCATCACCACGATAAAGGGGTGCTTGCCTTGCGGCACGTCGCGCAGGCGCTGGCCGGCCAGACGACCGTGGGGTGTCACGGTGACTTCGCGCAGCGTAACCTCGGCACGCTCTTCAAACGTCGGCGCGGCCATAACCAACAGGTCGCCTTCTTCAATTACGGTATCGCCGTTGGGTAACACCGGATGGGCGCCGTCGCGCAGCACCAAGACCACCAGCATGTTCGTCGCGCTGCCAATGTCCGCGAGCGAGCGTCCGGCAAACGGATGCCCCGCGCCCACCTTGAGCTTAACGAACGACATGCCGTCTTCGTCGCGGTAGTCGTTAAAGGTGCGGCGGACATCGCCTTCCGCATCGATCATGTCGAGCTTTTTCGCCACCGCCGGCAGCAGCGAGCCTTGCACCACAATGCTCGACACGGCAATCACAAATACCAGGTCAAACAGATCGTGCCCACCGGGAACGCCGGCCACCACGGCAAAGAGACTAAACACGACCGAAGCCGCACCGCGCAGGCCCGCCCAGCTTACGAGCGCTACCTGGCGGGGGTTCGTCTTAAAGGGCGCTAGCAACAGGCCGACGGCGATGGGGCGGCTCACGAGGAGCATAAACGCCATGAGCGCCAGGCCCGGCAGCAGCATTTGCGGCAGGCGGGCGGGCGTCACGAGCAGGCCGAGCAAAAAGAAGATGGTCATCTCGGCCATCTCGGTGAGGGTGTCGAAGAAATGCGCCAACTCGACCTTGTCGGTGATGTCGCTCGCGCCCAGCACGATGCCGGCCAGGTACACGGACAAAAAACCGTTGCCGCCCAGGTAGCTCGGCAGGGCGTAGGCGACGATTGCCACGGCGAACAAAAAGATGGTGTGTGCGCCCTCGGCTGTTGCATGTGCACGCTCGATCAGCCGTGCGCTTGCCCAGCCGATGACAAGGCCCAAGCCCACGCCCAGGATGATCTGCTTGGCGAGCAGCATGGGGATATTAATGTCGCCGCCGGCGGCGAGGGTCGCGAGCACCGCGGTGAGCATGTACGCGACGGGGTCGTTGGAGCCCGATTCGACCTCGAGCAGCGAGTCGGTGCCACCCCTCAGCGATAGGCTGTGCTCGCGCAGCACGCTAAAGACACTCGCCGCGTCGGTGGATGCCACAACGGAGCCCAGCAGCAGGCCCCCGACCCAGTCGAAACCCAGGGCGAAATGCGCAAACGCGCCCGTAATGCCGGCAGTGATGACGACGCCGAGCGTGCTCAGCAGCACCGCGGGCACGGCGACGGGTTTGGCGCGGTCGATATTGGTGTTAAAGCCGCCGTAGAACATGATGAACAGCAGCGCCGTGCTGCAGACGGTCTCGGTGAGCGCGTAGTCGCTAAAGTCGATGTGCGCCGGGCCGTTGACGCCCAGCAGCATGCCGAGCGCGATAAAGATGAGCAGGGTGGGGAAGGGGAGCTTTTTACCGACGGGTTTGATGGTCAGGCACAAAATGATGACGAGGCCGATAAAGAGAAGTATCTGGTTCATGGATAGTGTCCGCTCCTGGGTGGTTGGCGTGGCACGGTCAGTTGTCTGCGGTTATTTGTACCCAAAGACGGTGGGTTTATGGTGCTGGATTGCAGGCGTGCGCGATATCGTCACAGGAGACCGTTGGGTTGATTTCCGATCTCAGCCGAACACATTGAGCAAATAGGCCATTCCCGCAGTT
>UROZ01000016.1 GCA_900549655.1 uncultured Collinsella sp.
CCGCCGTTGTGGCAAGCCCGGCGCCGGCGGCGGGTGCGGATACCCCGAGGGACAGCAGGGCGCCGCCGATGACCTTCAGGAGCGAGCCCACAGGGCCGCCGGCGACTTTCATGACGAGGAAGGCGCCGCCGACGGCCTTGACGACCGGGGCAACCTCCTCGGAATGCTCGGAGACCCATTGGAATGCGTCGCCCACCGAGCGGATGACCGGCTCGGCGGCCTCGAAGGCGTCGTCAAGGGCGTTTGCGGCATCTGCCGCGCCCTCGGCGGGACTCGACCACCCGGTGATCTGCGATACGGTCGACCATATGGCGTCGCCCGTGGAGGACGCCGTGTAACCGAGCGCGTCAAGTGTTCCCGCGAAAGATGAAGCCGCCTCGTTGTTGAGCAGCGTCTCGCAGAAAGCGGAGGTCATCTCCGCTGCGCCGGCGAACGCGTCCCCGGCCACCGAGACCCCGCCCGCGACAACGCCGGAGAACACGGCGGCGAACGACGACGCCGCGTCCCGGATGCTCGGGTCGGCCATCGCGTCGGTGACGGCTCCGAACGCGCCGTTCACCGCGCCCTTCACGCCGTCGATGACGCCGACGATGTTGGACGAGCCGATGGCGCCGATAATCTTGGCGACGCCCTTTGGGAAGGCGTTGCACATGTTGGAAAACGACGTCTTGATGCCGCCCGTCGCGGCCTTTGCCTGCTCGGAGAAGCTCGTGATGCCGTCCGCGCCGTTCTTGTCGAGGTCGACCACTGCGTCGGCGAAATCCGAGACCGTGACCCTGCCGTCCTTCATGGCCTGGTAGAGGTCGGATGCCGATGCGCTCTGCCCGAGCATGGACTTCGCCACCTGGTCGAGCTGGCCAGGCATCGCCTGCTGGATGCTCATCCAGGTGTCCATCTCCATCTTGTTGGTGGAGACGGCCTTGGTGAGCTGCGTCATGGCGTTGGACTGGATGTCCTCGGACGCGCCGCCGGCGAGGACGGCATCGTTGAATGCGAGGTAGCGGTCGGTCGCCTGGTCGATCGACTTGGACGACGGCGCGAGCTGCTGCACGCCCGTCGCGGCCGCGTCGAGCCTCGTGGGGAGCTCCGACAGCCTGTCGGACAGGGTGTCGATGCTCCTCTGCGACTCGTCGGCCCCGTAGCCGAGCGACTGGAGCACCTTGGGGAAGTTGTTGAGCGTGTCGACGCGCGCGACCGCGGCGTCCACGCTCGAGGACACTGTCGAGACGACCCTCTGCACCACGCCGGCAACGGCGCCGGTGATGACCGCGGCCTTGGCGGAGAAGCCCGATGCGACCCTGCTCGCCATGTTCCCGCCCGCCGTGGTTCCGGCAGACCCGAATGCGCTCGAGAGCGACGACAGCGTGCTCCCCGCCGAGGAGAGGACGCCGCCGCCGATGGTGGCGATCTTCGCCATGAATCGGCCGGTAGCCTTCTCCCCCGCGGACAGCCTGTCGGTGAGCGTCCCGGCGCTTCCGCCGAGCTTTCCGAGTGCAGACACGGGTGCGGAGGTCGCGCTCGCCAGCCGCTTCTGCGCCGAGGCGAGTTTGGACTCGGCCGCCTGGGCACGCTCCGACGCCGTCTGCGCCCTGAGCTTGGCGGTGACGAGGCTGCTCTCGGCGCTTAAGGCCCTTGCGGATGCCGGGCCGTACTTGGCAACGGCATCGTTGTATTTGACCTGGGCCGCCTCCGCCGACAATGAGGCCGACTTCGAGGTCGCCATCGCCGAGCGAAGCTCGAGCGTGGCGGATTTGACCTTGTTCTGGAGCCCCTCGACGGCGTTCGCGCTCGCCGCGCTGGAGAAGGCGGAGGAGAATGCGGCGCCGGTCGCCTTGCCGGTCGCGGAGAATTTACCAGTCGCGCCGGAGAGCGCAGAGGAGACCCTAGCGACCAGGCCGCTGCCGCCAGACTTGCCCGCCGCCGCGGAGAAGACCCTTCCGAAGCGCGACCCCGAGGAGGATCCCGCCCCGGACAGGTCCTTGTCAACCTGGGAGGCGAAGCCAGCCATGGACGGCATTACCTTTACGGATACGGATCCGACGTCTGTGGACATGGCGCCTCCTTATACATCGATTCCGAACGACGAAGATATCTCGTACTTCGCCGCCAGCGCCGAGTCCCTGCGGCGCTCGTTCCTGGCTCGCTCGCCCGGCGATAAGATCCGCTGCGGGGCGTTGACGCGCTTTTTGGCATCCTCGGTGAACCCGTAGTGGAAGCACCTGAGCTCATGCTCGATCATGTCGAGCAGGCGCGTCTTGTCGTCCCACAGGTTGTCGGGCTCCAGCCGCACGGAGACCCGCGAGCGCGCCGGCAGCTGGGAGTAGAGGACCTGCCAGCGGCAAAGGTCCTCGTCCGTCGCCCCGTCGAACCCGCCGTCGAGGGGAAGGTCGATGCCGTACGTCTGTCGGAAGTCGGCGACGACCTCTCCCCTCATGCAGGTCCAGGCGGCGGCGAAGCTGGCTAGTTTTTTGCAGCCGCCTCCATGGCTGCCTGGAAGAACGCGCCCCAGCGCTCCGCCGAGCAGCCCTGCCCGTCTTCGCCGAGCGCGTCCATGTACTCGACGGTCTTGCCGTCGAAGATCTCGTCCATCGCATCCCACACCTCGTGCATCTTCTCGGGGATGCCGTCGTAGGCCATGGCGCGCTGCACCTTCATGGACTGGATGGCCTTCTTGTTGATCTGATACTTCTTGCCGTCGAACTCGAACTCGAGCGCGCCCTCGGGGCGCTTGGCCGCCATTAGGCCGCCACCGTCTCGGTCGACTCGATGTAGTCGTAGCAGGTATTGCCGTCCTCGTCGGTGAGGTACTTCATCGTCAGGGCGCGCTGGCAGAGCTCGGAGCTGGAGATGGTGAGGTCGTCGAGCTCGGAGGACTGGCCGCGCGGCACGACCTTGGTCCACTTGCGGCCGTTCTTCAGGAGGAGGAGCAGCACGTAGGCGAAGGTCGGATGGGAGTCGGAATTGTGCTTGACGGTGATCAGACCGCCCTCGTCGGTGACGTTGCCGTCGCCGTACTGGCGCTTGAGCGTCTCCGCCTTGATCTCGGCGAACGTGAGCTGTGCGGACTCCACTCGGTTGGAATTGCTGGAGTCCATGAGGTCGCCGTTCATGTCGACCGTGTCGTTGGAGTCCTCGGAGACGGACTCGACGTAGCCGTCCTCGGAGATAAAACCGAGGCACTTGAATGCGGGATTGAGCTCGCTCTTGTTCTTGATGACCTTGCCCGGCAGGGTGGTGCCGGTGGGGGCCGAGAAGATGTAGCCGCCCTTCACGCCCTTTCCGGCGCTGACGTTGTTGGAGTCGTTCGCATTGCTGACTTTGGCCATTCGCGCGTTCCTTTCTACTACTCGCAGACCCAGAGCTGGACCTGCACCACGTACCTCGCCCTGCGCGTGTCAGGGTCGGGCATCTTGTATTGGTTCGTGACCTCCGGGTGGAAGACGTTGGGAAGCTCGTCCTCCAGGGACGGGACGGCCGCCTTCACCTTCTCGGCGAGGGCTTTCGCCGGCTTCCTGCCGCCCTTGCCCTCGGTCCCCCAGCAGTCGATATCGAGTTGGACCGGCTCCAGGAAGCCGCCGCCCCCTCCGACCTGCTCGACGGTGACGTACGGCTCCGGGTGCCCGGCGACCGGCTCGAGCGTCGCGTCGGCGCCGGCAAGTTCGCACAGGCACCTCGCGACATCGGCCTCTATATCCATGATCAACCTCCGGACGAGAGCGCCGCCCTCGTCAGTATCTTGTGTTTCGCCTGGGCGTGTTTGGCATGCTCCGAGCATGCGCTGACCCGAAAGCCCTTGGCGAGCGTGCCCTGGCAGCGGCTAACCCTGAAGGCCGGGACGTCGTGGCCGTCCGGCGCGAGCATCGACGTCGCGCGGGCGGCGATGCCCTCGGCCTTGCCCCTGAGCATCCCCTGGAGCGCGGCGTTGCCGTCCATCGCCTCGGCGTACCCGAGGCGGCTCCATTTGAACTTCCCCCAGCTGTACTCCTTAGCCATCGGCCGCCTCCAGCTCGACCGGGTAGCACCAGCGTCCCGGGCACGCCTCGGGGGCGTAGGGCCTCGGGTCGCCCACGACGCGCAGCTCCTCGCCGCGCACGCGGACCGAGCAGCCCTTGAGGCGGATGCCGGCCATGTCCCTCGGGAGATGCACCGTGTATGCCACGGTGGCGCCCTCCGGCCGCGAGGCGTCGAGGTCCGCGGTGGCGCCGGGCGCCACGACGGCGTCGACGTCGCGCTCGGCGACCGCCTCGGAGACGGGCTCGTGAAGGTCGTCGTACACCGTCTTGCGGGAGATGACCGTGACCGTCTCGGTCGGTATCCCAGCCATCGGCATCACGCCTCCTCCCAGCGGTCAGCGGCGGTCATGGGCTGGATACTGCGCACGCGGCACCCGGCCAGACCGAGCCGCTTGAGGTCGGAGCGCCCCAGGTAGAGGTCTCCGGTCGGGTTGGCGAACGTGACGCTCGACGAGTACGGGCCGGTCGTCTGCGACTGCTGGGTGATGCCGGCCATGGCGCCGGGCGCGTTGACCGCCCGGGCGACCATGGCCACGCAGACGGACTTCACGTTCTCATCGAACGTGGGGTTCGAGCCGGCGAGGTACTGGACACCCATACGGCGCCGATATGCCCCGCGCAGGTACGCCGAGGCATCCTCGAGCAGCGCGGCAACCCTGGCCTCGTCCTCGGCGGCACCGCAGCGCGCCTCGTAGTCGGCAACTGTGGCGAAGGCGCCCACTAGAGCGTCTCCAGGATGGCGATGAGCTCCGCCTTGGTCGCCTTGCGCGGGGCGAAGCCGTTGGCGGTCTCGATGGCATCGCGCAGCTGTTGCACGGTCATCTCGGGTGAAGGCTTCTCGTGCGCGGGCGGCTCGGGCTCGTTGTCCACGACGTCCTTGCCCTCGTCCGCCTCGCCCTCGACGGGCTCCTCGGCGGCCTCCGTCTCGGCGGGCGGGAGGTCGACATGGCCGCCGGCGGACAGCTCCGCGAAGCGCTCGTCGGTCAGCTCAACCTCCTCCCCCACGAGATGCACCGCGAGGGTCTCGCGGTCACGGTACGGGTAGGTGACCAAAGCGATCATGGATGCTCCTTAGGGTTGCCTAGGCGGTCGGGGCGATGGTGCCCTTGACCACGAAGTCGATGTACTCGGCGAAGAACACGAGGCCGACGTAGGCCACGGTGTCGTAGGTCAGGCTCTTGAGCTCGGGCGAGTGGGACACGGCAATGTAGCCGCTCTCGTCGGAGTAGAAGCCGAACAGGTCGTCGCCGTCGGTCGGTGCGACGTAGACCTTGATGTTGTCCTTGACGGTGGCGTAGATCGTGCCCGCGGCGACGGAGCCGGTGGACACGAGCGTGCCCAGGCCCGCCCAGTTCTCGATGTAGGAGATGCCGAAGGCGCTGAAGACCTCGGACTCGCCGATCTGCTTGGCGAAGTCGACCGGGTTGGCGAAGTAGACGGTCTCGCCGCTGCCGAAGCCGTACTCCTCGGTGAGGTTGGACAGGGCGGCCCAGGCGTTGGCGGCGGTGGCGACGAGGCTCTTGCCGGTCGCGGCGGTGGTGCCCTCGGCGCCGAGCGCGGCGACGAAGTCTTTCTTGATGTTGCGCTGCATGTCGGAGATCATCGCGGCATCGGTCTTGTCGACGGCGCCGTCGTAGCCGCGCTTCTTGACCTCCTGGAGCGTGGTCTGCTTGCGGTAGGGCTTGAGCGTCACCTCGTAGGTCGTGACGTCCTCGTAGGTGTAGCTGGAAAGCGGGATGTCCTGGCCGGCGGTGTACGCGACCTCGGAGAGCTTGCCGGTGATCTTCTTCTGGTGCAGGGTCTCGCCGACGGCAGCGTGGATGGGCGCGCAGGTGGACAGCATCGCCGTGAGCTTCTCCAGCGACTTGGTGAAGGTGTTCACGAGGTCGACGTTGCGCGCGGCTGCGAGGGTCTTGATATCGGGCATTGGGGCCCCTTTCTCCCCTTACTTGAAGAGGTCGATGTTGGCGGCGATGGCCGCCATGCGTTCCTTCTTGTCCTCGATTCCGAGGATGTCCTTCTTGGAGGGCTTGCCCGGCTTGGGCTTGCCGCCGGCCTCGGGCGCCTTCGGCGCGCCGCCGGTCGGTTTCGTGATGGCCGCCACGGCATTGGCCTGCTCGGTGAGGGCGTCCTCGTCCTCGCCGTTGAGCGTCGCCACGATGGAGCGGTCGAGTCCGGTGGCCTTGGCCACGGAGTCGACGAGCGCGGAGCGGGCGGCGCTCGCCTTGAGGGCGGCGTTCTCGCTCTCGAGCGAGCTCAGGCGCTCCTCCACGGTCGGATCCGTCTTGGGCGTTGCGGCCTTGAGCTCGTCGAGCTCCTTAAGGTTCGCCTTCGAGCGGCTCTCCCACTTGCGCGACTCCTTCAGCGCGTTCTCGTAGAGCGCCTTGTAGTCGGGCGCCGGATCGGTCTCTCCGCCCTGTGCAGGGTCAATCGGATCGGTCTCGGCGGGCGTGGTCTCCTTGGCCATGCTCCCTCCATTTCCGCCCCGTGCGGGGCATCGTCTTGCCCCGTGCGGGGCGCTTTTCGGCATGAAAAAGGCCACCCGTGCGGATGGCCTGGTTCAACGTTTTGGTCGGGGCGGCGGGACTCGAACCCGCACAGGCGATGCCCACGTGCTCCTGAGGCACGCGCGTCTGCCATTCCGCCACGCCCCGATGGCACCTGGCCGAGGAATCGAACCCCGGTAAGCGGTTTTGGAGACCGCCGCACTGCCATTGTGCTAGCCAGGTGTGTATAATCTGATTTGAAAAGCCCTGGGCGTGCTGGATAGCTAACCTGGGGCTTATTTATTTATGTCGTCTATGGCCCCGCCCTTGGTCAACAAGATAACGTGGTCGATGTCATGCCTCGACATCTCAAGCCGCACGCGCTTCAGCGCGTCCTCTCTTGTCACAGGGACCTCCTCGCAGTTAAGCACGACGATAGAGGGCTTTACCGGCCCACCTTCCGCCTTTTCGAACTGCCGCACTGCCTTTCTTATATTGCGCTCGATGAACCTAAGCCCGTTGACGCCAGACGCATCGCTTGTCGGGCTCTTCAGCTCGCATAGCTTGCCGTCGAGCAGCAGGTCGATATTGGAAAAGCCCTCCGGCGCGTCCTCCTTACGGACGACGACCTCGTGACCGGCCGCCCGAAGCGCCTCGTGCGCCGCGAGATCGTAGGAGCCGCCGCGCTCGTGCGCGAAGGTCTCTTTCGGCTTCTTGTACACGATTGGAGGCCCAGGCGAACCGAGCACCGCACGCTTCGCCGCGTCCTTGTCGACGCTCGTCAGACTTTCGTCCTCATCGATGTTCTTGAACTGTGCCCACTGCTCGCGAAGCTCCTCGGGGCGCACGCCCTCCACGAGCTCCGCGTCCGGGTCGTCCTCGAAGCCGGGGACCACCTTGCAGTCGCAGTGTCGGTGGAAGTGTTTGAACTCGCCGGCGGATTTGCGCGTGTGGTAGACCGCGCCGCGGCTCGCGAGCATGATGCAGAAGGTGCAGGTCTCGAAGCCCGTCGGCACGCGCGCGAAGCGCACGCCGGCGCTCCTGTCGCGGCCCACGTTGGAGATGATCGTCTCGTTCAGGCTGCGGAACGCGTCGTTCCTGGCGTACTCGCCGCACGCCCTGGCGAACGCCGCGTCGCCGCCCTTCACGAGCTTCTTCGCCTGGTATCTGGCAACGGTATCGACCGATTCTGGCCTGTAGGTCGTCATGGTGACGGCCTGCTGCAGCCTGGCGCCGTTGCGCTCTGCGAGGTCGTCGTACCACTGCGCCGCGAACTCCGCCGCCACGTCGTCGTAGCCCTGGACGAAGCCCTCCATGATGAGCTTCGCGGCCTCGCGTTTCTCGGCGACGGTCGCGCCCACGTGGGAGCGGCACCAGGCGAGCACGGCGGCCTCCACGTCGGATGCCGCCCTGTCTCCTATCTTCGCCACGGCCCGGTTGTAGGCCGCGAACTCAGGCGCGCTAATCATCGGCGGGCTGCGCAGGTTCTGCCGCCTGGGTGACGCCCGCCATCAGGTCGAGCGCCGCCGAGCGCGTCACGTTGCGTCTGATCTCGGACGAGACGTTACGCACCTCGTCGTCATCGAGGCCGTTGAGGCGCCAGAAGGTCGGCGTGCCGGCGAAACCCTCGACCGCCGAAGCGAGCTTGATGGAGCTGTCAGTCTGCTGGGCCAGCGTCGGCATGGCGGGGTTCAGGAAGTGGACGGACACGCCGCAGGCGTCCTCGGCCTCCTCGTAGGAGCACCCAAGTTCCGTGGCAATCGCTGCGGTCGCGGCATTCGCCAGCGCCGCCTTGGCCTCGCGGATGAAGCTCTTGCACTTGAGGATGAGCGGCTCGTTCTCGGCGTAGATGGCCTCTGCGGAGCTTGGGTTATCGCTCATGATGCCGAACTGCCCCACGTGGATGCCGGTCGCGGCGCTCATGCGCTTGCACAGGTTGCCGAAGTGCTCGGTCATGGGCTGCATGCTCGGCTGCGTGAGCTGGCCGAACTGCGGAATCGTGCCGTCCTCGGTCTTAGTAACCTCGAAGATGGAGCCGATGAAGGCGCTCCATTTGGTCTTGTCGGCGAACGCGTCTCCGTCGGTGCCCAGCAGGTACTTCTGCGTGGACGCGGCGAACGCGGCGGCGATCTCCTCGTTGACGTTGGCGCGCATGGCGCAGTCGATGTTCCAGCGCACCTCGGAGTTGATCCTGGACACGCCGAACGGTCGGTCGTCGTCGGGGTTGTGAGGCATGACGAACATGGGCACGGCGCCCAGGCCGTGCTCCACGTACTCCGCCGCCCACTCGTTGCGGCGAACCTCGCGGATGCGCACCATGCGGTCCGGCAGCATCACGTTGACCCAGTCCGGGCGGTCCGTGGGCCGCCCGCGGTCCTTGGCGAAGGAGACGACGAACATGCCGGAGGACAGGCACTCGTGGACGTCGTCCCAGATGCCCGTGCACAGGGTCGGCGGGTACGCCGAGATGCGGGCGTGCCCGTCCTCGTCCGCCGTCACCACGAGCATGGAGAAGCAGTACTTGAGTGCGGAGTTGACGGCCTTGCCGACGCGCGTGGCCATCTTGTTGCGCTTGGCCACGGAGGTGAGCAGGCCGTCGAAGTCCTCATCGTCGGGGCACGTGAACCCGTCGAAGGCGATGTGGTCGCGCATGACCTCCACGCACTTGTATCCCCAGCCGCACGCGACCTCCAGGTCGCGCAGCGAGTCGGGCACGGCGATGCCGAGGTCCTTGAGCATGTTGCGCGCCTCGTAGTAGTCCGAGCGCAGGAGGTTGCCCCTGTAGTGGGTCTGCCAGCTGTTGAGCAGGCAGCGCACCGTCTCGCGGTCCTCCTCGAGCAGGCCGTCGGCGGACGCCACGGCGTAAGGTATCGAGATCAAGTGACCCTCGCCTTCATTCCGGGTTTTCTCTTCGATGTGTTGAGCGCGAGCAGCGCCAGCCCCGCGGCCTCGATGGGCGCGGCGTTGTCGCCGCCGAAGCCCCAGCCGCCGCCGGAGCCGATCTTGCGCTTGGGGGATGTCTCGGCGGAAAGGTCGAGCGCAGGGCACGCAATGTGCGTGACCGAGCCCGCCTTCGCGCCGGACGAGATGAGACTTGCGGCGGTCACGGCCTGGTCGGTGCTCGGGCGCAGGATGTAGTCCTTGGGCATGCCCATGCCCTCGAGCCTGTCGCACAGGGCGCCGGCGCCCGCCTTGCCGTCGATGGCGACGCAGGCGTACCTGCCCGCCCTCGCGGCGATCCAGTAGGCCAGCCAATCCGTGCTGGGCTCCGGGTCCTTGCAGAAGGGAAGCTCAACATGCACGGTCGGCGAGCCGGGCGGCCGCACGGCGCACGCCACGGCGACGGTCGAGCCGTCGGCGCTGAATCTCACGCCGGCGCAGATCCTGCAGTCGGCGTTCAGCTCTGGGCCGCTCCCCACGAGGCACTCGCCCCATGCGTCGGAGCCGATGATGGGCTTCTCCACCTGGTTCTGTGGGGGCAGCCAGTAGCCCAGGTACTCCTGGGCGGCGCCAAGCTCGTCCATGTCCTTCATGCCGGTTCGGATGGCGCGGATGTCGGCGTGGTAGCCGAGCGAGGGCATGACCTCCGGCCAGCGGCTCTCGTCCCAGATGTCGCCGACCTCCTCGACGCCGTACTCCAGCCAGAGCAGATCGGACGCCTTCTCGCCGCCCTCCCATGCCTGCCGCCGGAGGTTCTTGAACACCTCGGCGGGGTTGCCGGCGCGGGTCGGCGTTCCGGCGTACACGATCATCAGGTTGTGCTTGGCGCCGGACGTCGTCGTCGGGTTGATGACCTGGGTGTGGATGCCCGTGAGCTCCTGGGCCTCGTCGTATATGACAATGTCAAAGGAGAAGCCCAGGCGCGAGGACTTGGTTCTCGTCGAGAACTGGATGACGCCGCCGGAGCTGAACCGCATCCATTCCTGGCCGGTCTGGGAGCAGACCTCGACCAGGAGCTTGCGCCAGCGCGGGATTCCCTCGGACGTGTCGCCGGGGCGGCGGCCGAAGATCTTGCGGAAGCGGTCGACCATCTCCATGGTCGTCGAGTAGTTGTGCTCGGTCCAGAGCACCTTGTAGCCGGCCAGCGCCGCCATGACCGCGACCCACACGATGATGTCGACGGACTTGCCTTGCTGTCGCGGGATGGAGATGCCGACGCGCGGGTGGACCCACTTGCCGCTCGCGTCCACGGCGCCGATGTCGTGGGCGAGCTGCTCCTGCCACGGCACGAGCTTGTATCCCATCGTCGGGGCGAGCTCGACCGCGAGGGAGCCGATGGACCTCTCGTAGGGCTGGACGAGGCGGAGCCTCGGCTTAGCCGAGGACGTCGCGCAGGACCGAGACGGCGTTGATGATGACATCGTCGCCACCGTCCTCCCCAGCCCCCTCTATTCGTTCAATCTGCTCGAGCGTCTCGCGGTACTCCTTGGCGAGCCGGGCCGCCTGGCTGGGCTCGGCGTCGTAGAGTTGGCGCTCGATGATCTGCCGCACCCACCGGAGCCTCCCGAGCGTGTCCTGGCGGCCGTCCGGGCCGTCCGCGGGAGGCGCCGAGACGCCCGCGCCCACAGACTCCCCCGTGGACTCGCCGGTCGCAATCTCGCCGCTCTCCTTCATCCTCTTGATGAGGGCGCACACACCCGAGCGCGACCTCTTGAGTTTCTTCGCGATAGCCGCAGGTCCGAGCGCCGGGTACGCGTTTCTGACGAACTTCCGCTCGTCCGCGGTCCAGGGCTTGCCCCTCGGCTTCGTGGACTTCGTGGACATTCCATGCACCTCCCGGTATGGACTCGGTTTCGGGGCCTGCGCAAAAAAGGCGCAATGCCGTGGGGCGAGCCTTCGGCCCCCCGGGGAGGGGCCATCCCCCAGGGTCGGGTCACCACTGCAGCGAGGTCGCACAGCCGACGTCGCGGGGGCGCGGCGATATAGAGCCGTTGAGCGCGACGAGGCTCTTGTTGCCGCGCCGCTCGTTGCAGATCCGGTGGGCCGGCGCGACGTTCGCGCGGTCGATGGGCGAGCCGCCCTTGGACACGGGCACGATCTCGTCCACCTCGAAGCTCATCGGGTCGCCTGCCGGCAGGTCGTAGTCGATGGCCATGCCGCAGATGTGGCACGGCAGCCCCTGCGCCTTGAGCCAGGCGCGCACCTGCCGGCGGGCGTGGCCGTTGGCGTAGCGGGTCTTGGTGGCCAAGGCTAGCGCTCCACCGGGGAGCGCCCTCGGTTGGCCATGCATTCCTCGAGCCCCGCATAACGCAGGCGCTCGACAGCCTTGCCCGCGCCGGAACCCTTGCGCTTGCCAGCACGCCGGGCGATGCCCAGGGCGCGGCGGAATGCCCACGCCATGACGGTGTCGTACCGGCTTGCGGCGCGAACGATAGCCTCGCGTGTGACCACGGACCCACCTCATTAGGTTGTTGCTTAATAGAAAGGCCGGAGTCCCTGAACTGCTGAAGGGAACCCCGGCCACTCATCTGTGCTTCCACGCACATCCGACCCGCACACCGCGCGGGCGGCGCTGCGAATCGACACCCTAGTTATATCCCAATCGCAACGCGCAACGGCACGCAATCGCGCGCAATTGTCGGCAATCGTATGCAATCACGCGCAATTGTCGGCAATCACATGCAATAGTTGGCAATCACACGTAATGACACGCAATAGCGAACCAAGAGAAAGGCCCCGACCGCACATGGCGATCGGGGCCGACATGCTGACGCGAACCAGCACTTGTATTATACGGCGACGGGAGCCTCTTTCGGGCGCCCAGCCTTGGGTGAATCGGCGAGTCTGGCCTCGACGGAGGCCTTGGACACCATGCGCTTGGTGCCGTCCCTCCACGAGTCGAGCAACCCCGCGCCTATCAGCTGCGACACCCTCGCCGAGCTGACGCCGAGCATGCGGGCGGCATCTGCGGCAGTGACGGCGGGAATGTCACCGAGCTCACGGCTGACGGCGATGGCGATGATCTTGCCCCCGTTCAGTGGCTCATGGCCGAAGTCGGGCGCGGGAAGGTCGACCCCGCCCATGAGGTGATCGTCGACCATGCAGGCGAGGTAGTCGGCCGCGCTCGCGACGGCATCGTTCAAGTCGGACCCGAACGTGCCGCCTCCTCCGAGCGAACCGCACGGCACGGCATCGACCATGCCTCCAGAATCAAAGAATTCGAATTCCCATACGTAAACCATTCACGTCTCCTTTACGTGGGCGATGCAAGACGTAGCCCAAAGGGGCGGGGCTAACGAAGCCGCGCCTGTCTCAGAATCCTCTTGGCTATCTGGTCCTCGATCTCCCTGTGGCGCTTCACCAGCACGAGCTTGTCGCCCTTGACGAACTTCTCGTGGTTGGTGCCGCCCTTGGAGATAAAGCCGGCTTCCTCGAGGATGCGGACCAGTTCGCGTCTCTGCATGTCACCTTCTTTCTATCGTCAACTATATATTAACATATGCTAATAGTTATTACTATATAAATCTTAGCTATTATTAAGTTATATCTCGGCAGCTCCTCGCCCTTGTCGCGCACGGGCGAGGCCGGTGAGGTCCACCCAGTCAAGAGCCGCAGACAGGTCCGCCTGTATGGACCTCACCGACACGCCCAGCGTCCCCGCGATCTCCTGCAGTGTGCGGTCCTCGCAGTAGCGCAGCTCCAGCACGTCGCCCCAGCGCTTGCCGGGGTTGGCCGAGCGTACGCCCGCACAGAGCTCACGGCCCCGCTCCACCTCGCGCCGAAGCTCGGACAGCTCGGCGCCGCTGCGGCGCTCGTAGTCTATGCGATCGTCCGTCGAGCGCATAAAGTCCGTGCCGTGTGCGCCCTTGCCGACGGCGTCGTAGCGCTGGGCGCGCACCTGCTCTCGCGCCTGCATCGACTCGATGACCGCCAGGCGGCGGTCGATGCCGCGCTGGGCGGCCCGTACAGTCTCCAGATATTCCCTTGCGTCCATGTGACCTCCCGCGTGGTACCATGCTCTACGCCATATAGAGGATGCCGGGAGGCGTCTTTGCCAAAGGCCGCCGGCGCTCCAACGCCAGCGGCCTTAATTATATATCTACCTGCGGTAACTCAATATCTCATCGCGACCTCGCGGCGCATGGCCATAATCTCGTCGTGCGCCGGCCCAGTGGGCGCCAGATAGCGGTCGACACTGTCGCGCTTCGGCTTGGTACCCTTGCGGCGGGCCTCCTTCGCGCGGTCCTGCTCGTGCCTGCGCCGGCAGCCCTCCGAGCAGTACTTGGCCTTCGGCGCCTGCGGGATGAAGATCCTCCCGCAGACCGCACAGCTCCTCTCCTGCACGTCCCACATCACGGTCATCTCATCGACCTCCTGAGCCTGCGGGCGCGGCGCGCCTCGATGCTCTTGCGCACGCGGCGGTTCTCGGCGAGCATCCGCCACAGTCTCTCAAACAACCTCATCGCTTAGCCTTCCTCGACCTCTTGAGCGCGCGGGCCCGGTCGCGTTCCAGCGCACGCGCCCTCCGCTCCGTCTCACCAATCTGCGCCGACGTCACCCGCGGCGCGTCGGCCCGTCCATGCACGAGCGCCCGGCTTTAAGGAACCTCCCCTCCGCGTCGAACAGCCTTACGGTGTCCAGCGGAATACGGCCGCCCTCCGCGTCGACTGGGCCCAGCGGCCCCAGCGTCGGCAGCTGAACCACCTCCCCGTCCGCCGTCATAAGGCTGTCGACCGCAAGTCGCTCACTCATTTCCCGCTCCAATCCTTCTCGATCTCCTTCTCCTCCGCGACCATGATCAGCGCCTTGTTGAGGCATCGCCTCGCCTGGCGCAGCTCGTCGCAGGCGGACGGGCCCATGCCCGCCCCGATAGACCTCTTCGCGTCCTCAAGCCTGCCGATGGCGAGGTCAATCCAATCGGATGGGCCGCACCTGTAGCTCACCGCGACTCACCCCTCACGCCGAAGATGTCGGCCAGGATGTCGCCCGGCGATGCCACGAACGGCTCGGGGCTGATCGGGTCGTAAGTCACCTCGAGGTAGCCAGGGTAGCCGATCGTCACGCCCGTGGGCTCGCGCCCCGGAAGAAGCTGGTAGCCCCAGGCCACGCTCACCCTGTGCTCGTCCAGGATGGTCTCGGTGCGCTCCACGCGCAGCCTGTAGCCGCCCACCCTCTCGGTGTCGTACGTGTCATCGGCCCAGGGAATCCGGTGCCTGTCGAGGGCGTCGCGGTAGGCCCTCATCACCGCTGAGATCTCGGTCAAAACCTCTCTCACTCTCCTATCTCAAAAGAATTAGGTGTTCTTTGCCGCGGGGGCTTCCCCGCCGGCGCCGTTTCCACTGCCTAGCGGCGGGAACCCCATCGCCTGCTGGCCCAGCTGCCCCGCCGCCGTTGGCACACTTTTGGCATACCTCCAGCTCGGCTTCTCGCCCCTTGCGATGGCGGCGATGTCCATCCGCAGGTCCTCCTTGGCGCGCTTGCGGGCGCGGTACTCGTCGAGCTTCTGCTTCTTGGCCAGGCGCGCGCCCTCGTCGGCGCTGATGATGTTGGCCATGTAGATCCGCGTCACGTCGAGCGGCCGGCCGGCTGCGGGGTCGAAGCCGTCGAGCATCTCCCTGAGGGTGATCATGCCGACTCACCCAGCTCCCGCTCGAGGGCGGCGATGACGTCGTCCTCGGTCTCGGCGGGCTTCCACACCGCCGCGCGCTCGACCTCCTGGGAGGTCTGCCCGCCGCGGGCCTTGCGCTCGGCGTCGTAGCCGCGCTCGCGGTCGGACCAGATGCGGGCGACCGGCTCCCACTTCGCGATGGGGAAGCCCTGCCTGGTCCAGCCGTTGGACTCGTAGTAGTCGAAGAACTTGCTGGCGCTGCCGCGCAGACAGTTCACCGCGAAGTATGTTTTGACCTCCTCGAGGGTCGGCGGGACGAACTCGGCGCCCCCTCCCCCTTCGTTTTCACAATCTGAGGGGTTAATCCAGACTCCTAACTCCTCTTCCCCTTCCTCTTCCTCTTCGCTTGCGCGTTTGCTTTCCGTTTTGCTTGCGCTTTTGCTTTCCGTTTTGCTTGCGCGTTTGCTTTCTGGTTTGCTTGCGGCTCCGCTTGCTGCGCTGCCACGGCTCAGCCCGCCCTTCCTTCCGGCCTCCGCCCTGGCGCGGCTGTTCTCGAGGACCGGCATGATCATCCTGATGGCCATCCGCTGAGCGTCGGTGCGCGGCTCGGGCACCTCGCCGGTCACGAGGTAGCGAACCATCATGCCGAGCAGCTCGTTGCTCTCGCGCCTGTTGCCGAGGCACAGGGCGCCCTCGACGAGGGAATCAAGTATTGTCATACGTATCGCCTCCGCAGATCGAATCGGTAAAGGCCGCGGCGGCGGCCTGGTCGCGGCCCGGCATGACCGAGCCGTAGATGTCGAGCGTCGTCTTGACGCTCGCGTGCCCCAGGCGCTCCTGGATGGTCCTCATGTCGAAACCGTTCATGAGCAGCCACGAGGCGTGCGTGTGCCGCAGGGAATGGAACACCGTCTCCTCCGGCAGCCCCAGGTCCCTCACGAGCGACTTGAAGCGGCTCGTCACGGTGCTCGGGCGCGCGATGCCGCCGGCGGGCCCGAAGGTCACCACCAGCGCCGCCGGGCCTTTGCGCGACAGCCACGTGTCCTGCCACTCCAGGTGGCGCTCCAGCCGTGCCTCCACAGCCGGGGCGAGCGCCACGTTGCGCACGCGCCTGCCCTTGGTGTAGGCCTGCCGGTGCAGCTCGGGGCGCTCGACCGCCTGCCCCACCACGTGCAGGTCGTGCAGGGCGCGGCGCCAGTCTCGGCGCTGCAGCCCGCAGATCTCCCCGCAGCGCAGGCCCGTGTTGAGGGCGAGGTAGACCGCCATGGCCTCGGTGCGCCGCGAGATGTTGGCGGCAGAGGCAGATCGCGAGGACATGGCGGAGGCCAGCGCCCGGGAGAGCTCGTCGGTGTCGAGCTCGGACAGCGCGAAGGGCTCCACGGGGTCGGGCGAGGGCGCGGGCACGTCGAGCATGATGTCCCGGCCCAGCGCCGGCCGCCACGAGCGGTAGGCGCCCTTTAGCAGCGCGTGCATCTTGAGCAGCGTCTTGGGCGACAGCCCCTTGCCGCTCCTGGGGGCGAGCAGCATGCGGTACGCCGCCGACACATCCCAGGGCTCAAGCTGGTCGTAGGGAAGCCGCCCGATGGTCGGCTCCACCATCGTCCTTACCACGCTGCGGTACGTGGCCACCGAGTTGTCGGACAGGCCGTTGACGGGGTCGGAGATGTACGTCTCGAGCATCGAGGACAGGCGCTTGGAGCTGTCGCGCGCGGAGGAAGGGTCGAACGTGGCCGCCCACCTGTCGCACTCCGCCTGGGCCTGCTCGCGCGACAGTCCCGCGTCCCACGACCTGTACGGCCTGATCCGCCTGCCGGTCACGCGGTCGGTGCCCATATAAGGACGGGCGAACCAGCGCCCGTCCTCCCCGCGCTGCACGACCGCCCGGCGCTCGCTAGAAGTCGGCACTGGTAGCGAGCTCCTTAGCGATGTGCGTGATCTTGTCGCGATCGTCGAGATTGATGTCAAAGAGCAGCTCGCTGGCGTCGAACGGTCTGACCGCCGCGAGCATGACCTGCCCCCTTGCCTCGGTCTCATCGATCCCAAGGTTAACCATGACCCTGACGGACTCGCTGACGAGGCTCCGCATAATCCCGAGAGCGGTGTGCTGATCCATGTAGCCTCCCGCAAAGGCCAAAACGCCATCATCATCATCTCCGGCGCAGACGAGGCCATTCACCTCGAACTCGACGGTCTCGACGTTCTCGCGCTCGATCGTCACCTTCATCTTCGGCTCTTCGCTACTCATCCTTCTCCTCCTTGGCAGATTCGTCCGCATCGATGTCGAGGTTGTATCTGATCGCGTCCCGCTCTTCCTCCTCCGTGTATCCGCAGCTTGTCGCTGCGTGGACGAGTTCGATGCGCATGCGGTCCTCGGGAACGCCGGCCCCGATACCGAACGAGAGCAGCTCGGAGACGGCTCTGTCGGCGAGGACCGGGAGCGCGTCGCGGTCGAGGTCGCCGATATGGCACGCGGGGCCGGGAATGTTGTCCGCCCTAGCCGTCACCACCACGGCGGTGCGGCAGTAGAGCGAGTGCTCGCGCCCCCTGGCCTTCACTGTCACCGTGACGTAGTTCTCGTCCTCTTCGCTACTCATCCTTCTCCTCCTTGAAACTCTCCTGAACCCTCGCCCTGAGCCACTCGTCTTCATCGTTCGGCGTAAAGCCTGCGGCGCGGAACACGTTCCAGTGCTCGATCCACCCCTCCGCGTCGTCGCCGCAGTAGCTGGAGTTGAGCTGGGCCATGTTCTTGGCTATGCGCATGAGGCTGCAGCCGGCCTCGTACTTACCGGGATCCGTCGCTCCGAGACGTGCCATGAACCTGTCTCGCGCCTGCTGGAGGCGCTCTTCGCCCATCGTGTCAGACAATCCAACCGGAACTATGCGGTTCTCGAGCACATGCCGCGCAATGCCATCGCACACAACGAAGGCTCCGTCCGCGGTGAAGTCGACCATGCGCCCGTACATGTCCTCGAGCGCGGCTTCCTCGCGCTCGGCCTCCTGCTCGGCTCGGATCTCCTCCTCGGTCTTCTCGGGCTCGGCGTCCTCGCCGCCCTTCGGAGCGAAGAATTCCCAGTAGTAGTCATTCCACACGGCAACGGTGCCGGCGGCAAACTCCTTCGCCTCGAGCTTCGCGGCAACGAGGCCGGGGTGGGCCCAGTCCTTGTAGACGAACCCCTCAGGCTTTTCCTTCGCGACCGGGATGCCCGCATCGCCGAACGCGTCGTAATCCTCGGCCTTGGCCTCCTCGCGCTCGATGCGGCGGCGGATCCGGTCGGCCTTGTCCGCCCAGCCCTCGCCGGCCGCCAGCACGGCCTCAACGTCCTTCTCGTCGTCGAAGGCGCTCGCGGCCTCAAGCTGCTCCAACGTCACCTGCCGGCCCTCGATACTCCCGCGCAGCCTGCGCGCCGCGCGGATCTGCCCGGCGGTGGCGCGGCTCGCGCGCTCGATGCGCTGCTCGTCGACGCCCAGCACGAGCATCTGCTGCACGCCGCGGGCGCGCTCCGCCTCGGTCAGCTGTCGCTTGTCGTCGGTGGCGAGCATGGCCACGAGCTCGTTGGCCTCGTCCATGCTCTCGGCCACCAGCGCGGACACCTCGCGGTCCTCCCCGTAGATGGACGACAGCGCGCGGTAGCGGCGCTCGCCGTCCACGATGCGGAACACGTTGCCGTCCGCCACGACCACGGGCGGGTTCAGCGGCTCGCCGCCGGTCGCCTCGATGCTGCGGGCCAGGGCGCCGATGTCGCCGAAGTCCTCGCGCGGGTTCTGCTCGCTGGGGCGGATATCGCCCAGGCGCACGGCCCTCTTCTCAAACTGCATGTCATTCCTCCTAGTAGTACATCCCGCTCGGGGCGGTCCCCTCGATGGCGCCGGCGATGGCAAAGAGCGTAAGCATCACGAGGGCGCATACAACGCCCTGCGTCCGCTCGGACAACGTTCCCCACCAGGCCGACACCCGGTCGCTAAGCAGCAAAAGAATCTCGCTCATGGGTTCCCTCCTCGATCCACTCGTCGACCCACTCGGGGCGCACCAGGTAGCCGCGGCAGCGGCCGTCGGGCAGGCAGTAGGTGAGCCTGCGCGCAGTGCATTCGTCTCGAAGGGTGTTGTAGGGCACCCCCAGCACGCGCGACACCTCGTCGAGCGTGTACAGCAGCTTGCGCGGCAACTTGAGCTCGGCCGCAAGTGCTCTGAACGTCTGGGGCTTCTTACTGGTATCATCCATGGATGACCTCCTTTCAGGTCGGCCTCCCGCGTACGGTCCTAACGCTGCGGGAGGCTCTTTTTTTGGGTCGGGCGTAGGGCGGACCCTCCCCCGGCACGGCACCGGCTGGAACGCCCGGCGGATGGTTAACGGAGCCCGCCGGGACCGGTGCCGCCTCGGGGAAGGGGCCTCAGCCCCGGAGCGAGGCGAGCGCCCACGCCGCGATGAACGGCACGGCCGCCGAGAAGCACACCCGCGCCAGGCCGTAGGCCCCCTGCGCGGCGCACGCCCACCCGGCGGCGTCCATGACGACTGCCGAGGCCAGCAGCGCCCGGGTCACCGCGCAGCCCCGCAGGCGCCCAGCCCGAACGGCCACTCACCCGGCGCGGGGTCGATCTCGAAGGCGTCGAAGGCAAAATCGAGCGCCTGCTTGCGGTCTAGCCCGACAAGGCGCCCCAGGTAGGCGACGTCGCCGCACAGCACGTGCTTGCGGAACACGTCGCGCGCGTCGTCCAAAAACTCGAACACCTCCGTGTGCCACTCGGCGTCCTTGTCGGCCCACGTCACCATGCCGCCCAGCGTCGTGATGTCGTCGGGCAGCTCGTAGCTCTTGCCTGTCATTCCTCTTCCCCCATCCCTATGCGGCCTCGTCCGTGTTCCAGCCCATCAGGTCGTTGGGCGTGCAGCCGAGGGCCTGGGCGATGGCGTAGGCCTTGTCGACACCTGGAACCATCGAGCCGTTCTCGTATCCGATGATTGAAGATGCCGAGAGTCCCGCCTTGTTGGCCAGCTGCTCCTGCGACATATCGGCGCGAGCACGGGCGGCGCGCAGGTTCGCGCCAAACTCGTCCTTCGAAAACTCCATTTCGTCCTCCTTCAAAATGTGCGGGTTTCTTCCTGTTGCTTGAAACTATAGGCGGATGTCTGCCTATTGGCAAGAGAAAACTTTGCAGAATCTTGCTCATTCTGAAGAAAAGCTATAGGATTCTCGGCAACAACCGTCCTATTTAGGAGGCGTATATGAATCTAAGAATTAGGGAAGTGAGAAAGAACCTTCACATGTCCCAAACGGAGCTTGCCGACGCAACGGGAACAAGCCTGAGAACGGTCGGCTCTTGGGAGAGAAGCGAGAGCCTCCCCAACGTCGAGCAGCTCTGGAAGTGCGCGAAGGTTCTGCACACCGACCCCAACGACCTGCTCGGCTGGTACGAGGAGCATCCCGAGGGCAAGCCGACGGCGCCGGCAGGCGCGGAGGGCGAGCTAATCGCCTGCTACCGGCAGAGCACCGAGAAGAGGCGCTCGAAGATCCTGGAGACGGCACGCGACCAGGCCGAGCTGTCCCAAAATCAGGCTGCAGCGCCTGAAGGCGAAAGGCTGGAAGCGGATCAAGTAAGGTCCGCGTAGCAAGGTCAGGAGGTACCCATGGGCCTTTTCAGCTCATTAGTTAAATCGATTTTGACTAGCAATGGAGCGTCGGCAAGCGCATGTACTCCTGACACGGAAGGCGCATCCGACTCTGCCGCCATGTCCGCACGAGATGGCAGGCACCCCGCCGCGCGCGTAATAAACATCGACGGCGATTGCGAAAAGACGGTGTTTGCCTACGTCGGTGCGCCCTTCAAGGGCATCCGGAAAGGAGCCGAGTTCTACGTCGAGCCACTCGGTCACGACATGGTTATCCACAGCAAGTCGACCGGCACGACAGCCGACAGTGCCGAGATGGGCGACACGCCTCTCTCATACAATGGCACCGCATTCGGATTTACCTACTCGGGGCTCGGGTTCCTCAAGGAGATGGTGGCGGCCGGCTTCACGTTCTGTCTCAAAGTCAAGAAAACCGGTATGTACTCCCCCGGCGTCCCCGAGCTAGTCAGTCTGACTGCGGAGCCCTGGCTCTTGAAGCAGTGGTGGGAACGCCAGAAGACGCTGACGATTCCCGTTCCGTTCTCCGAGGAAGACGAACTCATTAGACACGAGGCGCAGCATAAGGCCAGGGTCGCCCAGGTGAGGTGCGGGCGGACAGGCATCGAGCTTGCAAAGGATTCGCTTGAGGTATGGATTACCGTTACCGACGGCAATTGGATTGGCGGCGAACTGCCCGGAAAAGACTTCCGCTTCGCTCCGTCATTTGAGATAGTCCCGACGCCAAAGGGCTCGTCGGCAAAGCCTCATATCAAAGTGCTCGCCGACGGCAATCCGCTCGTAGAGATTAGCGCCAGGAGCATCGAGGCTTACAAGCAGATCTCCGCAAACAGGGAAAGACCGTGCCGTGCCATCTATATGCGGGACTACTACCAAGACGGCACCGACCAGACAAAGCTCTATCTGGTATTTGACTAGACGAGAAGGGCTGAAAGCGGATCAAGTAAGGTCCGCGTAGGCCGCGTTATTCAATTCATTTATGGGAAGGAGTAATAACAATGTCTCAATCATTAGCGGAGACGCACGTGGAGGATCTCATCTACGAGTGCGGCTGCATCGCTGCGGGAGACTACGGTGAGAGCACCCAGGAACACATCGACGACCTCATGCTGCAGATGGAAGGGTTTTCCTTCTCACTCATGCGCACCGGATCGTCGGCAATCCCCGGGGACAAGACACTGAATGGCGTGAAGCGTGCGAAGGGGTGGCTCGTGGCAAACATGGCCACGCTCACGAACAGCGGAAACGGCACGACGGTTAGCTCCAGCAGCGTCTCACAGGCCACGGCGACGGCGGACGTCTCTGTAGAGGTAAGCCAGGCGGTGGCTGAAATCGGCAACGACCCCGTCCTCGACAACGAGACGAAAGAGGCACTCGAGCTGGCGCTGTCACGGGCGCGCATGGCAGCCGAGGCGAAGAACAAGACGGGGTTCGCCGAACACGTCGCAAAAGTCATCGAGCTTGCGACGAAGAGCGCAGACCTCGTACCCAAGGCGTTGCTTGCCCTCGGTGCACTCGCGAAGCTCTTCGGCGCCTAGGATACAGCCCAGTACCCGGCAAGAACCCACTCACCGGTGTCCGGGGACTTTTCGGCGTTGATCTTGTACTCGAACAGGTTGGCCGCATCCATGCTCGCATCGACAAACGGAACCAAGGACCCGTTCACCAGGCGGACGCCCATTGCCTCGACGGTAACGGTGTCCCAGCGCTCTCGGGAGATGAGCTTGGAGCCAAGGGCGACAGGGGCACCCGTGACCTCGTCGAAGATCTGCGGGATGACGGAGTCGTCCTCGTACGTGTACGCGCCGACGCTATAGCGAGCCATGGGTACCTCCAGAAGCGGGAATGGTGTTCATCACGATTATGACCCGCGGCACGGCTAGGTTTTTTCGGTTTTTCCGGAAAAACCTCCAACGGGCACACCGAAAGGCCAGCTACTCCCCCATTTTCGTAACCCCACGAAAATGGGCGGGCACGTGATACAAACTTGTGGACAGGAGGCAGCATGGAGGTCGACAGTGCCATCGCATCGTCTCTCATCGGCGCGGCTGCGACTATCATCGTAGCTGTGATCGCAAGGCCATCGCAGGCAGAGAGGGGACATACCGTGGACAGGGATATCGAGATTCTGAAGCTGCTCGATCAGATGGACCGCCCGTCGCAGGATGGCGAGATGCACGCCCTCAAAGTCGAGGTGGCGCGCAGGATGGTCGCCGAGCGTACGGAGGTCAGGCCCATGTCCGACCGGGAGCAGACGCTCGCGGTCGCGGCCCGTCACCCGTTCCTGACGTTCTACGCCTTCTGGTTCCTGAGCTACCTGCTGCTCGGCGGCGAGGACATGGCATCCGCGACGCTGCTCGCATGCGCCTGCTGCGTCCTCGATATCGCCAAACACCTGCTCGGCATGCTCGACCTATGGCTGCGGCGCAAAGACCATTAGACATAAAGAAACCCCGTGCGGCAATCTTGGCGGATCCGTGTGGTCAATTTTAAAACTGTAAATACTTGCTAGTTTACTTGATTGCTAACTATCAACTGTTTATAATTAAATTGCCGAAAGGAGGAGAGATGCCCAAGGAGCAAGAGCCCGCGCAGGTGCTCAAGCGGTTCAAGAAGGAGGGTTGGACGCTCTACACCGGCAAGGGCAGCCACGTGGTCGCGCGAAAGGACGGGGTCCAGATCAGCGTGCCCACCTCCAAGAAGGAGATACCGATAGGGACGTACCGAAAAATAGCTAAGACGGCGGGGTGGCTCTAGCCCCGCCCCCTTGGGGGTCGAAAGATATGAAGACATACGTTTACCAGGCGGTGCTCACGCCCGACGAGGACGGCGGCTACGACGTGGAGTTTCCCTCGCTACCGGGATGCTTCACCTGCGGCGACACGATTGCCGAGGCCGCCGAGCAGTCCGTGGACGCGGCGAGCACCTACGTGGCCGCGCTCGTAAAGGACGGTCTTGCCGTGCCTGAGCCCGAGTTCATCGAGCCCGCAGACGGCGGGCTCTCCATGATGGTCGCCTTCTCCACGGACGAGGGATACATCGTGGAGGGCGAGACGGTCTCGGCGGCCGAGGCCGCGCGCAGGCTCTCCGTCTCCCCCGGCAGGATCACCCACATGCTCGACTCGGGGATCCTCACGGGCTACCGCAAGGGCCGCCGCACCTACGTGACCGTGGAGAGCATAGCAGCGCGCCTGACCGACACGCCCCGCTCGGGCAGACCCAAGCGCCACGCAATCGCGTAGCCGTTAGTCCGTCATAAAAGATGGACTAACGGCAGCAAAAAAGAAACCCCACCGCGCATGGCTGGAACCTTGGCGCGGTGGGGTGACAACAAGGATGCCGGAGTAACACGGAGATAGCTCCGGGCAACCTAGGGACATTATATGACACGCAAGCAGAGGCGCCGCGCGTGGGGTTCAATCACCGAGGTCAAGCGTGGCAAGAAATACATCCTCCGATGGCAGGAGAACACGCCGTGCGGACGCAAGCGCAAAACCAAGACGGTATACGGCACCTATCGCGAGGCATGCACCGAACTCGACCGCATCCACGTCGAGCGTGCCGATGACAAGCCGGTGCCGACCATCGCCCAGGCATACGGCACATGGCTCGAGCCGACCATGGCGGCACAGGTCGCGGCGGGCACGCTCGCGCCGAACACCCGCAGCCTCGTCACAAGGTCGTGGGCGAACTACGTCGGCCCCACATGGGGCTCAATGCCGGTCGACCAGTTGCGCCCCGTGCACCTGCAGGAATGGCTCCTGACTCTCCCCGCAGCGACGGCGGACACCGCCCTACTCACCCTGCGCAAGATTTACGGCACTGTGTCGGGCTTCGTCGTGCTGCCCATCGACCCGTTTGCCGCCACCGTGAAATACACCATGCCCACGCGCAAGACGCGCGAGCGCTCCAAGCGCCTGTACACGCTTGCCGAAGCCAAGGACATCCTGGAGCGCCTACACGGGACCTCGCTCGAGGCGCCGTTCATCATGGCATGCTTCGGATCGTGCCGCTCGGGCGAATCGCTGGGCATCCGCACCGACGAGGTTCTGTCGTTCGCGGCGGAATCCACAACGCTCGCGACGGTCGACCTCGTGCGCCAGATGGAGCAAGCGGGCATCGAGCCCACGGCGGACGGCGTACTCAAGACGCGGAAGTCCATACGCACAGTCGTGGTACTGCCGGATGCCGCCGAGCGTCTGCTCGATATTGCAGACGAGCGCCGCGCGGCAGGCTCCGAGTGGCTAGCAGATCGCGGGGACGGACTGCCCATGAACCGAGGGATGTGCAATCATAGATGGAAGAAGTGGTGCGCAGCCGAGGGCATCGAGCACATCCCGTGGTCGAACCTCCGCAACTCATGGCGTACCATCTGCGAGATGGAGCTGCACATGCCCTGGGACCTCATGGAGATGCTCATGGGCCACTCCCTGCCGGGCGTGTCCGGGCGGCATTATATTCGCCCCTCCCGCGAGCAGGTGGCGCGTTCCGTTTGCGACGCACTTGGGATAAATTGGGATATTTCCCAACAAACCAGCAGGTAAAACGGGCGCTGTTAATAGTGGCAGTATTAAGATTCGCAGCCCAAAACCGCCGCAAAGGGGACAGGCACCTTTGCGGTGGTTCCCACAAACATCTCGATCCGTAACAGTTAGAGCCCATTTTTCGGCTCACCTGTTACAGATTGAGACATTCAAATTCCGCAGAGAAGAAAATCTCGATCTGTAACAGTAACTCGGCAAAATCGACCCTAGATGTTACAGATCGAGACAAACGACCGATATCGGCCTAAATAATCTTAATCTGTAACATCTAGCCCGTTTTCGGCCTTACAACTGTCACAGATCGAGACAAAGCAACGAAACAAGCCACCACAAGGGAAACTTCTGTGGTGGCTTGGGGTCGCGCTACTCTCCGAGCATCTCTTGGAGCTTGGCCGCCACGGCGTGACCCAGGCTCTCATGGCTTTCGGGCATCATATGCAGATAGTCGATATCGCCCGGCTCGGCAAACTCCGCTGCATTCAAAAAGTCGCAGCCAAACTGCTCGGCTACGTGCGCATAGTATTCAGCAAAATGCTCCGAGGCCTCGACGGAACGCTCATCAAAATCGGTCATATATACATCGGCGATTTGCGGCTTGATCTTGATAGGTGCCATCAGCAGAATACGCGGGCAGGGTGCAGCATTGGTCCAGGGAAATGCACGCACCGCGCGAATCAGCGCCATGGTGCCACGGGCAATATCGGAGGCCGTCACACCAAAGACCGTCTTGCAATCGTTAGTTCCCAGCATAATAACGATCGCATCCAGCGGCTTATGGGCCTCGAGCAGCATCGGCAGTGCGCGGATGCCGTTAAGATTGGTGTTCAGATGGCACATGTCGTCGCGTACCGTCGTGCGGCCGTTGAGGCCTTCTTCAATTACATGCCAGCCCTCGCCTAAGTCACGTTGGGCCACGCCGCACCAGCGCACATCCTGCGCATAGCGCACCGCGGTGCCGTCGCGCATGCCCGCCGGATCGTAACCATAGGTGTTGCTGTCGCCAAAGCATAGAACGTTTTTCATCGTAAGCCCCTCGCTCAGTAAAAAACCGACGGAAGCAGCCTCTCCCGCCGGCTCGACCCATCTGTCAGCACGTACCGATTACAGGTACTTGCGCCAGTCGTCCTCGTCCTCATCATCCTCGGTAGCAGCTTGGATCTGCTCGGCGGCGCGAGCTGCCGCAGCGCGAGCGGCAACCTGGGCATAGGACTCCTCGTTGCGCTCGGGGAAGTTTGCCAGCACGTGCTCGAACTTGGCAAAATCCTCATCCCAGCGCGTAGAAGGCACGGCAAAGAAGACTTGCTTGACCTTAAAGTCGCCCGACGCGAGCTCCTTGCGGAAGAGCTCGGCCACGGCCTCTGCGTCAAAGCCGTTGTTGTCGCAGCCCCAAGCGCCCAGCACGAGCTTCTCGCGACCTAGCTCGTCGCAGATGGCAAGCACAAAGCGGATACGGTCGCGCAGGGCATCCAGCAGAGCATCGTCGCTCACGCGATACTCCTGGCGGGCGCGCTTAACGTTGGGCGCGGCGGCCACGATCACGTCGGCGTATGCATGCACGTGGTTGCGGTCGAAGCGCACCGCAGGCACCACCAGCGCACGGTTTCGGTAAAGCTCGCAGTTGATGTTGCGGCGACGGTTCTCGCCGTACCATTTGCGCTGCTTATCGAGAACGTTGTACAGATACGAATCGGCGCACAGCGTGGCCTCCTGGCCCAGATAACCCTGAATATAGCCACCGCCCGGATTGGTGAACGAGGCAAAGGCGAGCACGGCCATGTCGCAGAACTGCGCATAGCCACGACCGTTGTCCAGGATGGCCTGCGTGGCGGAGGCATCGAGCACGGTGACCTCGGGCAGAACCGGAGCGGGCTCCTCAGCAGGCGCGGACTCAGCTTCGGCGATTTCCTCGGCAGGCTCCTCGACGGGCTCAAGCGCTGCCTCGACCTCGGCAGCCTCCGCGCCCTCGACGTCCTCGGCAACCTGTTCTTCGGTGGCCACAGCACTCTGAACCTTGGCCTTCATCGCCGAGACAAAGCCGGCAGGCATACCGTCAAACTCGCGAACACCGGCAAGCGAACGCTCGATATCCTTGGCGCACGCTTCGGACACAGTTGCCACGTGACGCTCGGCGGCCTTGGCACGGGCCTCGCGCTTGGGATTGGGCTGACCCGCTCGGTTGGACCTGCGGTTACGGTTCCTGTTGTCGACGTCTGCCATAAGTGGTCACCTTTCTCGGTCTCTGCCGCTATCGGCTTTTCCCATCCATGATACCCCGCCGCGTACAAAAAAGACGGCCCCGAAGGACCGCCTTTCGCATCGATTTGCACGCCTTGATTATCAACTTCATCCGAACACTTCCCACATTCATCCGCACATGTGC